>JAFTQT010000092.1 GCA_017462615.1 Clostridia bacterium | reverse complement strand
GTCAGGCTACCAAGGACGCAGGCAAGATCGCCGGCCTTGACGTCAAGCGTATCATCAACGAGCCCACCGCTGCGGCTCTCGCTTACGGTATGGACAAGGAAAACGACCAGACCATCATGGTATTCGACCTTGGCGGCGGTACCTTTGACGTATCCATTCTGGAGATCTCCGACGGCGTATTTGAGGTGCTTGCCACCAACGGCGACACCCGCCTTGGCGGTGACGACTTCGACCAGCGCATCATCGACTGGATGGCCGACAAGTTCCTGAAGGAAAACGGCGTCGACCTCCGTCAGGACAAGATGGTGCTGCAGAGACTGAAGGATGCCGCCGAGAAGGCCAAGATCGAGCTTTCCGGCATGACCAGCTCCAACATCAACCTGCCCTTTATCACTGCTACCGCTGCCGGCCCTCTTCACTTTGAGGCTACTCTTACCCGTGCTGAGTTTGACCGTCTGACCGCTGACCTGGTCGACCGCTGCATGGTTCCCACCAGAAAGGCACTTTCCGATGCGGGCAAGTCCGTTTCCGATATCCACAAGGTACTGCTGGTGGGCGGCTCCACCCGTATTCCCGCTGTGCAGGAGGCCGTGAAAAAGTTCACCGGCAAGGATCCCTTCAAGGGCATCAACCCCGACGAGTGCGTGGCTGTTGGCGCTGCTATTCAGGGCGGCGTGCTGGGCGGCGACGTGAAGGATCTGCTGCTGCTGGACGTAACCCCTCTGTCTCTCGGCATCGAGACGCTGGGCGGCGTGTTTAACCGTATCATTGACCGTAACACCACCATCCCCGTCAAGAAGAGCCATGTCTACTCCACCGCTGCTGACGGTCAGACCTCCGTGGAGATCCACGTGCTGCAGGGTGAGCGTGAGATGGCTGCAGGCAACACCACCCTCGGCCGCTTCAATCTGGACGGCATTCCCGCCGCTCCCCGTGGCGTGCCTCAGATCGAGGTCACCTTTGATATCGACGCCAACGGCATCGTTAACGTAACTGCTATGGATAAGGGCACCGGCAAGGAGACCCACATCACCATCACCTCCTCCACCAACATGAGCCAGGAGGACATCGACCGCGCCGTGAAGGATGCGGAGAAGTTCGCTGAGGAGGATAAGAAGCAGAAGGAGGCCGTGGATACCAAGAACCACGCTGAGACGCTGATCTTCCAGAGCGAGAAGACCATAGGCGAGATCGGTGACAAGCTGCCCGAGGAGGATAAGGCCGACGTGAAGGCTGCCATTGAGAAGCTGCGCACCACCCTTGCCGGTGGCGATACCGCAGCCATCAAGGCCGATTCCGAGGCGCTGGAGAAGGCATTCTACGCCCTTTCCGAGAAGCTCTACAAGCAGCAGGGCGGCGCCGAGGGCGCAGGCCCCGATATGGGTGCCGGTGCCGGTAACGCCGGTGGCGAGGGCTTCTACAACGCCGATTTTGAGGATAAGACTGATAAATAATTAAGAGAGAATTATGGCAGATAAACGCGATTATTATGAGGTTCTGGGTGTAGATAAGGGGGCGGATGAGGCCACCATTAAAAAGGCGTACCGGTCCCTTGCCAAGAAATATCACCCGGATATGAACCCCGGAGATCAGGAAGCCGAGGTCAAGTTCAAAGAGGTGAACGAGGCCTACGACGTGCTCTCCGACGCAGATAAGCGCGCCAAATATGACCAATATGGCCACGCAGCCTTCGACCCCGCCGCCGGCGGGGCCGGGGGCGGCTTTGGCGGTTTTGGCGGCTTTGGTGATTTCGGGGACATTTTCAGCAGCTTTTTCGGCGGCGGCTTCGGTGGTGCGCAGCAGCGCAACGGCCCGATACGCGGCGACGATATCGGAGCGAGAGTTTCGATTACATTTGAAGAGGCAGCCTTCGGCGTGAAGAAGGAGATCAGCTATAACCGTGTCACCAAGTGTCCGGATTGCTCCGGTAGCGGTGCGGCAAAGGGCAGCTCTCCCGAAACCTGCAGCAAGTGCCACGGCTCCGGTCAGATGCGCGTGATGCAGCGTCTTGGCGGTATGCAGTTCCAGAGCACCACCACCTGTGACAGCTGTCGCGGTAAGGGCAAGATCATCAAGACCCCCTGTCAGAACTGTCGCGGCACGGGCTTTATCCGCATTACCAAAAAGCTGGATGTGTCGATTCCTGCCGGCATTGATGACGGCGAGCGTATCGCGCTGCGCGGTCAGGGCAACGATGGCCGCAACGGCGGCTCTGCAGGCGATCTCATTTTGCAGGTGATGGTCAAGCCTCACCCCATCTTTGAGCGCGACGGCTATCACATTTACTGCGAGGTCCCCCTGCCTGTAACCGACGCCATTCTCGGCGCGGAGATCGAGATTCCCACCCTGGAGGGCAACGCCAAGTACACCATTCCGGAGGGGACCCAGCCCGGTACTCGTTTTACCATGAAGGGGAAGGGTATTCCTTATGTAAATAACGCCAATCGACGCGGAGACCTTATTTTTGTGGTCAACGTGGAGATCCCCAAATCCCTTAGCGAAAAGCAAAAGGAGCAGGTGCGTGCCTTTGCGGATGGCTGCGGCGAATCCAATTACGCCAAAAAATCCGGCTTTTTCAAGCGCATCTTTGAGCGCCTCAACCGGAATTAAGGAGAATTATGGATAACTGTAAGGACTGGACACAGCTGAAGGTCACGGTGCCGCTTGTGCACCTGGACACGCTGGTGGCCATTATGAGCATGCTGAATAACAATCTGATGATTGAGGATTTCAGCGATATCGATCTGAAGACCTGCTACGGCGATCTCATTGACGAGAGTATTCTCAACGCCGATAAGACCATTGCCTCTGTTTCGGTATTTCTGGACGCAGACCGTCCCTTTACCGATGCCGTGGCCTTTATCCGTGACCGCATGAGCGAAAGCGGCTTGGAGGGTAAGGTGGAGGTGATCGGTGTCAACGAGGAGGACTGGGCCAATTCCTGGAAGGCTTACTATAAGACGCTGCACATCGGAAAGCGCATGGTCATCGTGCCCATGTGGGAGGAGTATACCCCCGCCGAGGGCGAGGTGATCGTACGTATGGATCCCGGCATGGCCTTTGGCACCGGCACCCACGAAACCACAAGGCTTGTGATCGAGCTGCTGGAGGAATACACCAAGCCCGGTTGCCGTATGCTGGATGTAGGCTGTGGCAGCGGTATTCTGGCCATTTGTGCCTCCAAGCTGGGCGCTGCTGAGTGCAAGGCCTACGATATTGACCCCGTGGCCGTGCGCGTAGCAAACGAGAATATTGAGGAAAGCGGCCAGACAAACGTGACCTGCGAGGTATCCGACCTGCTCCGGCAGGTTGACCTTTCCGGCGGCAAGTATGATCTCGTTTGCGCCAATATCGTGGCGGATATCATCATTCGCATGGCGCCGGACGTTGGTCGCTACATGAAGGACGACGCCATTCTGCTGGCCTCCGGCATCATTACCGAGCGTGCCGACGAGGTGACCGAGGCCTTGGTTGCCAACAACCTTTCCGTGGTACAGAAGCTGGAGGATAACGGTTGGTGCGCGCTGGTGGTGCAGAAGTGTCAGTAAAACGGTGCTGTTGCCTTTGCGTGTGAGAGCAGCGGCTCAGAAAAGGAATTTTCTATGAAATACGACGTTTTTATCAGCTACCGGCGCGACGGTGGCGACAGCTTTGCGATGATACTGAAGAATGAGCTGAAGGAAAGAGGCTTGAAGGTCTTTCACGACGTGGAGTCTCTCAGAGCGGGGGATTTCAACAAGCAGCTTTACGCGGAGATCGAAAGCTCGCGCAAGCTGATTTTGGTTCTGCCTCCCAACGCGTTGGATCGCTGCATCGACGACCCGAACGATTGGGTGCGCCTCGAGATCGAGCATGCCATGCGCTGCGGAAAGGATATCATTCCGATCATGATGCGCGGCTTCTCTTTTCCCGAGAACTTGCCGGATCCTCTGGATGCCATAGCCAAATATCAAGGCCTTGAGCCCCGCATGGATCACACCTTCCAATCCTCCATGGATTATCTGGTCACCCTCATCAATGATGCGGACGATATGACGTTGCTTTCGGATATCACCTTCGATATGCGCCAGGTGAGGACCTTCGCCTCCTGCGGCAATGAAACCACGGTGTTTAAGGTGAAAAAGTCCGAGGACGGCGGATCCGTCAGCTTGAAGGTGAATTTTGAAAAAACCAGATTGCGTGATGAGATTCCCGAGTATGCGGGTGTGTATTATTTGAAGCACCCCGTGGTAGATGTCAGCAGGGCAAAGCAGATCAGCTTTCGGGCACGCTCCGTGGACGGTAGCATCGGAACGATATGGGTGGAGATCAAGCCAAAGGAAAAGGCCTGGATGCACGAAAATTTTGATTTCAGTATTTCCACAGAATACGAGGAGTGCGTGATCACTCCTGCTGATTTTACGTATCCCGAAACGCTGAAATGCCTGGAGGAGATTACCTTTGTCATCAAGCCTGCATCCTTCGAGAACGAGGAGGCTTTGACAGGCTCTCTTGATATTGCCGATTTGATCATCCAATAAAAAGAGCAGAGGAGCGCGCGGGCGCTGTCGGACTCCAAGATTTTTTGAAAAGTAAAAGTGAGCGCCGCAGGCAGGATCAGTTGTCTGCGGCGCTCTTTTCTTTTGTGCAAGCGGTCCAAAAGGCTTGGCGCGGTCATTTTTAGTGATTTTCGTGCGCTGGAAAAAAAGTTTTTGTGATTTTCGCATACAAAACAGTAAAAAATAACAAAAAAGGCATTGACAAATTGGGCAATTTGCGTTATACTATATTCATCTTGAAAAAAAGGGGGCCGTCAGAGTGCCGCGTTTCTTTGTTGGAAGTAGCCAAATTGCCGAAAACACCGTCACGCTGACAGGCGACGACGCCCATCATATCTCCCGCTCGCTGCGTATGGCAAAGGGGCAGGAGATCACCGTTTCCGACTATGCGGGAAACGAATATACCTGCTGTCTCGCGTCCTTTACGGAGGATGCCGTCACGGCAACCATCCTTTCCTGTCGCAAGCAGGATACCGAGCCGCCCCTGGAGATCACGCTCTATCAAGCGCTGCCCAAGGGAGATAAGCTGGATACCGTCATACAAAAATCTGTGGAGTGCGGTGCCTCTCGCATCGTACCCTTTGAGAGTGAGCGTTGCATCGTTCGCTGTAAACGGGAGGCGGAGGCGCACAAGACTGCCCGCCGTCAGCGCATCGCGCTGGAGGCGGCAAAGCAATGTGGCCGCGGGCGTCTGCCCGAGGTGCTGGAAACCGTTTCCTTTTCTGAAATGCTGGCCGAGGCCGGCCGTGCAGACCGCGTGCTTTTTTGCTACGAGGGGGACGGCACCGTTCCCATTGGCAAGCTGCTTTCGGCAGAGGATTTTCCGAAAAAGGGGAGTCTCGCCCTGATCGTTGGTAGCGAAGGGGGCTTTTCCTTGAAGGAGGCCGAGGCAGCACGGGCTGCCGGCTTTGCTATGACAGGGCTTGGGCACCGTATTTTGCGCACCGAAACAGCCCCCCTCTTTGCGCTGGCTGCTATTTCCTGCGTACTGGAGCTTTCCTGAGCGCAACCTGCTTCGGACATAAAATTCACAAAAAAATTTACTTTTTTCTGTGAAAAATGTCAAATACCTATTGCAAAATACCCAAAAACCGTGTAAAATATAAGTAATTCTATATAATTCACATATAAAAGAATGAGGTAAAAAGGTATGTCAAACAGATTGTTTCAAGGCGTGATCCATCAAATGAAGGACGCTATCGACCGTGTGATCGGTGTGATCGACGAGAACGGCGTCATCATTTCCTGCTCTGAGCTTGTCAAGATCGGTGAGGTCAAGCAGGGTATCCGCGAGGAGATTGCCTACGCGTCGGAGGAGGTCGTATCCGGTGGATATACCTACCGCCCCATTTTCAGCGGCTCCAAGGCAGAGTACATCGTCTTTGTCGAGGGCGAGGACAAAATGGCGGAGAAGATGTGCAAGATGCTGGCCATTTCTCTTGGCAACATCAAAAATCTCTATGATGAGAAGTACGACAAGGGCTCCTTTATCAAGAATATCATTCTCGATAATATTCTGCCCAGCGATATTTACATCAAGAGCAAGGAGCTGCACTTCAACACCGAAGAGGTGCGCATCGTATTCCTGATCAAGTTCTTTGGTAAGACCGATATGATGCCCTTTGAGATGCTGCAGAATATGTTCCCGGATAAGTCCAAGGACTACGTGATCAGCGTCGGTGAGCATGATATCGTGCTGGTAAAGGACGTGAAGTCCGGCATTGACAGCCGCGAGATCGAGAAGATCGCCACCAACATTGCCGACACCCTTTCTACCGAGTTTTACACCAAGGTGGCCATCGGTATTTCCACCGCCGTTGACAATATCAAGGATCTGGCTCGTGCCTACAAGGAGGCACAGGTGGCTCTGGAGGTCGGCAAGGTGTTCGAAACCGAAAAGAACATCATCAGCTATGAGAACCTGGGCATTGGCCGTCTCATTTATCAGCTGCCCACCACTCTTTGCGAAATGTTCCTGCAGGAGGTCTTCAAGAAGGAGAGCCTGGAGTCTCTTGATCGCGAGACGCTGATGACTATTCAGAGCTTCTTTGAGAACAATCTGAACGTGTCCGAAACCTCCCGTAAGCTCTTTGTTCACCGCAACACGCTGGTATACCGTCTGGAGAAGATCCGCAAGCTGACCGGCCTTGATCTGCGTGAGTTTGAGCATGCCATTACCTTTAAGGTCGCCTTGATGGTCAAGAAGTATCTTGACTCCAAGCCCGGCAAATTCTAATACATAAGCATCAATAGTAAGCGGCAGGCTTTTGCCACCGCTTACTTTTGATTGTTTTAACCCTTCTATGCCTATCTGCTTTTCATAAGAAAGGGAATTATGAAACTGATTTATTCTTTGACGCCGGCCGTAGACGCTGCGCGTCGCGCGGAGCTGCAAAGGCTTGTTTGCGAGAGCCTTTCCGGTGCGACAGTCAGTCTTGACGAGGCAGGTGCCCGTTTGATGATCCTTGCGGCGGATGCGGTGAATCCCGCCAGCGTTTTTGACGCGCTGCGTTTGCAGCTTCTTTCCTTCGGCATTGAGCTGCGGGAAATTTATCGGGAAATGCCGCCGGCTCCGGGGAGCTACCCCTACGCGCCTGCGGTACAGCCTGCGGCCGCAAAGCCCAAGCGAACCGTCTCGTTATCCACGTTTTTGATCTCGCTGATCGCTGCCATTCTTTCCGTTGCCGTCATCGCGTTTGTCGCAGGCAGCGGCTGTGCTCTTCTGTTGACTCCCGGCGGTACGCTTGGTACCACAGGGGAAGAGGACGCGGAGGATTATGTAGACAAGATCGGTCTGATCGATCAGATCTTTAAGCAATATTCACTCTATGATACCGACGGTCAGCTTTTGCTGGATGAAATGCTGAAGGCCTATGCTGCTGCTACGGGCGATCAGTACGCCGCTTATTATACCGAGGAAGAGTTTGCCGCGCTGCTGGAGCAAAACAGCGGTAATGCGGTAGGCATTGGCGTGACGGTGACCGAAAGCCAGGATCCGACGGGCATATTGATCATTGACGTGCTGCCGGATTCTCCCGCTATGCAGGCGGGGGTCGCTCCCGGTGACGTGGTAATTTCTCTCGGCAGCGGTGAAAACGCCGTTTCCGTAGCTGAAAAGGGTTATGAGGCTTCTCTGGATCTACTGCGCGGTGAGGCGGGAACCAAAGCGGAGTTCACCGTGATCCGGAACGGCGAGACCCTCTTCTTCTCCGTGACTCGCGCCGCTATACAAATCGTCAGTGCCAGCGGGCACGTTTCGGAAACCGATCCCACGGTGGGCATTGTGCGCATCACGCAATTTGATCTGCATACGCCGGAGCAGTTCAAGGCCGCCATGGATGGTCTGATCGCTAAAAATTGTACGAAATTCGTGATCGACGTGCGCAACAATCCCGGTGGTGATCTGCGCTCCGTCAAGGCGATTCTCAGTTATTTTCTGAACGAGGGGGATCTTGTGGTCAGTACCTACGGTAAGGACGGCAAGGAGATCTCCAGCGAATATGTGGAGGTCGTTACCTATCGGGATGAGGGCGAGGCCTGCAGCGTAACCAAGGAAGATATCGGCTGTTACCGCCAGTACCCCTTGGCCGTGCTGATGAACGGCTACAGCGCCAGCGCTGCCGAGCTGTTTGCTTCCACGCTGCGGGATTATCAGCTGGCTACCCTGGTGGGCGAGACCAGCTTTGGCAAGGGGATTCTGCAATCCGTCTTTGACCTTGGCGCCATGGGCTACAAGGGAGGCTTGAAGCTGACGGTGGGATATTATACGCCCCCTTCGGGCGAAAATTACCACGATGTGGGTATCGCACCCCACGTGGAGGTGGCGCTGTCTGAGGAGGCCGCCGGCAAGAACCTGTATTTGCTGACCGAGGCTGAGGATGATCAGCTGCAGGCTGCGTTAAAAGTATTTCAACCGTAAAAATTTATTTTAATAGTATAGAGGAGTAACCGCAATGGCAAACGAAAAGAAGATTACAATGACCCAACAGGGTTATGACGAGCTGGTCAAGGAGCTGCAATGGCGCGAGGGCGAAGAGCGCGAGCGTATCAAAAACGATATCGTTGTAGCCCGTGGCTTCGGTGACCTTTCCGAGAACGCCGAGTATGATGCTGCACGTAACGCCCAGGCTGAAAACGAGGCCCGGATCCTGAAGCTGAAATACGATATTGAGCACGCCGAGGTATACGATGCCTCCAAGGCCGTGCGTGGTGTCATTGATATTGGCTCCACTGTGAAGGTGCGCGACGAAGTGGCCGGTGAGGATCTTACGTATCGTATCGTCGGCTCCAATGAGGCTGATATCATCAGCGGCAAGATTTCCGACCAGTCTCCCGTCGGTGCCGCTTTGATCGGTCACAAAAAGGGCGACACCGTTACCGGTACGGTTGAGGCCTCCGGTTACACCTTTACCTATCGTATTTTGAGCGTAAGCCGCGACTAAAAGGAGAAGCCATGTCTGAAGAGATCAGAAATAATGCGGTTGAGGCCGCAGAAGAAGTAAATATTGCGGACGTATTCCGTGTGCGTCGCGAAAAGCTGGCTGCGTTGCGCGAGGCCGGTCACGATCCCTTTGAGATCACCAAATATCCCCAGGATGCCTATTCCGCCGAGATCAAGGAGCGCTTTGCCGATCTTGAGGCTGAGGCTGAAACCGAGGTAGAGGTTTGCCTTGCCGGTCGTATGATGACCCGTCGTATTATGGGTAAGGCAAGCTTTGCGCACCTGCGCGACGACAAGGGCGATATTCAGATCTACGTGCGCCGCGACATCATCGGCGAAGAGGCTTATGCCGGCTTCAAGAAGATGGATATCGGTGATATCATTGGTGTAAAGGGCATTGTGTTCCGCACCAAAATGGGCGAGATCAGCGTGCGCTGCACCGAGCTGGTGCTGCTTTCCAAGAGCCTGCTGCCCCTGCCCGAGAAGTTCCACGGCCTGAAGGATCAGGAGATGCGCTACCGTCAGCGCTATGTGGATCTCATCATGAATCCCGAGGTAAAGGATACCTTTGTCAAGCGTAGCATGATCCTGCGGGAGCTGCGCTCCTTCCTTGACGGCAAGGGCTTCCTCGAGGTGGATACCCCTATTCTTACCCCCTTTGAGATCGGTGCCAGCGCTCGTCCCTTTACCACCCATCACAACACGCTGGATATGGATATGGTGCTGCGTATCGAGACCGAGCTGTATCTGAAGCGTCTGATCGTGGGCGGCATGGATCGTGTCTACGAGGTAGGCCGTATCTTCCGTAACGAGGGTATGGACCCCAAGCACAACCCCGAGTTCACCAGCATTGAGCTGTATCAGGCCTATACCGATTATCACGCGCTGATGGATCTGGTGGAGGAGATGATGCGTACCGTAGCCCAGAAGGTCTGCGGCAGTCTTGTCATTCCTTACTGTGGTCATCAGATCGACCTTGGCCATTGGGAGCGTATGACCATGCTGGAGGCTGTGAAGAAGTATAGCGGTGTGGACTTTAACGAGATCGCCACCGACGAGGAGGCAATCGCTGCCGCCAAGGCGCATCACGTCGAGCTGCCCGAGGTGCCCACCAAGGGTGCGATCCTGGCAGAGTTCTTTGACGCGTTTGTGGAGGAGAAGCTCATTCAGCCTACCTTTATTTACGATTATCCCGTAGAGATCAGCCCCCTTGCCAAGCGCAAGCCCGAAAATCCCGCCTTCACCGAGCGCTTTGAGTACTTCATCAACGCCACCGAGTTTGGCAACGCCTTCTCCGAGCTGAACGATCCCATCGACCAGAAGGAGCGCTTTGAACGCCAGGTGGCCGAGCGAAAGGCGCTGGACCCCAACTGCCGCGCGCAGGTGGATTACGATTACGTTACCGCTCTTGAGTACGGCCTGCCTCCCACAGGCGGCCTTGGCTTTGGCATTGACCGTTTGGTCATGCTGCTCACCGATAGCCCGTCCATCCGCGACGTGCTCCTGTTCCCGACGATGAAGCCGATCGACTAATCAGTAACGGGAGTGCCTCGGCACTCCCGCTTTGTATGTCAGAAAGGAAGCAAAATGAGAGAAAATAACGAAAAAAGAGAAGAAAAGCTGGATGAGCGGGAGATCCGTCTCGGTGGAGTTGGAAGCGCTACGCGTCCGGAGCGCCCCCACGGTAAGCTTTACCGCTGGTTTGATAACTTCTGGTATCATTATAAATGGCACACTATTGCCGCGCTGTTTATTGCCGTAGTGTTGATCGTTTGCGTGGTGCAAATGAGCACCAGAGAGAGCGAGGGAGATCTGACCATCGTCACCGCCGGCCCCTATAGCTTTATGACCGACGAGGCGGGGCTGAAGGCGCTGAACGCCTGTCTTTCCACCAAGCTTGCCACGGATATTGACGGTGATGGCAATAAAACCGTTCGCATCGTGTCCTTTAGTGTCTATTCTGCCGCTGAAATCGAGGAAATGAAGAACCGCGTGGATAAGGATGGCAAGCCCGCCGGCATCGTGGTGGACGCTTACAATAACACCCAGCAGAAGGGGCAGTACAACAACTACATCAAAACGGGAGACGCCTCGGTGTATTTCCTTGCGCCCTGGATGTTTGAGGAGCTGGCTACTCAAAGCCAGGTGCTGACTGACCTTACCCCCGTGCTTGGCGAATCGCCTAAGGGGGCCGTTTACACCACCGATAAGGATGGCAACACGCATTGCTATGGCATTCGCCTCGGCGATACCGAGCTTTACAAGAACAACAGCGCCGTGCGCGTGCTGCCGGAGGACACCGTGGTCTGCCTGATGGGCCCCTTTGTCTTTGGAAACAGCAGCAACGAGGATATCTATGCTGCCGCTGTGGCCTATTTCAAGGAGCTGACCAAGTAAAAGAAAAAAACGCGAGAAATTCTCGCGTTTTTTTCTTTTGAAGTCGTTTTTAAGCCAGCTCGGCCTCGATCTTACGCATATCTGCCACGGCCTTGGCAGGATCGGGCGCGCCGAACACGGCGGAGCCTGCTACCACCACGTTGATGCCGCTCTTCAGCACGTCGGCCAGATTGCCGGCACCAATGCCGCCATCGGCCTGCACGTCAATGGCAAGCCCCAGCTCCTCGATCTTTGCGCGGAGCTGTGCGGCCTTTTCAAGGCAAGCGGGTATCAGCTTCTGACCGCCAAAGCCGGGGTAAACTGTCATTACCAGCACCATATCCACCAGCGGCAGCAGGGGATAGAGCACATCGGCGGGAGTGTCGGGGGAGATGGCAACGGCGGGCTTTACGCCGGCGGCGCGAATAGTCTTCAGCACCTCGGCAGGGTTCTCGGTGCTCTCAAAGTGGATGGTGATGCCGTCAGCGCCGCACTTGACGAAGTAATCAATATAGCGCTCCGGGCGCTCGATCATCAGATGCACGTCAAAAAACAGCTTGCTCTCGGGGCGGATGCCGGCGATCACACAGGGGCCGAAGGAAAGATTGGGTACAAAATTACCGTCCATTACGTCCAGATGGAGCATTTCAACGCCGGCGTTCTCCACGCGGGCAACCGACTCGGCAAGGTGTGCAAAATCAGCGGATAACATAGAAGGCGCAATTTTCATAAAAAACCTCACAAAAAGAAAATTTCGACATAATATGACAATGAGAAGCACGCAAATGAAAACAAGCACGTGGCGCGGGAGGGAAGAGAAAAAGAGGGAAGTTTGCTTGTCTTAGCCCCGCAAGGCGTGCCGGCCGCCCCTCTGGGCGGCTTTTTTATTGCAGGAGGCAGACCGCGTGAGCGGCGATGCCTTCCTTTCTGCCGGAAAAGCCGAGGCCTTCCTCGGTGGTGGCCTTGACACTGATGGCACTCACCGCAATGCCAAGGGCGGCGGCAATACGCTCACGCATCAAGGGAATGTGGGGAGCGAGCTTGGGACGCTCGGCAATCACTGTAGCGTCCACGTTGCCGATCTCGAAGCCCGCCGCGCGGATGCGCTTTGCCACCTCCGTGGCCAGTAGGAGACTGTCCGCGCCCTTGTAGGCGGGATCGCTATCGGGAAACAGCTTGCCGATATCTCCCAGCGCAGCGGAACCGAGCAGCGCGTCCATAATGGCATGGACGAGCACGTCAGCGTCGGAATGGCCGAGTAGACCGTGGGTGTGGGGAATGGTGACGCCGCCCAGTATCAAAGGGCGATCCTCCACCAGCCGATGCACGTCGTAGCCGTGACCGATCCTCATTGCAGCCCCTCCCTTCGATTCAGAATAAACTCCGCGAGGGAAACATCCTCCGGATAGGTGATCTTGATGTTATCTCTGCTGCACTCCACGATCTTCACCGGGTGGGGCAGCAGCTCGATCAGTTGATTGTCGTCGGTGAAGTCAATGCATTCCGCCTCCAGCGCCCGGCGATAAAGCTCTACGGAGAAGATCTGGGGGGTTGCCGCAAGGAAAATACTGCGACGATCCAGCGTGTCGGCAATGAAGCCGCTTTCATCGGCGCGCTTGACCGTATCGGTGACGGGAACGGCAGCGGTAGCAGCCCCTTGCTCGTAGGCTGCGAGGCAGACCCGTTCTATCTCCTCCGGTGTTACCAGGCATCGGGCGCCATCGTGGATCGCTACGTATTGCATATCGGGGTCGATGCGCTCAAAGCCCAGCTTGGCAGAAATAGCTCGCGTGGCACCGCCAACGACTACGGCGGTGAGCTTGGCGATCTGATACTCTGCCGCCAGCTCGCGGACGGCGGCTACGTCCTCCTCCTTGGCTACCACAACGATCTCGTCGATCTGATCGCAGGCCTCAAAGCTTTGCAGCGTGCGGAGAAGCACAGGGACGGCCTTCACCTTCAAAAATTGCTTTTTGATGTCATTTCCCATGCGCAGAGAGCTGCCGGCCGCCACAATGACGGCGGCGGTACGTTTTTTATTTTCAGTCATACGGATATCAAGCAAGTGTGCCGTTTTCAATGGCGGTGATCATATCCACGCGCACCGCGTGCTTGCCGCCCTCGAATTCGGCGTCCACAAAGGCGTCCACCAGCTCAATGGCAAGCCCCATGCCCACCACGCGGGCGCCGAAGCACAGCACGTTGGCGTCGTTGTGCTGGCGGGTCAGCTTTGCGCTGAAGGTATCGGAGCAGCAAGCGGCACGGATGCCGCGGTGCTTATTGGCGGCCATGGACATACCAATGCCGGTACCGCAAATGAGAATGCCCATGGTATGCTCACCGCTTTGAATTTTGGTGCACAGCTTGTGGGCGATATCCGGATAATTGCAGCTATCGGTGGTGTGGGTACCTACGTCCTCTACCTCAAAGCCGCGGGCAGTAAGGTGTTCTTTTACCAAATTTTTCAGTTCCACGGCGGCGTGGTCACAGCCGAGAATCAGTTTTTTCATAGCACTATCCTTTCAGATGGATGAATTTTGCTTTTCGCGCTCCAGGCGCTCGCGCTCAGCCTGAGGCAAGCGCAGATACACGGGAGCAAGCTCCGCATCCGTGGTGCGGACACCGCTTTCATAGGCCGCAAGCGCCACCTCGGCCACGGAAACGGCATTTTGAGAAAGAAGCAGAGGGGAAACGGCCGTGGGGGTGATCTCCCGAAGAAGTCCGGCGGCCATCTCCGCGCCGTCACCGCAAAGGGCGAAGGGGCGTCCCATGGCTGCAAGCTCTGCCTCCAGCTCCGTAACGGCCAGGGCACGATCCTCTGTGAGACGGATGAGCCTTCCGTCCCTTCCTTCAAAAACAGCATTGTAGACCTGGCCTCTGCGGGCGTTCATGACGGGAACGATCAAGCCCTCGAAGGGCAGCAGGTTGGTGGCCAGCGCCTCCAGCGTAGAAACGCCGATCACGGGCTTCTGCTTGCCAAAGGCAAGCCCTTTGATGGTAGCTGCACCAATGCGCACGCCGGTAAAGGAGCCGGGGCCCACGCTGCAGGCAAAAAGATCGACGTCATCCACCGTATGTCCGGTGGTTGTAAGCGCCGCCTTGACCATGGGAAGCAGCGTTTCGCTGTGGGTATTGCCGTTATTCAGATGAAAGGCGGCAAGGGCGCGGTCATTTTCACAAAGCGCCACGCTGGCCACCACAGCCGTGCTGTCCAGTGCAAGGATCAGCATAGGGGCACCTCCAGTTCTTCTACGGTGATCTCGCGGCTGTCGGGCCTTGAGAAATCGTCCTTTTTGATGGTCACGGCAATGCGGTGCGCGGGGAGTGCGTAGGGGATATGCTCGCTCCATTCCACAAGGCACACGCCGCGATCCAGGTAATCATCATAGCCGATAGAGTAGAGATCGTCCTCGCTTTCGATACGATACATATCGAAATGAAAAAGATCGAATGGCTTTCCACGGTGCTCGTACACCAAGGAAAAGGTGGGCGAGCGTACCGCTGCGCCGGGGCAAATCACGGAGGCGAAGCCACGCACGAAGGCGGTTTTGCCCACACCGAGATCGCCGTATAAGGCTACAAAGTGAGGCAACCCCTCGTCGATCATGCGGTGGGCGAGAGCTGCGCCGGCAGCTTCGGTTTCCTCGGTGCTTGATGTGTGTAATTGCAAACGCAGCATCAGAACAATCCCGTAATGTTGCCGTCGGCATCCATGTCGATGCTATAGGCAGAGGGAGCCTTGCCAAGGCCGGGCATGGTCATAATGGCACCGGTCAGCACCACGATGAAGCCGGCACCGGCAGAAAGGCGAATGTCACGCACTGTCAGGGTGAAGCCGGTAGGACGGCCCAGCTTGGTGGGATCATCGGAAAGGGAATACTGGGTCTTGGCCATGCAGACGGGGAGCTTTGCATAGTTGGGATCGATGGCCAGAATATCGGCCAGTGCCTTCTTGGCTGCACCCTCCAGCTGAACGCCGTCAGCGCCGTAAAGCTCACGGGCGATGGTCTCGATCTTCTCGGTAACGGAAGCCTCGTCGTTATAGAGAAAGCGGAAATTCTTCGGCTTCTCGCAAGCGGCAACCACCTTTTCGGCCAGCTCGACGCCACCTTCGCCACCCTTGGCAAAGACCTCGGAAAGGGCGAAATCGGCGCCCTTCTTCTCGCAGATGGTGCGGATGGCATCCAGCTCTGCATCACTATCGGTGGCAAAGCGGTTGATGGCCACCACCACGGGAACGCCAAACTTCTGAATATTGTCGATATGTGCCTCCAGATTGACGGCACCGCGGAGGAGCGCCTCCACATTTTCCTCCTTCAGATCCTCCTTCTTTACGCCGCCGTTGTATTTCAGGGCGCGGACGGTGGCGACCAGCACCACGGCGTCGGGAGAAATGCCGGCCTTGCGGCATTTGATATCAAGGAATTTTTCCGCACCGAGATCGGCACCGAAGCCCGCCTCGGTGATGGCATAATCGGAAAGCTTCAGCGCCAGCTTGGTGGCGCGGATGGAGTTACAGCCGTGGGCAATATTGGCAAAGGGACCGCCGTGAATGAGGGCGGGGGTGTTCTCCAAGGTTTGTACCAGATTGGGCTTGATGGCATCCTTCAAAAGGGCGGTCATGGCGCCTGCCACCTTCAGATCGCGGCAGAAAACGGGCTTGCCGTCATAGGTGTAGGCCACCAGAATATCACCAAGGCGCTTTTTGAGGTCGGGAATGTCCTCTGCAAGGCAGAGAATGGCCATAACCTCACTTGCCACGGTGATCATGAAATGATCCTCGCGGGGCACACCGTTGACCTTGCCGCCGAGGCCGATCAGAATGTTGCGCAGCGCGCGGTCGTTCATATCCAGCACGCGGGAGAAGAGCACGCGACGGGGGTCGATGCCCAGCTCATTACCCTGCTGAATGTGATTGTCAAGAACCGCGCAAAGTAGATTGTTGGCAGAGGTGATGGCGTGAAAGTCACCGGTGAAATGCAGATTGATATCCTCCATGGGCACCACCTGGGCATAGCCGCCGCCGGCGGCACCGCCCTTGATGCCGAATACCGGGCCAAGGGAGGGCTCGCGCAGGGCAATCACGGCGTTTTTGCCGATTTTCTTCATGGCCATACCGAGACCCACGGTGGTGGTGGTCTTACCCTCGCCCGCGGGGGTGGGGTTGATGGCGGTAACAAGGATCAACTTGCCGTTCTTTTTATCAGCCATACGGTTCAGGAAGGCATCGTTGATCTTAGCCTTATATTTGCCGTAAAGCTCCAGCTCATCATCCTGCACACCGAGCGTGGTTGCAATATCGGCAATGGGGAGCATCGTGGCTTCCTTTGCGATTTGAATGTCTGTTTTCATAGTTGCCTCCGTTAAGGTTTCTTTTGTTGCAGCTTTTCTCTGGAGCCGTCGGGACGCTCGATGACGGTGTTATCCAGCATCGCGCCAAAGGAGGCGCGGATCTCGCCGATATATTCGCGGCGCAGAGCTGCCTGTTCTTCCTTCTCCGCATCCGTGAGCTGGCGCTCCTTTGCAAGATGCGCCAGCTCGTTGATGCGGGCTACCTTTTCCTTTTCCATGATTAGCCACGCAGGGTGAGACCGAGTTCTCGCTCCAGGAGATACAGCACCTTCTTGGAGATCTTCTCTGCGTCCTCCACGGTCATGGTGTGATCCTCGGCGCGCAGGGTCATGCGGATGGAAACCGATTTCTTGCCCTCGCCCACCTGGGGACCACGATAAATATCAAACAAGCGTACGTCCTCGCATTGCTTGCCGCCGGCCTTTTGCATCACGGCAATGATGGAACCAACCTCAAGCGCTTCGTCGCAGACAAAGGAGAAGTCGCGAGTGGTAGCGGGGAACTTGGGCAGGGGCTTATAGCCCTTCTGGGGATTGCGGAGCGCAAAGAGCGCGTCGTAATCGATCTCGGCGGCGTAAAGAGCCGTATCTGCGCCGTAGTTGGCGGCCACCAGCGGGTGGATCTGGCCGAATACTGCGATCTCGGTGCCGTCGGTGGCGTTCACCTTGGCGCAGCGTCCGGGATGATAAGCGGGGTTATCGGTGACGGCGGTGTAGGTGGCACCCTTCACGGAGGAGAGCGCCAGCAGGTTCTCGATCACAGCCTTCACGGTGTAGAAGTCTGCGTCGCCGTACATACCAAGGGTCAACATACGACCTTCGTGGGGCAGCTCGCCTTCCTTCTCGGAGGGGAGATAAACAGAGCCCATCTCAAACAGGCGCACGTTCTCGTTACTGAAGTTGAGGTTGCGTGCCAGCACCTCCAGCATAGAGGGCAGAGCGGTGGTACGCATAATGGAGGTGTCCTCGCCAAGGGGATTGGAGATCACCACGGAGCGACGCAGGGGAGAATCCTCCGGCATGCGGATCTTATCATAGAATTTGGGAGAGATGAAGGAGAAGGTCTGGATCTCGTCAATGCCCATGCCGTACAGGGCGTTCTCCACGTCGATGCCGAATTTCTGCTTTGCGGTGCGGCCGCCCTCGGTGGTTTCGGCTACAATGTTGGTGGATTCGATCTTGTCGTAGCCGTAGAAGCGCAGAACCTCCTCGGCAATATCGTTCATGCAGCCGAGGTCAGCGCGGAAGGAGGGCACGGTGATCACGCCGTTTTCCACGTGGCAATCAATGCTCTCAAGAATCTCCACCATACGCTCGGCGGAAACGTCAGTACCAAGGAACTCGTTATAACGCTCGGGACGGAAGGGCAGGGTCACAGCCTCGCGCTTGCCTGGGTAGACGTCAATGACGCCGTCCACCACGTCACCGGCGTCCAGCAGCTCTACCAGCTCGCAGGCGCGCATGAGACCGCCGTAGCAGTTTTCGGGGTCAAGACCCTTTTCAAAACGGGCAGAGGACTCGGTGCGCATACCGTTCTTCTTGGCGGTAACGCGCACGGAGGCACCGTCAAAGCAAGCGGACTCGAATACCACAGTTACGGTGTTCTCTTTGATTTCGCTGTTGGCGCCGCCCATGACACCTGCAAGAGCGCAGGCCTTTTTCTCGTCTGCGATCACCAGCATGGAGCTGTTAAGGGTATGGTCGATATCGTCAAGAGATTTGAACTGCTCACCGTCAGCGGCGCGGCGAACGCGAATGGCGGAGCCGTCCAGACAGCTGTAATCAAAGGCGTGCATGGGCTGGCCGTATTCCAGCATCACGTAGTTGGTGATATCAACGATATTGTTAATGGGGCGCACGCCGGCGGCGTGGAGGCGCATACGAAGCCACATGGGAGAGGGCTTGATGCGTACGTTTTTGACGACCCTTGCGGCGTAGCGGTGACAGAGGTCGGGTGCCTCGATGGCAACGGAGAGATAGTTTTCCACCTTGTCGCCATCGCCACAGCCTTTCACCTCGGGGGTGTGTAGGGTGAGCTTACGACCGAAGGAGGCGGCGGTCTCACGGGCGAGACCAATCATAGAAAGGCAATCGGGACGGTTGGAGGTGATCTCAAACTCCACGGCGGTATCGTTCAGCATCAAAGCCTCGCGGATATCCATACCGAGTTTGTCGGCAAAGCACTCGTCGAGAATGAGGATGCCGTTCTCCTCCTTGCCGGGGCACTCGTGGGTGGTGAGATTCAACTCGCCCATGGAGCACAGCATACCGTGGGACTCCACGCCGCGCAGCTTGCCGTCTTTGATGACAACGCCGCCGGGAAGCTTTGCCACGGGCAGAGCCGCGGGCACGATAGCACCCTCAAATACGTTCTGTGCGCCGGTGACGATCTGCACGTTACAGCCGGTGCCCACGTCCATCTGACAGATCTGCAGATGGTCGCTGTCGGGGTGAGGGGTGATCTTGTTGATGCGGGCGACCACCACGTTTTCGATCTCCGCGCCCAGCTCCTCAAAGCCCTCTACCTTAGAGCCGGTGAGGGTCATTTTATCGCAATATTCCTTAATGCCGATGTCGCTGACATCCACAAAATCGGAAAGCCATTTCATAGAAAGATTCATAATTTCAGCAAGCTCCTTTCTTAAAACTGCTTGAGGAAGCGCTCGTCATTTTCGTAGAAAAGACGGATGTCGTCAATGCCGTAGCGGGTCATGGTGACACGCTCCAGGCCCATGCCGAAGGCAAAGCCGCTGTAGACCTCGGGATCGATGCCGCAGTTCGAAAGCACGAAGGGATGCACCATGCCGGCGCCGAGAATTTCGATCCAGCCCTCACCCTTGCAGACGCGACAGCCCTTGCCGCCGCACACGAAGCAGGAAACGTCCACCTCGGCGGAGGGCTCGGTGAAGGGGAAGTGGTGGGGACGGAAGCGGATCTTGGTCTCCTCACCGAACATCTTGCGGGCGAAGGTCTCCAGGGTGCCCTTCAGGTCGCTCATGGTGATGCCCTTGTCCACCACCAGTCCCTCCATCTGATGGAAGAGCGGAGAGTGGGTGGCGTCCAGCGCGTCGGAGCGGTACACACGACCGGGGGAGATCACGCGGATGGGGGGCTTCTTCTGCTCCATCACGCGCACCTGTACAGGCGAGGTTTGGGAACGGAGAAGAATGTTGTCGGTGATATAGAAGGTATCCTGCGTATCTCTTGCGGGATGGTTTTCGGGGATGTTCAGCGCCTGGAAGTTGTAGTAATCGTACTCTACCTCGGGACCCTCGGCGATCTCAAAGCCCATGCCGATGAAGATCTCCTCCATTTCACGCTGAGCGCGGGTGAGGGGATGCTGATGGCCCATACGGATGGGAGCAGCGGGCATGGTGACGTCCAGCTTCTCACGGCAGAGCTGATCGGCCAGCGCCTTTTCCTTCAGCTCGGCCACCTTGGCGGTGAGGGCAGCCTCGATCTCGGCGCGCACCTCGTTTGCCATCTGACCGACGATGGGTCTTTCCTCAGGGGAGAGGGCGCCCATGCCGCGCAAAACGGCGGTCAGCTCGCCCTTTTTACCAAGATACCGTACGCGCAGCGCCTCGGTATCGCATTCCGGCGATTGCAGCTCCAGGAGAGCCGCAGATTTGATCTGTTGCAGTTTTTCTTTCATGTCCTTTTCCTTTCCGAATTTTTGGGTGACGAAAACAATAAAGCCCCGTCCCGAATACATCAGGACGAGGCGAAGATCGCTCGCGGTACCACCCGAATTGAAGGCCGAAGCCAACACTCATTTGATCTGTAACGGGATCGCCCGTACCCGACTACTTTGCCTATGGCTTTCACCGGATCCACTCCAAAGGGAAACGCCGCACCTTCTTCCGTAAGCCGCTTACAGCCGGGGCAGCTCTCTCTTTGACGGGGGCGAAAGGGGCAACCTTTTTCACCGTGTTTTGCTTATTTTTATTACAGATAATATTATAACATAAAAAAACAAAAAATCAAGAGGAAAAACGCAAAAATATTGCGAAAAGCAGCCTCTTTCGCAAATATTTTGCCCCGACGGACAGAAAATCCGTCGGGGCGTTGATCTTGCCCTGCAAAGGTGGCTTGCTCAAGCCAGTGCGTGAATAGCCCGCCGCTCTCGCAGATCGATGCGAATGATGGCCGTGATCAGAGAAATAAGTAGCAGCACGTTGGTGAGAATACCGGCAATGCTACCGGCATAAATGCTATAAAGCAGCCAGCAGCCCGAGGAGATCAGGTTGAGGATACGAATGATCCTGACGCTGTTGATGCCCAGTGCCACGGAGGAGAGGAGCTTTGCGATCAGAATAAAAATGCTGATCCAGCCGTTCCATTGCCAAAGCACGATGCTCACAAATAGCAGCCCAAAGACGATCTGAAAGGGACGCGTAGTCTTGCTGCGCTTGATGCGGCACCAATAAATGGGGTTGGTCACGCAGCTGACGAAATTGACGATAGCGCCATCCAGCTGCCCAAGCAGCAGATAGTGGAGGCCGTCGATCACCTCGTTGCCGATCTTGCACGCGGCCAGGCGCCCGTAGGTCTTGCTCTGCATACCGATCAGGGCAAGGACCGTTCCGATTAGGCCAAAGCTCTGAATAAAATAGGGGTTTTGGATAAAGGACAAGAAATTTTCCATTTGTGCTTGCCTCCTTGGCTTCGTTGTGCTATAATTGTAACATACGAACATAAAGAACGCAATACTTGTTCGTTTGATCGAAAATCGAACATTTATATGAACATAATTCCCGTAAGGACAGGAGGCAGAAATGGCACTCAACGACAGACAAAAGGAAATATTGGAGCTGACAGAGAAAAAGCAGCGTATTACCGTGGCACAGCTGGCAAAGAAGCTTTACGTTAGCGAAATGACGGTACGCCGCGATCTCGCCAAGCTGGAGCAGGAGGGGCTGCTGCGGCGCTACCATGGCGGCGCGATTGCCAATCAGGAATATCTGCAATATCCCATCGGTCTGCGTATGCATATCAATGAGAAGGAAAAGCGCGATCTGGCCAAGCGCGCCGAGACGTATATCGAAAACGGGCAGACTATTTTTCTGGCTGCCTCCTCCACCTGTGCCTTTCTGTTGCCCTGTCTGCAGCATTACGAGGGGCTTTGCGTGATCACCAACTCTGTGTATTTTATGCAGGTGCTGGCGCGGATGCAGGTGCGCTGTATCCTTGCCGGTGGTGAATACGACGCCACGGATAGGGAGCTGGTGGGACGGTTTACTGAGCGCTTTTTGCGCTCGGTAAACACCGATATTGCGTTTTTGGCGTGCGACGGTATTTCGGATAACGGTATGGTAACGGTGGAAAAGGAAAGCGGCGCGGAGCTGATCCGGATTGGATTTGAAAATGCCAAAAAGCGCATCATCCTCGCCGATCGATCCAAGCTGGGAAATAAATATACCTACAATATTTGTAAGGCCGACGAGGCCGACGATATTATTGTAATTTGAGATGAGGGATAAATAGGCGCGACGTTTGACATTTGTCGTGAAGCTGTGTATAATGAAAGAGAACAAAATGCTGTGGCAGAACGACGAAAAGAATGTTGGTTATGTGAAAAGATGTAGGAGATGTGAAAATTGAAAGTAGAGCGAACAATTATTGATTGCTTCCACATTGGTAAATATGCGATACTAAAAATAGACAGTATTCCTGATAGCTATAGTCGAGCCATCATCAACAGAAAAAATATGCGGTAATCATACCTTACGATATTCCTAACGCAATAGCTATTGAAAGCGTTGAAAATTTTCAAGGTTGCCATATTGATTTGGTTTAATATGTGCACCATCAAATTCACGGACAACAGCGGTAAGGTGCTGCGGAAATAAAAAGAGAAGGGTACATTTACAGACCCTTCTCTTTTTTATGCTTTGAAGCGATTACCCCAAGTAAACGGTATATAGCTGTCCGTAGCAATCGGCGTAGTAGAGCGTGCCCTCATAGGGGTAGATGAACTCCGGCTCGTTGAGCAGTCCCAGCCGATGGAGCGGAATATCACCGATCTGCTTTCTCGTCTGCACGTTCATGATCTGCATGCGCGGGGGGCGCTTGGGATCGGAATCCTTTACGGTGAAGCCCTCAACAGAAAAAAGCAACCCATCATAGAGGCATGCGCCCTGAATGCAATGGGAATAGGAGCCGTCAAACTGTGCCGTGATCATCTCCCGCTTCAGCCAAACCACGGGGATGCCGCAGGCGGGGCAGGGCTCGCCTGCGGAAAGGGTGGGCATATCAAACTCGAAATACCGTGTGATCTGCTCCTTGTCGCGCATCACGAAGGCGTAGAGCTTTCCCGTTTCGGGGTTCAGAATAAAATTGCCGTAGGGGCGCACGTCGCCGTTGTTCTCAAGGGATTTCCAGAGGTCAAGCTCCTCCACAAAGCCAATGCGGATGATCTGCACCAAGCGGGTGGAAAACGCAAGTCCGTCCCGCATGATGCGGTAGGCACAGAGTACACCCTCGCGGCGATCCTCCATCTTGACGTAGTTGTTGTAAAGATTGGTGTAGAGCAGAGGAAATTCGTCCTGCTCGTCATATTTCTCCGTGCCGAAAAATACGGCGTTGCTGTGGGGAGAAAAGTCCTCTACGCGGTCAAGCGTAAACTCGGATACAAGCTCCTTTTTTGCCAGATCGTAGACGTAGCAATGTCCCGCGCTATCAAAGCGGAAGAGCAAGCCGTTATAGATCGCGCCGTCCTGACCCTTGGAAATCTCCATGTATTTCTGATATTTTAGAGAGGTGTATTTCATATCTTTATTTCCTTGCCTTAATTTTCCGGCTCTTCAATGGCGCGGTAATGCTTTACGTTATTGTCGGAAAACAGGGACTCGGTCTCATCGGAAAATTCCGCCCCCGCCTCGGTGACCACGGCGTCGATCTCCGCCAGATCCGCAAAGGTATAGGTGGAGCGGATGTCAAACTTACTGTTGTCCGCCGCCACACAGCAGAAGCGGGAGTGATCCATCATGGTGGACATGATGATGCCTTCTTCGATATTGGAGGCCATCAGGTCGCGGCCGCTGATGGCGGAAACGCCGAGAAAGGCTTTATTAAAGGTAAATTTCTTCAGCATCTCCACGGCAATGGTGCCGCCCGTATAATGCTCGTCGGAGCGCACCACACCGCCCAGCATGATCACCTCGCCGGACATTTCGTTCTGGCGGATGCGGTTTTGCAGAATGGAGGCGATGTTGATGGAATTGGTGACAATCAGCAGATTGCGACTTGTGATGCAGCCCGCCAGGATCTCCATGGTGCTGCCGCTGGACATAGCAATACTGTCGTTATCCTCGATGAGATGCCGGGCGATATAAGTGCCGATGGCGGTCTTGCCGGCCTGGTTTTTGTGGTAGCGGACGTCGTAGGCATCCTCGCGCACGGCAAATTGGATGGGTACCGCACCACCACGAACTTTTTTCAGCAGGTTTTTTTCTGACAGAATGTTGATGTCTCGGCGGATGGTTTCAATGGATACGTTGAATTGCCTTGCCAGCTCGGAGATGGAGACCTCGCCGCTTTTCAGCGCTTCCTCCTTGATGAGCCGTTGTCTTTCTGATGTGAGCATACGCAACCTCCGTTGTGTGATATCCACATTATACACAAAAAATCCCAAAAAGTCAACACAAAAAACGGAAAAGCCGGGTGGTTGGGATGAAAACGAAAAAACGAGAAAATTTTCAAAAGCTATTGACAAATCAACTCAAATATATCATAATGCACCATTGAGAGGTTTGCTATACGGAAAATGAAATATTTTGAAAGGAAATGATATATATGAAGATTCTGCTTGGCGGTCTCCATCAGGAGATCAACTCCTTTGCTCCCGGTAAAACCACGCCGGAGCATTTCAAGAGAAAGCAATACTGGTTGGGTGAGGACATGCTGCGTTATGCAGACGAATACGTTTGCTGTGACGACGATGCGGATGTGTTGAGCGGTAGTTACACTGTTTTGAAGGAAGCGGGTGTCGAGATTGTTCCCGGTGGATTTCTCGGTGCGCAGCCCGGCCCTGCTATCGAGCAATCCGTGATCGACGATTACATCGCACAGCTGAAGGAGACGGTGAAGCGTAATCTTCCTCTTGACGGCGTGGTGCTGGTCATGCACGGTGCCGCCCAGGGCGAGAAAACCGATGACCCCGAGGGTGATATCATTGTGGCCGTACGTGAGTTGGTCGGTAAGGATGTGCCGATCACCGTAGCCCTTGACATGCACGCCAACGTAACGAAGCGCATGGTGGAAAATGCCAACACGCTATCGCTTTATCAAAAATATCCCCACACGGATATTTGGGAGACCGGTGCACGTGCCGCAAGGCTTTGTCTTCGCATTCTGAAGGGCGAGATCAAGCCCTGCATGGCTTACGTACAGATACCCATGATCGCGCCTGCCAGCGCGTATACCACAGAGATCGCGCCCTTCAAGGGCTTGATGCAGAAGGGACACGATTACGTAAAGAGCGGCAAGTTGATTGATTTTTCCGTGGCACAGATGCAGCCTTGGTTGGATGCAAAGGATGGCTACAGCTCCGTTGTGACTGTCGGTGAGAATAAGGAGGAGATCGCCCGTATTGCCAAGGAGCTGGCGACCGATCTCTACGCCATGCGCCACGAGTTCCGCACTGAGCTTTACGGCGTGGACGATATTATCGGAAGAGCAGAGAAGAACGAGAGCGGCAAGCCCGTGATCCTCAACGACTTTGCCGATTCCTCCAACGCCGGTGCAGCCGGAGACAGTCCCGAGACCATTGCACGCGTGCTCGCACTGTCCTCGGATGTGCGCGGTTTGATGTACATAAATGACGGTGAGTTTGCTGCTGCCTGCCGCGAGGTCGGTGTCGGCAACAAGATCTGCGCTCCTCTGGGCGCTAAATTCAGCACCAAATTGTTTGCGCCTGTTCCGGTGGAGGCAACCGTTAAAGCACTGTTTGACGGCGTGATGCCCTTCCGCGGTATGATGGCGGACTTTGGGCCTTCTGCTGTGGTACAGATTCGTAATATGTTTGTGATCGTGACCACCCAGCACCGCTACAACGGTGATCCGTGCCTGTACCGTGCCTTCGGATACGAGCCCACTGACTTTCAGATGGTGGTTGTCAAGGCCAACACCTCTTTCCGTGCCTTCTATGCCCCCCTTACCGATCTCATTTATCCTGCTGCAACAAAGGGCTCTTCCACAGCCGATCTGCGGTCGCTCCCCTTTAAGAATGTGCCGAAATCCTTCTATCCCTTCAGCGACAATGAGTTCCTGCCGCAGGTAGATGTCTTTGAAATGTAATCCGATTTTGCTTGAAAGAGAAACGCCCGATTGGATGGTAACACATTTTTGGAGGTTTTGCCGTTTGATTACATTGTATGGGAAGATTCAAAAAAAGTCAACATAAAATATTTGAATTTTTTGGACTTGTGCGGTATGCATAACCAAAAAGTCCGCTTTCCACAAAACGCCAAACATCAAATGTGGTATTTTGTGGTGTTGAGCCGCGAAAATATGTAAAAAAAACGAGGAAATTTGCCCGAAACTATTGACAAACGGATGAAAATATGTCATAATGCAAGATGAGTGATTGCGTTTGCAATTGCTCAGGCAAAAACATATCAGAAGGGAATGGTTCATATCAAGATTTTGCTTGGCGGTCTCCATCAGGAGATCAATTCCTTTGCTCCCGGCAATACCACCATCGAGCACTATCGCAGAAAGCAGTACCACATGGGCGCGGATATGCTGTCCTTCGCGGCACAATATCACCGCTGCAATGAGGGTACAGACCTTTTGGGCGGTGCTTATAGTGTGCTGGCCGAGGCCGGTGCCGAGATCGTTTCGGGCGGCTTTATGAGTGCACAGCCCGGCTCGATTATCGAGCAGTGCGTGCTGGATGACTACATTGCGCAGCTGAAGGAGGCCGTGAAGGCCAATCTGCCCCTGGACGGCGTCGTGCTGGTGATGCACGGTGCGGCACAGAGCGTGGAGAGTGACGACCCGGAGGGCGATATCATCGTGGCCGTGCGCGAGCTTGTGGGCGAGGATGTACCCATCACCGTCGGTCTTGACCTGCACGCCAACGTCACCGAGCGGATGATCAAAATCGCCAATACCATTTCTCTCTATCAGAGATACCCCCACGTGGACGTCTGGGAGACCGGCGTGCGCGCCGCCAAGCTCTGCCTTGGCATTCTTTCCGGTGAGATCAAGCCCGCCATGGCTTACGTTCAGGTGCCCATGATCATCCCCGCCAGCTCTTACACCACCGAGATCGAGCCCTTTAAGAGCTTGATGAAGATGGGACACGATTACGTGGCAGCAGGAAAGCTTCTGGACTTTTCCGTATCCCAGATGCAGCCTTGGCTTGACGTGAAGGATGGCTACAGCTCCGTCGTCGCCATTGGCGAGGATAGGGAAGAGGCTGCCGCTATTGCCAAGGAAATGGCCGCTGCCTTCTACGGCATGCGTCACGAGTTCAAGACCGAGCTTACCTCCGTTGACGAGATCATCCGCATTGCGGAAAAGAACCACAGCGGCAAGCCCGTGATCCTCAACGACTTTGCCGACTCCTCCAACGCAGGCTCCGCCGGCGACAGCCCCGAGGCTATTGAGCGTGTGCTGGCGCTTGCCTCCGATGTGAAGGGCCTGATGTACATTAACGACAGCGCCTTCGTCGCCGCTTGCCAGAAGGCAGGCGTTGGCAGCACGGTCAAGGCCGAGATCGGCGCCGAATACAGCAAGAAGCTCTTCTCGCCCGTGGCTGTTGAGGCTACCGTGAGAGCACTCTTCGACGGCGTTGTTTCCTTCCACGGCAACTTTGTAGACTTCGGTCCCTCTGCGGTGGTCAAGATTCGCAACATGATCGTGGTGGTGACTACCCAGCATCGCTACAATGGCGATCCCACCCTCTACCGTGCGTTTGGCTATGAACCCGCCGACTTCCAGATGGTCGTTGTGAAGGCCAATACCTCCTTCCGCGCCTTCTATGGGCCTCTGACCGATCTGATTTACCCTGCAGCCACCAAGGGCTCCTCTACCTCTAACCTTGAGTCCTTGCCCTTTGAAAAGGTGCCGAAATCCTTCTACCCCTTCAGCGATAACGATTTCACCCCCACCGTAAATGCCTTTGGCAAATAACTCAGTAAAAGCAAAATGCTTAAAATATAAGGAGAGAACGTATGAAAAAGACAGATATTGTCATCATTGGTGCAGGTGCCGTAGGTAGCGCACTTGCCCGCGAACTGTCCAAGTACAAGCTGGATGTGACTGTTGTTGAGAAGAACGCCGATGTCGGCGGTGACAGCTCCAAGTCCAACAGCGCCATCATCCACACCGGTTACGACGCCAAGCCCGGCACTCTTGAGAGCCAGCTGGTCGTTGCCGCCAACCCCATGTACGATGAGATCTGCAAGGATCTCGACATCCCCTTCAAGCGCATCGGTGCTATTCTGCCCGCCTTCAATGACGAGCAGATGGAGCAGCTGCCCGCCATCAAGCACAAGGCTATGCAGAACCGCGTTTACGACGTGGAGTACAAGACTGCAGAGGAGCTGCTTGAGCTGGAGCCCCAGCTGAACCCCGAGGTCAAGGGCGGTCTGTGCATTCCCCGTGAGAGCATCATCGATCCCTTCCTGATGTGCATCGCATTAGCCGAGAACGCTGCCGATAACGGCGTGCATTTCGAGCTGGCTACCAAGGTGATCGGCATCGACACCAAGGACGGCGCCGTTACCACCGTCAAGACCGACAAGGGCGACATCGAGTGCAAGTACGTGATCAACGCCGCAGGCCTCTTCAACGACGAGGTTGCCTCCTACGTTGGCAAGAACGACTACTACGTCAATCCCCGTAAGGGTCAGTTCTACATCCTTGACAAGAAGACCTCCTGCCAGGTCAGAACCATCGTGCTGCCCATTCCTACCAAGATCACCAAGGGCAAGCTGATGTGCCCCACCATCCACGGCAATATGCTGGTTGGTCCTACTGCAGAGGATCTGCAGGATAAGTACGATAAGAGCACCACGTCCGAGGGTCTCGACAGCATCGCTACCGACGTGCGTAAGATGATCCCCAACGTGAATCTCCGCGACACCATCACCCAGTACTCCGGTCTGCGCGCACAGCGCAATCCCGAGGGTCTGCAGATCGATATGTACGACGACCTCAAGGGCTACGTCAACATTTCTGGCGTTCGTTCCACCGGCCTTACCAACTCTGTGGCTCTTGCCAAGTACGTTGCTGACCTGCTGATCGAGTCCGGTCTCAAGGCTGAGCCCAAGACCGACTTCATCAAGACCCGCAAGGGCACTCCCCGCTTCTCCGAGCTTTCTACCGAGGAGAAGGCTGAGCTGATCGCAAAGGATCCCCGCTACGGCAACGTTATCTGCCGCTGCGAGACCGTTACCGAGGGTCAGATCTGTGACGCCATCCACCGTACCCTGGGCGCTCGCACCGTTGACGGTGTAAAGCGTCGTCTGCGTGCCGGTATGGGTCGTTGCCAGGGCGGCTTCTGCGGTCCTCGCGTGATCGAGATCATCGCAAGAGAGCTTGGCATGTCTGCCGACGAGGTTTGCAAGAACGACGCCGGCTCCGAAATGCTCAAGGGCTTCGTAAGATAAGAAAGGGAGGCATACGAACATGGCAGAAAAGATTTATGACGTAATCGTTGTCGGTGGTGGCCCTGCTGGCCTTGCTGCCGCTGTCGGCGCAAAGGAAGCCGGCGCAAAGGACGTTCTGATCGTAGAGCGTGACGTAAGCCTTGGTGGTATTCTGCAGCAGTGCATCCACCCCGGCTTCGGTCTGAAGTATTTTAACGAGGAGCTTTCCGGTCCCGAGTACGCCTACCGCTTCATTGAGAAGGTTAAGGCTACCGACATTGAGGTTAAGCTCGACACCATGGTGCTTGAGGTTGGCGATCACTGCGTGGTTGGTATCAACCCCAAGGACGGCCTCTTCACCGCACAGGGCAAGTCCATCGTTCTTGCAATGGGCTGCCGCGAGCGTACCCGTGGTGCTATCATGACCCCCGGTACCCGTCCTGCAGGTGTTTACACCGCAGGTGCTGCTCAGCGTCTTGTAAACCGTCAGAACATGATGGTTGGTAAGAAGGTTGTTATTCTCGGCTCCGGCGATATCGGTATGATCATGGCTCGCCGTATGACCCTGGAGGGTGCAAAGGTTCTGGCTGTTGCCGAGCTGATGGATTACACCGCAGGCCTTACCCGTAACCGCGTACAGTGCCTTGACGACTTCGGTATCCCGCTTCTGCTCTCTCACACCATCGTTCAGATCAAGGGCAACAAGCGCCTTGAGGGCGTTGTGATCGCTGCTGTCGATCCCGCTACCAAGAAGCCCATTCCCGGCACCGAGGAGCTTTACGAGTGCGACACTCTGCTGCTCTCCTGCGGCCTGATCCCCGAGAACGAGCTGACCAAGGAGGCCGGCATCAAGATCAATCCCATCACCAGCGGCCCCGAGGTGAACCAGTTCATGCAGACCAGCGAGGAGTATGTGTTCGCTTGCGGTAACGTAGTGCACGTAAACGACCTGGTTGATAACGTAACCGACGAGTCCATCCGTGCCGGTCAGTACGCTGCCCAGTACGCACAGGGCACGCTGCCCAAGGCTGCAGAGATCCCCTCTGTTACCGGCAACAACGTTCGCTACATCTGTCCTCAGAGAATTTGCCCCGACGCTCCTGCTAAGCTCTTCTTCCGCGCCGCTGCTCCCAAGCTGGGCGTAACGATGAAGGTTTACGCTGACGATAAGGAGATCTTCTCCAAGAAGCTCATCAAGATCAATCCCGGTGAGATGGAGCACGTTGAGGTGAAGCCCGAAGATATGAAGGGCGTTTCCGCCATCAAGATCGAAGTGGTATAAGAAAGGAGAACGCTGATATGGTAACCAAGGATATTATTTGTATCACCTGCCCCCAGGGCTGTATCATTAAGGTAAGCGGCGATCCCGCAAAGGGTGAGATCGCAAGCTGCGAGGGCTTCAAGTGCAAGCGCGGTAAGGTTTACGCCGAGAACGAGTTCATTCGTCCTCTTCGCATCCTGACCTCCTCCGTGAAGACCTCCGGTGCCGCTGTTCCGCTTGTAGCCGTCAGAACCTCTGCTCCCATTCCCAAGGAGATGCAGATGGAGGCTATGGAAGAGGTGAAGAAGATCACCGTTTCCGGCAAGCTGGTTCCCGGTGACGTTATCGTCAAGAACTTCATGGGCACGGGTGCTGATCTCGTTGCTTCCGGTCGTCTTGACTGATTTTCATGAAAAACGAGTCGCCCCCTTGTGGGGCGGCTCGTTCTTTTTCGTTAGCCGTAAGAGAGTCGAACGCATCAGCCTTACGGCGGAAAATTTCTGCGTCTTTTGCCGTCCTTCGCCTTGCAAAGTCCGCACTTGGCTACGGCAAAGGCCAACAAAATCCGCTATAAATTTTCTCACCGTAAGGTGCAAAGCAGTTATAAGCGAGCAGATTTTTCCAGAGCCGAGCCAAAATTATTGAGGAATATACGAATATTTAAGATAATTTTGGCGATGAATATGGGAAAATATGCCGCTTATAACCTTATGTGTTCGACTCTCTTACGGCTAAGGGATTGACAAATACGAACAAGTGTGCGATAATATTCATAGTGATATAGTGGGATGGAGAAGGGCACAGTCTCCATCCTTTCGAGCATTTCGAGAGGTAGATATGCAGATTCAGCTTTCGGATCACTTTACGTATAAAAGACTTTTGCGCTTTACGCTTCCATCCATCATGATGATGATCTTCACGTCTATATACGGTGTGGTGGATGGCATTTTCGTTTCTAATTTCGCCGGAAAAACCTCCTTTGCCGCCGTTAATTTCATTATGCCGTATCTGATGATCCTTGGTTGCTTTGGATTCATGTTCGGCACGGGCGGCTCTGCGCTGATCGCCAGAACGCTGGGAGAAGGGGATCGGGAGCGCGCCAATCGGATGTTTTCGTTTTTGGTTTACTTTTCCATTGCTTTTGGTGCTTGCGTTGCTTTTGTCGGCGTGCTGTTGATCAAGCCGGTGGCGGCTTTAATGGGTGCTGAGGGGGAAATGCTTTCTGAGTGCGTGCGCTATGGTCGTATTATTCTCATCGCCACCCCTGCGTTTATGCTGCAGATGGAGTTTCAGAGCTTTTTTATCACCGCGGAGCGGCCTCAGCTGGGGCTCTTTGTAACGGTAGCCTCCGGTGTGACCAATATGATGTTAGATGCTTTACTGGTAGGACTTCTGCGCGGTGGTGTGGAGGGTGCGGCTGTCGCTACCGCCGTGAGCCAGGCTGTGGGTGGATTTGTGCCGTTGATTTATTTTGGTGCACGGAATAAAAGCCTTCTGCGCCTTGGTAAAGCTCACTTTGACGCTGGTACTCTGTGGCGTACCGCTACCAACGGCTCCTCGGAGCTGATGAGCAACATTTCTATGTCGCTGGTGGGTATGCTTTACAACATTCAGCTTGTGCGCTATGCGGGCGAGGATGGCGTGGCTGCATATGGCACGCTGATGTATGTTTCTATGATCTTTATAGCCATCTTCATTGGCTTCGCGGTAGGCAGCGCGCCGGTGATCAGCTTTCATTTCGGAGCAGAGAATCATAGTGAATTACAAAGTCTGCTACGAAAAAGCCTGGTGATCATCGGTGTGGCCTCCGTGCTGATGGTTTTGCTTGGGGAGTGTCTTGCGATGCCGCTTTCCTTGCTGTTCGCCGGTTATGATGCGGAGTTGTACAGTCTGACGCTGCGGGGCTTTTACGTGTACTCCGTTTCCTTTCTGTTCTCCGGCGTTGCCATATATGGCTCCTCCTTTTTTACAGCTCTGAACAACGGACCGGTGTCCGCAGCGATCTCTTTCCTGCGAACCTTGGTCTTTCAGATCGCGGCTGTCATGCTGCTGCCCTTGATATTTGACGTTGACGGCATTTGGTTTTCTATCATTGTGGCGGAGCTGATGGCCACAGCGGTGACGGTGATCTTTTTGGTGGGAATGCGAAAAAAATATCACTACTGATAGCAGAAAAATCCAGATTCTCAGCGCAAAAATATCTTTACGAATATTGTGCTTGTTGTTATAATGATAAAGGATTGCAAGAGGTTATTTATGTATTTGAAACGATTACGATCTACGGAAAAGGAGCTGCTTGCCCGGGCTACAGCGCTGTATATCGCCGCCTTTCCAAGAGAGGAACGGCGGGATGCAGACGAGCAGGCGCGCGTGATGAAAAAAGAAAATTATCACTTTGAGCTGATTATGCAGGGTGAGGATTTTTACGGTATTATGCTATATTGGGAAACGAAGGATTTCATTTTTTTGGAGCATTTTGCAACTTTACCGATACTGCGGGGGAGAGGCATAGGCTCCGAGGCGCTTTCGCTTTTGAAGGCAAAGGGAAAAACCGTTATTCTGGAGATCGAGCCGCCGGTGGATGAGCTGACGCGCCGTCGACTTGGCTTTTATCAACGAAACGGCTTCAAGGCAACGCCTTACCACCATATTCAGGCCAAGTACCGTCCTGACGATGCAGATCTTGTTTTGACCGTTTTGTCCTATCCACACGAAATTGACGCTACGGAATACCGTGACTTTTACCGCTATATGCAGCAGGAGATCGCGTACCGTTCCGATGCGGTTGAAGGGAGTTGATATATCGATGATTCATACCATTCAAAGCTGGCTGACCTCCCCGATGGAGCGTATCTTCGCCAATAGCATGCCCCACGCCGATTATGCCGCGGTCAGCGCGCTGCGCAACGAGCCGGTTTCCTTTTGCCTCGCGTTTCGGGCCATGTATCAGAAGTCGCCTACGGAGCGCATTCCCGATCTGCCCATTTCCGTCGTGGCGGAGTGCGAGGGGGTGAAAATTGCTTCCTATGCCATTGGCAACGTACCGTTGGACGCTACGCTTTGCGAGGACGGTAAAGTCGCTGCCGGTGCTGTGCCGGACGTGCTTTTGCCGCGTATTACGGTACCGGAGATCCGGGTGGGCGATCAGCGCTTGCCCTTTTACGAGGTGGGGCAGAAATATCTCCTCAATGCTTCCGCGGTTTCGACGGGAGGCGTTTGGTTTACCTTTAACGAGGCGGGACAAATGCTGGAGGCGGGCGATCACAGTGTTTCGGTGCGTGTGATTTCGTTGACGACCGGAGAGACGATCCGGGAGCACTCCTTCCACGTACACGTGATAAACGCCGCGCTGCCCAAGGACGATTTCATTTACACCAACTGGTTCCATTACGACTGTCTTGCAGATTACTATGGTGTGGATCTGTATTCCGACGCTTATTTTGATATTCTGGAAAGCTATATCAAAAACGCGGTAAAGCACGGTCAGAATACGCTGCTCACCCCCGCCTTTACGCCCGCGCTGGATACGGCGGTAGGGATGGAGCGGAAAAACGTGCAGCTGGTGGGCGTTAAGCTTGCGAATGGGAAATATACGTTTGATTTTTCGTTGCTTGACCGTTTTGTGCGGTTGGCCCTGCAGTGTGGTATTACGCACATTGAGCATTGCCATCTGTTTTCTCAGTGGGGCGCAGCCTCCGCCATCAATATTTACGGCGAGCATGACGGCGTATATGGCCGCCTCTTTTCCTGCGCAGATGCGGCAGACGGCGAGGCCTATGCCGACTTTTTACAGGCCTATCTGCCGGCGTTTCTGGATTTTGCAAGACGCCTCGGTATCGAGGATCGGCTGCTTTTTCACGTCTCTGACGAGCCCAAGGATTTTCAACTGCCGCAATACGCCCGTGCCTATGGCGTGGTGCGCGAGCTGCTTTCGGGGTATCGGTTTGGTGACGCGCTTTCTCATTTTGAACTTTATCAAAGCGGCGTGGTGCAAACGCCCATTGTTGCCACCGCCTTTGCGGAGGACTTCCGGGATCGCTGTGACGATTTTATGCTATATTACACGGGCGGTACGCCCGACGAGCGGCTTTCCAACCGGATGCTGACCAGCGCGCCGTGGAAGACCCGCATACTCGGCACGCAGCTGTTTGCTTACCGTGCCACAGGCTTCCTTCATTGGGGCTACAATTACTATTACGGTCGCATGAGCTACGGTATCTTTGATCCTAAGGTGGATCCATGCGGCTACCGCAATATGCCCGGTGTCAGCTACATCGCTTACCCCGGCTTTGACCGTCGGGCATATCCCTCCATCCGCGAAAAGCAGATGCAGGATGCGATCAGTGATTTTCTGGCTCTGCGTTTGCTGGCGGAAAAAATGGGATTTGCTGAGGTGGAGCGGCGGCTGACGCTGTGGCTTGGAGAAAAGCCAACCGTCTATACCTTGCCGCAGTCGAGCGAGGAAATGCTTGCCCTGCGGGAAAGGATCAACGCGGCGCTGGCCGAATAAATGTAAAAATGCCGATAGATTGCAAAATCTATCGGCATTTTTTATTTTGCAAATTGGCTTTGGTAAAGCGTCGCGTAGAAGCCATTTTGCTGTAGCAGCGTTTCGTGATCACCCTGCTCGATGACGTTTCCGTCCTTCATAACCAGAATAAGATCGGATTCCTTGATGGTAGAAAGGCGGTGAGCGACCACAAAGCTGGTGCGTCCCTTCATCAGCGTTGCAAAGGCCTTCTGGATGCGGATCTCGGTGCGGGTATCAATGGAGGAGGTGGCCTCGTCAAGAATGAGAAGCGGGGGTGGGGAGAGCATCAGACGGCTGATGCAGAGCAGCTGCTTTTGTCCTTGGGAAAGGGAACCGCCATCCTCGCCGATGACAGTTTCGTAGCCCTCCGGCAGACGCTTGATAAAGCTGTGGGCGTGAGCGGCGCGGGCGGCGGCCACGATCTCCTCGTCGGTGGCGTCGGGCTTGCCAAAGGCGATGTTGTCACGAATGGTTCCGGCGCGCAGCCACGTATCCTGCAGCACCATACCGAGAGATTCACGCAGACTCTTTCGCGTCATTTGACGGATATCAGTGCCATCTACACGTATAGAGCCCTCGCCCACGTCGTAGAAGCGCATCAAGAGGTTGATCACCGTGGTCTTGCCGCAGCCCGTGGGGCCAACGATGGCTACGTGCTGCCCGGGCTCCACAGTCAGATTCAGATGCTGGATCAAGGGGTGATCGGGATCATAGGAAAAGCTGACGTCGCAAAGCTCTACCCGACCACGGGGACGCTCTGCTACTATGGCATCGGGTGCGTCGGGAGATTCCACGGGTGCGTCCAGCACCTCAAAGATCCGCGCCGCGCAGGCCAGTGCGTTCTGCAGCTCGGTCACCACGCCGGAAATTTCATTGAAGGGCTTGGTGTACTGATTGGCGTAGGAGAGGAAGCAGGAAAGCTCGCCCACCGTCAGCGCCGTGCCGCCGGTTCGTATGACCGTCAGGGCGCCGAAGAGCGCCACACCCGTGTAAACCAGGCTATTGACAAAGCGAGTGGAGGGGTTGGTGATGGAGGAAAAGAACGTGGCCTTGAGAGACGCATCCCGAAGCTGCTCATTCAACTCCTCAAAGCGGGTGAGCATCGCACCCTCGCGGGAGAATGCCGCCACGGTCTTGTGAGAGCCGATGGCCTCCTCCATCAGCGCGGTCTGCTTGCCGCGGATCTCGGATTGGCGCTGGAACATACGATAGGTGCGGCGAGCGATAAAGGCTGCCACAAAGAGAGAAACGGGGGTAACCAGCACCACCACCAAGGTAATGCCGGGGTGAATGGCCAGCATAAAGCAGAGCGTGCCCACGATGGTTACCACGCCGGAAAAGAGCTGGGTAAAGCCAAGCAGCAGGCCGTCGGAGAACTGGTCGACGTCCGCGATGACGCGGCTGACGATATCGCCGGTCTTTTTCTTGTCAAGATAGGAGAAGGGAACCTTCTGTAAATGACGGAAGGCGTCGTTGCGAATGTTACGGACGATACCAAAGGTCATTTTATTGTTGGAGACGTTCATCAGCCATTGGAACAGCGCTGTGGCACCAATGATAACGGAAGCCTTGAGGAAGATGTCGCGAATGCCGGTAAAATCCACCCGCTCCGGCCCAAGGATCAGATCGATGGCATCGCCGATCAGCACGGGGAGCCACAGGGTCAGCAGCACCGTGGCGAGGGAAAGCAGAAGAGAAAGGAAGAGGAAAACGCGATACCCACGCAGATAGGAGAGCACCCGGCGCAGCGTACCGCGTGGGGCTTTGTTTTTCTTTTTGCTCATACGCTTGCCTCCTCTCCAAACTGGGATTCATGGATCTCTCGGTAGATGTCGCAGGTGCGAAGCAGCTCGCCGTGCGTGCCGATACCAACGGCCTCACCGTCCTCCAGCACCAGAATGCGATCTGCCTCGCGAATGGAGGCAGTACGCTGGGAAACGATGAACACCGTGGGTCGGTAGTCAAGGTTGGCAAGTGCGCGGCGCAGCGCGGCGTCAGTGGCGTAATCGAGAGCGGAGGCACTATCATCCAATATGAGGATTTCCGGTCGACGAACCAGGGCGCGAGCGATGGAAAGGCGCTGCTTCTGACCGCCGGAAAGGTTGCGGCCGCGCTGTTCTACAATGGCGTCAAGTCCGCCCTCCTTCTGAAGGACGAAATCCGCCGCTTGCGCTGTTTTCAGCGCCTCCATCAGCGCGTCGTCGTCGGCGTGCTCGTTTCCAAAGAGCAGATTTTCCCGGATGGTGCCGGCAAAAAGCTCTGCTTTTTGCGGTACGATGCCGATTTTATGGCGCAGCTCCTCTACGTTCCCGTAGTCGCGCACGTCCACGCCGTCCACCAGTACAGCACCTGCCGTAACGTCGTAAAATCGGGGAATAAGGTTCACAAGAGAGGATTTGCCGGAGCCGGTGCCGCCTATGATGCCAATCACCTCACCGGGAGCCGCAGAAAACGTAATATTCTGCAGCGCTTGCTCGGCTCCCTTGTGATAGAGGAGGGAAACGCCGCGGAAGGAAACCTTCTCTCCGTTTTGCTCGGCAGCCTCCGGCTTGCGCGTGGGGAGAGAGGCGGGGGTATCGAAGATCTTGTTGATGCGTCCTGCCGAGGCGCAGGCCTTGGTGATCAGAATAATGAAGTTTGCCATTTTGATCAACTCAATTAGGATCTGCGACATATAGTTGTAAAGTGCGATGACGTCGCCGGTCTGCAGATTCCCCATATTGACCTGCACACCGCCCAGCCACACGATCAAAAGCACAGAGAGATTGATGATCACGTAGGTGATGGGGTTGAGGAGCGCGGTGAAGCGCCCGGTAAAGCGCTGCAGGCGCGTTAGCTCACCATTGACGGCGGCAAATTCCTTGGCGGATTCCTCCTCGCGGGCAAAGGCGCGAACCACGCGGGCACCGGTAAGGTTTTCACGAGTGAGCCTCAGCACGCGGTCAAGCCTTGCCTGTACGCGACGCTGCATGGGGATGCTGATGAGCATGACGCCAAACACCACCACGGAAAGCGCGGGGATGGTGCCGACGAAGGTGGTGGCCGCTCTCGGAGAAACGGTGAAGGCCATGATCATGGCGCCAAATACAATGAAGGGGGAGCGCAAAAAGAGACGCAAAACAAGATTGACAGCGCTTTGGATCTGATTGATATCTGCTGTAGTGCGGGAAAGCAGCGTGGCGGTACCGAAGCGGTCGACCTCTGCAAAGGGTAGGTGCCCGATGTGGGCGAAGAGATCCCGCCGCAGGTCGGCGGCCATGCCTACCGCCGCTTTGGCAGAAAAATATTGCGCGGTGATGGAGCAGACAAGGCCGATCACGCCCAGCAGCACCATCAGGCCGCAGTGTCGGAGAATATAGCTTCCGTCACCCGTCGCAATGCCATTGTCAACGATATCCGCCACCACCAGCGGAATAAACAGCTCAAACAGCGCCTCCAGCATCTTGAAGAGTGGGCCGAGCACCGATTCCTTGCGGTAGGGCTTCAAAAAACGTAGTAGCTTTCGCATATGAGATCCTTTCCGATGTCATGATTGTATTATTTTACCATAATCCGCAGCTTCTTGCAAGTATTTATGAATAAAAGAAAGGAAATTTGGGAAAGAACTTGCAATTTCCGCAAAAAGGTGTATAATAATAGTGTGAAAATGTTAAGTGGGAAATGTTTCCCCGGAAAGGATCAGAAAATGGCAGAAGAATGTACGCATAATTGTTCAACCTGTAGCAGTGATTGCGCCTCTCGCAAGGCGCCTCAGTACGATAAGCCCAACGAAAAAAGCAAGATCGGCAAGATCATCGGCGTTGTCAGCGGCAAGGGAGGCGTGGGTAAATCCATGGTCACCTCGCTGCTTGCGGTGGCGCTGAACCGCAAGGGCTATCGCGTCGGTATTTTGGACGCAGACATCACCGGTCCCTCCATCCCCAAGGCCTTTGGCCTGAAGGGCGGTATCGAGGGCGATGAAAGCGGCCTTTTCCCTGCCCGCACTCCCGGCGGCATCGACGTGATCTCTCTGAACCTGCTTTTACCCGACGAGAAGAGCCCCGTTATCTGGCGCGGCCCTGTGATCGCCGGCACCGTCAAGCAGTTTTATACCGATGTGATCTGGGATAATATCGATTATCTTCTGATCGACTGCCCTCCCGGCACCGGCGACGTGCCCCTCACCGTGTTCCAGTCCTTCAAGGTGGACGGCGTGGTAATCGTCAGCAGCCCCCAGGAGTTGGTCTCCATGATCGTAGCCAAGGCCGCCAATATGGCCAATATGATGAATATTCCCGTGCTGGGCCTGGTGGAGAATATGAGCTTCGTCCGTTGCCCCGACTGCGGCAAGGAGATCCGCATTTTCGGTGAGAGCCACATTGAGCAGGTGGCAGCCGAATTCGGCTTCCCGTTGCTTGCAAAGATGCCTATTGATCCCGCGCTCTCCGCGCTGGTGGACGAGGGGCACATCGAGTGGGTGGAGAAGGATCCTCTCACTGAGGCTGCCGAGAGCATAGTGGCAGCGCTTTCCTGATATACAAGCGAAAATACGCGACGGCTTTACTTTCGTGAAGCCGTCGCGCTCTGTTTCCCGTGAAAATGAGGTTTCTCTGTGAAATTTCCGTGAAGCACTTGCAATATGAGGCGCTTTCGTGTAAAATATATATATTATCGTAATAAGAGGTACTTATGAACCCCATTGCATTACCTATTGGACGGCATAGCCGATTGATCTATATCAATACCGAGCGCTTCAAAAGCGAGCTGCTTGCCGTTTCCTTTACTGCACCGTTGATGTTGGAGACCGCTCAGCATAACGCGATGGTGATGGCACTTACTCGTCGGGGCACGGCAGGATATCCGAGCCTGGCATTGCTCAATCGGCGCCTTGACGAGATGTATTCCACCGCCATTTCCTCCTCCAACCGCCGTACCGGCGATATGCAGACCCTTGGCTTTGCGGCGGATTTTCTTGGCGCACGTTACGTGGGCGGCGGTCTTGGACTGTTGCCGGAGGTGACGAAAATGCTGGCGGAGCTGCTTTGCAAACCGCTGCTTGACGAAACCGGATGCTTTACTGCCTCCTTTGTGGAGAGCGAGAAACAGAATCTGCGTGATGCCATCCGCTCTGCCATACACAATCCCAAGGCTTATGCTTCTATCGCTTGTCGAAAGCTGTTGTGCGCAGGTGAGCCCTACGCGCTTTCCCTTATCGGTAGTGAGGACACGATCGAGAATCTGACACCGGCTACCCTTGCCGCCCGCTATCATCAGCTGACCGAGAGCGTTGCACCCGTCTTTTCCTACGTTGGGTGCACCCCCGCTGCCGAGGTAGCGGCGCTGCTGGAGGCTTACTTCGGTGATTTCGGCGGCACGCCCGCCCCGTATACCGCCCACGTACACGGTGGCAGCGGGCTTGCGGAAAAGGTGGAGGAAATGCCTCTTTTGCAGGGTAAGCTCTCGCTTGGCTTCCGCACCGACGTGTCACTTTCGCATCCGCTGGCACCGGCAATGCTGTATCTGAACGAAATTTTCGGCGGTTCGCCGGCCTCCAAGCTGTTTCTCAACGTGCGTGAGCGCATGAGTCTTTGCTATCATTGCAGTTCCTCGCTTGATCTTTATAAGGGCATACTGTTTGCAAATAGCGGTATGAAGGTTGAGAACCGTGCCGTAGTCGAGGAGGCTATGCTGCAGCAGCTTGCAGACATCAAGGCGGGTAGGATCAGCGACACCGAGCTTTTGGCCGCCCGTCGCGCCATTGAGCACTCCTACCGTCAGAGTGGAGATAACCCGGGCGTGCTGGCGCGGTTTTATACCGGTCGCATCCTTGCCGGCAACGAGGAAACCATGGCAGAGTGGCAGGCGCGCCTTGCCCGCGTCACGCTTTCTGATATCGTAGAGGCGGCGGCGCACGTTTCTCACAGGGCCACCTTCTTCCTGAAGGGAACGAAGGAAGGAGAGGAGGATGAGGAAGAATGAACAGGAAGAAAATAACCTATCAGAGCGATCTGCTTGGTGAGGAATATACCGTTTTCCATCACGAAAGCGGTTTGCCTATTTATGTGTTTCCCAAGCAGATGTCTACGTCTTATGCTCTATTGGCTACCAATTTTGGCGCTGTGGATCATGCACTGGATGCGGCGGGGCAGCTGAAGCTGCCCGATGGCGTGGCGCATTTCCTGGAGCATAAGCTTTTTTTCAACGAGGACGGCACCGATTCATTTGAGCGCTTTTCCGCTTTGGGAGCCGATGCCAACGCCTATACCTCGCACACCCGTACGGTGTATCTGTTCTCCTGCACCGATCACTTTGCGGAAGCTCTCGCGGAGCTGATCGATTTCGTGACACATCCTTACTTTACGGAGGAGAGCGTGGCAAAGGAGCAGGGCATCATCGAAGAGGAGATCCGGATGTGTCTGGATAACCCCTATGACCGTTGCTACTATAATATGCTGGAGGGGCTTTATGCCAACCATCCGGTGAAAACCGATATCTGTGGCTCAGTTGCCTCCATTTCCGCCATTACTCCAAAGATCCTTTATGATACGCACAGCACCTATTACAGGCTTTCCAATATGGCCTTGGTGGTCTGCGGCGACGTCAATGCGGAGGAGGTGCTGGAGATCGCAAACGCCCATCTGCCTCAAGCGGCAGAGCAGGGAAAGGTGCCGCGCCGATTGGTGGAGGAGCCTGCCACCGCGCACCGCGCGACGGTGACGGAGGAGGGACATGTGGCAAAGCCGATTTTCTCCATCGGTGTGAAGGACGTGCATATTCCCGATGATCCCGAGGAGCGCTTGAAGCGCGATGCCGCCATGGCCATTTTGAACGAAATGCTCTTTTCGGAGGCGGGTGAGCTTTATAATAAGCTTTACGGTAGCGGCATGATCTCTCCGGAGCTTTCTGCCGATTACGTGCTGACGCGGGACTTTGGCTTTTTGCAGATCGCGGGCGAGTCCGAGGAGCCGGAAAGGGTGATGGATGAAATCTGGCAGTATTTCGAAAAGCTTCACCGCGAGGGCTTTTCCACCGAGGATTTTGAGCGCTGCAAGCGCATTGAATACGCCGAATATATCAAAAGCTTTGACTCCACCGAGGAAATTGCCAATACGCTGCTTTCCTTCGTTTTTGAGGGTGTGGAGCTGTTTTCCTACGCGGATGTGATCCTCGGCATCCAGCCGGAGGACGTCGCGGCCTTGCTTTCAAAGCTTTTTGATCCCGCATGTCGGACTCTTTCGGTGATCTATCCGGATTCCTGATGAAAGGAGCTTTTATGGAAACGAATTTGATTGGCTTTCCCGGTCTTGGCTTGGGACCGGTACGGGTGCCGGAGGTAGCCTTTGTCATTCCCATTGGCGATGGCATTCCGATCCGCTTTTATACCATCCTGGTGATGCTGGGTATGCTTGCGGCCTTGGCGTACGTGTTCTACCGCTCAAGGTACGAGGGCTTTCAGTATGGGGATGTGATCGATTATTTCCTTGCTGTTATCCCGCTGGGTGTCATTGGTGCCCGCCTTTTCTACGTGGTGGCAAATTTGGGAAAGGGCACCTTTCAGACGCTGTATGACGTGATTGCCATTTGGAACGGCGGCCTTGCTATTTATGGCGGTGTTATCGGTGGCGTCGTAGCGGTTTTGATCGTCAGCAAGTTCAAAAAGCTGAAAAAGGATCGCGTCCTCAAGGCCTTTGATATGATCGTGCCCGCCATGGCATTGGGGCAATGCATCGGTCGTTGGGGTAATTTCTTCAACGCGGAGGCCTACGGCCTTGCCACGTCAGAGCATTTTTTCCTGCGAATGGGATTTTATAAGGAGGGCAGCAATCAGGTGTATTTCTGCCACCCTACGTTCCTTTATGAATCCGTTTGGAATCTCTGCTGCTTTTTGCTGCTGCATTTCCTTTACAAAAAGAAAAAGTTTAACGGACAAATTCTGATGATGTACCTTGCCTTTTACGGCTTTGGGCGAATGTTCATCGAAGGACTGCGAGAAAATAGCTTGTATTTTGGCCCCTTCCGCGTGTCACAGCTCATTGGCTTCCTTTGTTTCGTCATCTGCACTGCGTTGCTGGTGTATCTTCTTGCCAAGGAGCACCGCAAGGCTCTTGACAGCGAGGAATACGTTTCGATTTATGATAGTGCCCGGCGTTCCACGGTCAGTAAAACGACGAGCCGGGATACAGACGATGCCGAGGCGGATATTGATGCCATCATTGCCCGCACAGCACAGGAACAAAAACAACGAGAAGGAGAGAATGAGGACAATGGCAATGTTGATTGACGGAAAAGCGATCGCCGCGGATATCCGACGGGAGATCGCTGCCGATACGGAAAATTTCAAAAAGAAAAACGGCTACGCCCCCGGCCTTGCCGTGGTGATCGTGGGCGAGGATCCCGCCTCTCGGGTTTACGTGCGTAACAAGCACCGCGCCTGTGAGGAGGTTGGCTTTCTTTCCGAGGGCTACGAGCTGCCCGCCGATACCGACGAGGCAACGCTGCTTGCGCTGATCGATAAGCTGAACAACGACGCGCACATCCACGGTAGTCTGGTGCAGCTGCCCTTGCCGAAGCATTTGGACGAGGAAAAGATTCTGCTGGCTATCGACCCCAAAAAGGACGTGGACGCCTTCCACCCCTATAACGTAGGGCGCAGTATGATCGGCAATTACGATTTTCTGCCCTGCACGCCCGCAGGCGTGATGGCATTGCTGCGCCGCAGCGGTGTTGAGATCGAGGGCAAGGATTGCGTGGTGGTCGGACGCTCCAACATCGTTGGAAAGCCCCAGGCGCTGCTGCTTCTGGAAGCCAACGGCACCGTGACCGTTTGCCACAGCCGCACCAGGAACCTCAAAGAGGTCTGTCGTCGCGCTGATATTCTGGTGGCCGCCATTGTCAAGCCGGAGTTCTTCGACGCCTCCTACGTAAAGGAGGTCGCTGTTGTCATTGACGTGGGCATGAATCGCCGTCCCGCAGACGGCAAGCTCTGCGGCGACGTGGATTTCGCCTCTGTGGAGCCCGTTGCCTCGGCCATCACTCCCGTGCCCGGCGGCGTTGGCCCCATGACCATTACCATGTTGCTGAAAAATACTTTTACCGCCGCTGCGAAGCAGGGCGCGAAGGTTTAAGATGAAGATCGGAAACCTTTGGGAGGCTGACGCGCTGGCCGATAAGAGAAGGGAAGAAATCCGACTTGCCACAGATGTCGTGACGATTGCGGGTACTGCATACTATGTCAGCGCGAGCGGCAACGATGCAAACGACGGGCGTACCCCGGACAGTGCGTGGAGAACCCTACGACGCGTTTCCGAGGCGGTGCTTTTGCCCGGTGACGGTGTATTCTTTTGCCGTGGGGATATCTTCCGTGGATGGGTTGACACGAAGCGGGGTGTTACCTACGGTGCTTACGGCACGGGTGAAAAGCCTCGCTTCTATGGTTGGATCGAGGATATGGCCACTCCCTCACTCTGGACGCTTGCGGATGAAGCGCATCACATTTGGCAATATGCCAAAAAAATTCTTGATGTTGGCACGATCATTTTTGACGACGGACAAGCCCATAGTCGCAAGTTGATCCCCTCATATCTAAACGGGAGATTCGTTTGCCGAGACGAGGAAAGCCGTCCCTTTGTGATGTCGTCGGAAATGACCGATGATCTCGACCTTTATTGGCATTACGATGACCGCCTGACCTGTCCGCAATATGACTGCGGTGCACCGCCTGTTCCCGCAATGGATGAGCGGAGCTACGGTACGCTGTATCTGCGCTGTGACCGCGGTAACCCCGGTGAGGTTTTCAACAGCATTGAGGCGTTACCTCGGCAGCATATGTTCGTTGTGGCGGATCGCGCCAACGTGCACCTGGATAATCTTTGCCTCAAATATATCGGCTGTCACGCCGTAGCGGCGTACGGGCACGTGGTGGGACTTTGCGTCACCAATTGCGAGATCGGCTGGATCGGCGGCTGTATCCAGCATTACGCCGGCACCGATCCCAATTTCCCCGAGGGAGGCAGAGGCAGCGTGACACGCTACGGTAACGCCGTGGAAATCTACGGTGGCTGTGAGGATTTCACTGTTTCGAATTGCTATATTTATCAGGTCTACGATGCAGGCATCACCCATCAGGTGACCACCGACGGCAGAAGGTACGTGATGCAAAACGTGCTTTATGAAAACAATCTGGTCGAGCGTTGCGTGTATGGCATTGAGTATTTTTTGAATATGACCGCAGGCGACACCGAAAGCCTGATGCGACATATTGTATTCCGCCATAACCTTCTGCGCCTTTCCGGATACGGATGGGGGCAGCAACGTCACAATAAGCATACCCCAGCTCACATCAAGGGCTGGGATCACGCCAACGCTGCCGAGGATTTTGTGATCGAAAGCAATATCTTGGATCGCTCCGCTTATCGGATGGTGCATTTGGTGGCAAAAAAGGATGCGTATTGTCCTGTACTGTTGGGAAATACGTATATCCAGTACCGAAATGGTATGTTGGGTGAGCGCGGCGGCAACGAAAAGAAGCAGCCCGAGCTTTGGTATTTTGACGAAAATGCAGCAAAGCACATCCGTGAAGCGTGGGGCGATATCACCGCTACCTTGATCTATGCCGAAGAAGGAGAATAAAAAATGAATAAGGATACTGTTATCCCTGGGCGGTATCGCCATTTTAAGGGAATGGAGTACGAGGTGCTCGGCGTAGCGCGGCACTCGGAAACGCTGGAGGAGATGGTGGTGTACCGTGCTTTGTACGGCGAGGGTGATATTTGGGTGCGCCCTGCCTCCATGTGGCTGGAAACCGTGGAGCGGGACGGCAAGGTCATGCCGCGCTTTGCCCGCATAGAGGAGGATTGAAATGAAGCTGATCTCATGGAATGTCAACGGCTTTCGCGCTTGCCTCGGCAAGGGCTTTGCCGAGATTTTCGCCGAGGCCGATGCGGATATCTTCTGCCTGCAGGAAACCAAAATGCAGGAGGGACAAGCAGAGTTTTGCCCCGAGGGCTATTAC
>JAFTQT010000091.1 GCA_017462615.1 Clostridia bacterium | reverse complement strand
GAGCACCTTCAGCACGCCGTTGCCGTGCTCGTTCTCGGCGATGTAGCGACCGCTGTACTTCAAGGTCACGGTCTGGATCTCTACGTCGAGGCCCTTGGCCTTGGCGGTCTCGGTGGTTTCACCCACGGATGCCACCTCGGGATTGGTGTAGATGACGGAGGGGATAGCGGCGTAGTTCACGCGATCCTTGCCGCCGAGGATATTGTTGATGCAGACCTCACCCTCACGGTAGGCAGTGTGAGCCAGCATGGACTTGCCGTTGACGTCACCGGCAGCCCAGACACCGGGCACGTTGGTTTTGCCAAACTCGTTGGTGACGATGGCGCCTCTCTCCAGCTTCAGGCCGATGTTCTCACAGCCAAGGCCCTGGGTTCTTGCCCGGCGGCCGATGGAAACGAGGGCGTAATCAGACTTGATGGTAGAGAGCTTGCCGTCCTTTTCGTAGGTGACGGACTTATCCTTGATGGAGACCACCTTGGCACCGAGAATGAACTCGATACCGCGTGCGGCGTATTCCTTCTGCAGCATCGTGGAGATCTCACCGTCCACGGGGCCGGCGATCTTGTTCATCATTTCCACCACGTAGACCTTTGCGCCCACGGAGTTGAAGTAGGAGGCCATCTCCAGGCCGATAACGCCACCGCCGACGATCACGATCTCGCGCGGCAGCTCCTTCAAGTCAAGCACCTCGCGGTTGGTGAGAGCGTAGCCCTCCTTCAGGGAATCGGCAAGACCGTCAATGGGCGGGATAGCGGCGGAGGAGCCGGTGCAGATCAGCAGCTGCTTGCCGACGTACTCCTTGCCCTCGGCTACGACCACGAAGCCCTCGGCGTGTCTTTCCTTGATGGTGGCGGTGGCCTTGACCACCTCCACGCCGCACTTCTTCATCTTGGCGCCCACGCCGGAGACCAGCTGCTTTACCACCTTGTTCTTGCGCTCTACCACGAAGCCGTGGTCGATGGAGGCAGAGCCAAAGGTCACACCATAGTCAGCGCTGTGCTTGGCGTAGTCGTAGATCTTGGCAGAATAGAGCAGGGTTTTGGTAGGAATGCATCCCTCGTTGAGACAGACACCGCCAAGGGCTCTTTCCTCGATCACCACGGTCTTGAGACCGGCGTGGCCGGCACGCTCAGCAGCGTTATAGCCGGCAGGGCCGCCGCCCAGAATAATCAGATCATACATTACAGCAGCCTCCTTACTTGGTCAGAAGCAGATCGAAGTTCTCGAGGGCAAAGCACAGCTCCTTGAGGAAGCGTGCGCCGTCAGCGCCGTCGATAGCTCTGTGGTCGATGGTCAGGGACAGGCTCATAGCGGAGTAGGTCACGTCCTCGCCGCCAACCTCCTTTACACGCTTGGTGATGCCACCTACGCCAAGGATTGCGGTCTGGGGCGGGTTGACAATGGGCGTGAAGGACTCAATGCCCATGGAGCCCAGGTTGGACACGGTAAAGGTTGCGCCCTTCAGCAGATCGGGGTTGATCTTGCCGCCCTGGGCGTCGCTGATCACGGACTTGGCGCTCTTGGCCAGCTGGTTGAGAGACATCTTCTCCGCACCGAATACGGTGGGAACCATCAGGCCTCTCTCGGTATCCACGGCAACGCCGAGGTTTACGGTCTTGAAGTAGCGCATGGTGTCGTCGTTCAGGTAGTGGGCGTTGAGCACCTTGTGGTTCAGCAGCACACGGGAAACGGCGAACAGGATCATGTCGTTGTAGGTAATGTTGGCAAGGCCCATCTTCTCGGCACCGGCCTTGAGAGAGCCGCGCAGGGCGATCATCTTGGAGGCGTCGAAGGAGGTGTTCAGCGTCAGCTGAGCCATGGTGGTGAGGGATGCGCACATCTGCTTGGCAATGATCTTGCGGATGTTGGGGATCTTCACGTCTTCAAAGGCGGCCTCGGGAGCAGCCTCAGCGGCAGCGGCGGGAGCGGCTGCGGGTGCGTTCAGGTCGCCCAGAACCACCTTGCCGTTGATGCCGGTGCCCTCGGTGGCAGCGGTGTAGCCGTCGCGGGCAGCGGGAGAAACGGTGAGGCCAAGGTCAAGGAGCTTCTGCACGTCGCGCTCGATGATGCGGCCGTTGGGACCGGTGGGCACGGCCTTCAGCAGGTCAGCGTGGGTCTTTTCGGCCAGCAGGCGGGCACGGGGAGAAATGGAGCCAACACCCTCGGTGGTAGCAGGAGCGGCAGCCGCAACAGCGGGAGCCGCAGGTGCTGCAGGAGCAGCCTCGGCAGCGGCAGCGGGAGCTGTGGGCGCCTCGGTGGCGGGGGCTGCTGCGGCAGGAGCAAAGGCGGAGATATCCTCGCCCTCCTTGCCGATCACAAGCACGTTCTCAAGACAGGGAACGTCGTCGCCCTCCTCGCGGAAGATTGCCAGAATGGTGCCTGCCTCGGGAGCGGGCTCGTCGAAGGAGGACTTGTCGGTTTCGTAGGAGAAGAGAACGTCTCCCTTTTCCACGGTGTCGCCCACCTTTTTGTTGAAAGCGGTGATGATGCAGCTTTCAACGCTTTGCCCCTGGCGGGGCATGATGACTACGGTTGCCATGTGTTTTTTCCTTTCCTTATAGTAGATAGTTGATGAACTTTCAAAACCCTCTCAATGATCAGATTGAGTGAAGCGTATATTCGCATCCAAAGGCGCGAATATACATATTGATTATAGCACTTCAAGCCGTTTCTGTCAATCGTTTTGGCGGTTTTTTTACGCTACCTTGTACGTTTTATGCTCAAAAGCGAACGAATTTATATAAATTCGGTAGCGGTTTCGGCAAACGGAAGATTTTGACGGGCAAAATCGTGGCTTTGCCCTTGAAAAACGCCGTAAAAATTGCCAATCATAAGTTCCGTATTGCGGTGCACAATATAACTCGGAGCGCGAAAGCAGACGATGACTTTCGCGGGGATGTGAAGCGGTTGCCCACGGGTGCCGACTTTGCCCTGTGAGGCAACGCGCCGAGCGCTCTTGAATATAGATGAAAAGGCTCGCTTTTGCCGCTTCGTGCAGCAGATGCCGAAGATGGTGGGTGTTAATGCGAGCGAAGGAGAACGAAAATGGCAAACAAGCAGGCAAAGAAGGCTCTTGAGCAGTTTAAGATGCAGGCTGCAAGCGATGTGGGTGTAAATCTTCAGCAGGGCTATAACGGTGATCTCACCTCCCGTCAGGCCGGTTCTATCGGCGGCCAGATGGTCAAGAAGATGATCGAGTCCTACGAGCAGGGTATGCAGAAGTAAAATTCCTTTGAGGCTTTGACACTGGGGGCCGCGCTTTGATGGCGCGGCCCTTTTTTGAAAAGCAAACGCCACCGGCGTCATGCCGGTGGCGTTTGTGGAGCTTTGTTATTGAAAAGCTTCAGCGAAAGATCAATCTCAGGCTTCTTCTGCCTCTGTTTCTGCCTCGGCTTCCTTTCCATCCAACCAGATGGGGTTGCCGACGGCGATGCGGAAGCCGCCGTGGGTGAGGTCGACCACCTCGGCGCGGTAGAAGGCGCGCTGCTGTACGGCAAGCGAGAGGTACTGCGTCTCGCGGCCATTGAACATGGAGGCGTACGCAAGGCCCTTGTCGGTATAAACGCGCAGCTCGTAGGCGGTATTTTCACGGAAGGCGGGGGCGTGGAAATCACCTACACGTAGCGTGAGGCGCATGCCGTCATGATAGGCGAGCTCCGAGCCCATGGGGTGTCCGTCGATCATCATCTGGATGCCCAGTGCGCCAACGGCATAGTCGGCAGAGTGCATCACATCAAAGAAGGCTCTGCCGGATTTTTCCTTGGAATAGAAGGTGGAAACGCAGCCGTTGCTCACGCCTCCGTGGGTATCCGAACCGCCGGATGCCCACACGTGCTTACCGAGTGACAGAATATCGCACCACAGATCGTAGCTGCGGATAGAGGAATGGTGTCGATAGCTGCCGACCATCACCTCAAGGTACATATGCTCACCCATGTAATAATCCAGCGGATTTTTTGACACCATCATAGACTTGGGATGTGGGTGTACCATCATGCCGCCGATGGATTGGATATAGCGCGTCAGCTCCATGAAACGCTCTTTGGTAAATTTCGGATACTTATAGCTGCCCGTCAGCTCGTCGCCGCGAAACTCGAATTCGGGGAAGTTTGCCATCACCATGGCAAGGCCGTATTTGTGGGGGAAGAGCATATTGTAGTGCATGCCCTTGTCGAAGGCGTCCTCAAGGTCGGTGATGGTGGTGCCGGGCTCGGTACCGATGATGAAGCGCTCCTCATCCCACTCGGGCAGGAAGAAGCCGCGCATCTGCTTGTGGTCAACGATGGCGGCAAAGTCCAGCTGCTTTTCGTCCATGGCGGCGGGCCAATCGGCCAGCGGGAACTTGCCGTCGCTGGTGCCGCCGCAGTCGCTGTGCACGTGCTGGTCGCCGTAATAGGGGCGGTAGTCCGCGTAGTAGGTATCAAGCGCGGAGAAATCGGCATTGGCCGTACCGAAGACGGTGTGCGCGTCGGGGGTCTCGGTCACCCAATCGTCGGTGTGATTTTCGACGGCGTCGGGGGCATCCACGGGAGGCATTACAGCGTGTTCCACCGCAACCTCAAAGCCCTCCAGATGGCAGTCGGTCAGCGTAACGCCGTCGCCACCACCCCAAATGGAGACGGCGGCACGGTTGCCGCGCGTATCTACCAGATGGCAGCGCTCCAGCGTAAGGGCACAATTTTCATTGGCAAGGTGCGGATTCAGGAAGGCCTCGCCTGCACGGGAGGCGTCTACAAACACGGAGTCGCGCACGTGTATCTTGATGACGCTCTCCTCAGCACCGCCGAGCGAGGTGGCAATGCCGTTCTCGCCGCCAATGTCCTTCAGGTAGCATTCCTTGAAATCAATGCACGTGACGGGTGCGTTTTTGGCATGGCTGGGAATGGCGCGGGTGATGTCGGTGAAACCGAACACCTGCGTCGTGCCGTTGATGACCAGGCGGGAAAACGTGATCTGCTCGGCACACAGCCGGACGAAAATACCGCCGCGGTCCAGTTCAAAATAGTTGTCGAGACGGATATTGTCCAGCGTCACGCTGCGGTGCAGCGCCGTGTCGGCTGAAAGGGTTCCAAGGTCGTACAGGGTATAACCGCAGGGGCCCTTTTGAATGATGTTGGAGAAGGTGTAGGAGCAGGGGCGATCGCCCTTGGTGCGCAGATCGGCTACACGGAAAAAGCCGCTGCAGGTAAAGCCGTCCAGCACCAGTGTATCGATGACGGCATCCTCTGCGACGCGCGCTCTGCCGAACCATCTGGTGCCGAACAGCTCGCTTTCCCCCGCGCCCTCTCGCACGGGATTCAGAGGCGGTACATCCGTGGGTGATTCTCTTTCAAAAAGGCTGGAGGAAACACCTGCCTGCTCACCCAGCAGGATGCGGGAGGCGGCGAAGAGGATCAGCTCGGCGCGCGACTGGCCGATCACGTGCTTGCCTGCGGAAAACAGAATGACGGGGGCGGCAAAGCCTTCGTAGGGAAGGCCCTCCAGCACCTCATCCGGCACTTCCACCGCTGCGGCGTTGGCCTCAAAGCAGGTGGCAAACAGATTGACGCCCGCCTCAACGGCGTAGGTTACGCCTTTATAGGTAAAGGTATCCTTGGGAGCGTTTTCAAAATCACTTTGGACGGCGTAATAGCCTTTTGGTAATTGCTGCATAGCATTTCTCCTGTTACATGTATTTCCAATAAAGGAGCGTTTTGGTATTTTTATTATAGCACTCGCATTTTTTTGTGTCAAGGATAAAGAAAAAATGATTTCAGATTTTGGAAAAAAATGACACAAGCAGTAGCAAAATGGAAAGGGCGGTCTCACTTGTAGAAAAAACAATTTCAAAAATTGGAAAATTCATCTTGACATTTTGGAAAAAGTGTGATACACTATATGTAACGACAATCTCCGACAAAAAGGAAGGGGAAGGGAATATGAAAAAGCAAGAGCGTCTTGAGGCGGAAAAATTTCTGCTGCAATGTATTTTTGAGGAGGATCCCGATTTTGTGGATCGCACCATGGAGGCCTTTTCGGTCTCCCGTTCTACCGTTTATAATTATATCAATCACCTACAGGACACCGGCGAGCTGGAGCGTGTGGGTGGCTCCATGCCTTATCGCATCGTGTATCGCACCAGTCGCTTCACCATCGATACCTCCAAGGAGCGCTCCGAGGATCGTGTCTATAACCGCGACGTTGCTCCTCTGCTTGCGGACTATCCTGCCAACGTGCAGAAGATCTGGCGCTACGCCATTACCTCCATGCTGAATAACGCCATGGAGCATTCCGGCGCTTCTGCTATCATTTGTGTGGTCAGCCGCAGCCGGCTTTGCACCATCGTGGGTATTTTGGATAACGGCGCCGGTATTTTCCGCCGCATCCAGCAGGCGCGTCGTGAGGAAACGGGGGAGAGCATTACCACCGCCGAGGCAGCCTCTCTTCTTTATACCGGTGGATACACCAGCGATGCTGATGCTCATCGGGGTGAGGGCATTTTCTTCACCTCCCGCCTGATGGATCATTTTGCCATTCGCTCGGATATGCAGCTGTTCACTCCCGTTGGGGAGGATGAGGAGGACGAGGGCACCGGTGAGCGCTTCCGCGGCACCGCTGTGCAGATGGCCTTGAATAACGATACTGATCGTGAGATCAGCGATGTGATGGGACGATACGTGGACCCGGAGGAGGGCTTTATTCGTACGGAGATCCCTGTAGCGCGTTTCTTTGGCGGCTTTCCGGTTTCTCGCTCCGAGGCTCGGTATCTCGGTGAGCGTCTGGAGGGCTTCAAGGAGGTTACGCTGGACTTTGCAGGTGTTACCGAGATTGGTCCCGACTTTGCCCACGAGTTCTTCGGTGTGGTGGTACCACGCCGCCCCGATCTCACGGTGCTGACGGAAAACACCACCGACGGCGTTGCCGCCGCCATCCGCCGCGCCGAGCGGTGAGAATTCTATACAAAGCCGCCTCAGAGCATGCTCTGAGGCGGCTTTGCTTTTTGAATGTAGGCACTCTTGCTAAATTTCCAGAAAGAGTATTGACAAAATGGCAAGGACGTGGTAGAATGAAATCGAGATCACAGTACGTGTGGTTTGAATAACAATATAAAGAGAGGATTGCATATGAAAAAGCTGACGTTATCTCTGTTGATTCTGACGATTGTTTTGTTTGCCTTTGGATGCAACGATCCGATCCCCGAGGAGCATAGCCACACATATGGTGAGTGGACGGTGAAAACTGCGCCCACCTGTCTTGCCGAGGGTGAGAAAACGCGCGTTTGCTCCTGTGGCCTATTTGAGCGGCGCACGATTCCGGTTGGTGATCACACGTACGTGAACAATACCTGCACGACTTGCGGCTGCCAGCCTAATAATGAGGGCTTGACGTACAAATTGAGCAGCGACGGCACATCCTACATTGTTGTCGGCTTGGAGAGTGCCTGTGCGGATCTGGTTATTCCCGGCACGTATCGGGGCAAGCCCGTGACGGAGATCGGCTCCTATGCCTTTCAATATTGTAAAAATCTTGTTACGGTCACGATCCCAGAGGGGGTTACGGCCATTCGGGACGGAGCGTTTCAAAACTGTCAGAGCATGACGACCATCACGATTCCGAACAGTGTAAATATCATTGAAAACGGCGCGTTTTCCTATTGCAAGCGCCTTTCCTCCGTCACGCTGCCGGATAGCGTAAGCAAGATCGGCAACGAGCTGTTCCGTGGCTGCGAATATCTGACCTCCTGTACCTTCGGCAAGAATGTGACGAGCATAGGGGAGCGAGCTTTTTACGATTGCAAAAGGCTTACTGCTATTGTGATCCCGGATCAGGTGACCTCCATTGGGCAGAGCGCGTTTTCCCGTTGTATCTCGCTTTCCAGCGTTACCATCGGGGAAAATATTACCACCATCAGCGAACGGGCCTTTGCCGGATGCAGTAGCCTCGCCACCGTTTCGCTTGGCAGCCAAGTGACCGCTATTGAGATGCAAGCGTTCCGTGGCTGCGGCTTTACATCCCTGAAGATTCCGAATAGCGTCAAAACCATTGGTGAAGGTGCGTTTAAAAGCTGCATCCACCTCATGGAGCTCGACCTTGGCAGGGGCGTGACCACCATTGGCGACAGCGCGTTTTCTCATTGCGAAAGCCTCCGGGAGCTGACTGTTCCGAATAATGTGACGACCATTGGAACTGCCGCGTTCAGCTTCTGCGGCAACCTTCGGTACGCGACGGTGGCAGATAGTGTGATCACCATGGGATATTCTGTTTTCTCCAATTGCGGCAGCCTTGTTTCCGTGACGTTGCCCCGGGGACTGACATCCATCGGCATCGGCATGTTTTTTGAATGTGGCAGCCTTGCCTCCGTTGATATTCCCGATACGGTGACAGCCATTGGCGATAATGCGTTCAATCGTTGCAAGAGTCTTGGCACTGTTACCCTTCCGGATGGCGTGACCTCCATCGGCGCGCAAGCGTTTTTGGAATGCAGCGCCCTCAGATCCATCCGCATTCCGGAGGGAGTGACTGTGTTGGGCAGCGGCGCGTTCGAGCACTGCAGCGCTCTCACCTCCATCAGTATCCCGCAGAAGGTAACCGAAATTCAGATCTCAACCTTCGCGTACTGTACCGCGCTTACCTCCGTCACCATTCCCGATGGTGTGACCACCATTCATATGAGCGCGTTTGGAAACTGCAGCAGTCTTGTTAGCGTCACGCTTCCCGATAGTGTGACCTCGTTGGGCAGCATCGCGTTTGAGGGCTGCAGCAAGCTCGGTTCCATTTGCATTCCGCAGGGGGTAACTCAAATTTCGAGAAATACCTTTTCCGGCTGCAGTGAGCTTGCTTCCGTCACCATTCCCGATGGCATGACGGCCATCGGCATTGAAGCGTTCCGGAATTGCAGCAGTCTTGCCGCCGTCACGATTCCCGATAGCGTCAGCTATATTGGTGATTTGGCGTTTGAGGGTTGTGGCAGTCTTGCCGTCGTCGACCTTGGCGAGGGTGTGAATTTCATTGGCAGTTCTGCATTTGAGAATTGCAGTAGCCTTGTCTCCGTGATCATTCCGGCCAGCGTGACCTACCTCAATAACTCGACGTTCCAATATTGCGGCGCACTTGAATACGTTGTTATTTCCGATAGCGTGACCGGTCTCGGCTATTATGTGTTCCAAGGCTGTAACAAGCTGAAAACCGTCTATTATGACGGCCCGGAGGGCGCATGGAAGATCTTGCTGGATCACGCCAGTATACAGTATAGCGAACCGCTTGCCGCCGCTACCTGTTATTATTACCAAGAGACGGAGCCCGCCACGCAGGGGCATTTCTGGCACTACGTGGACGGTGAGATCACCAAATGGTGATGAGCAAAAAGGTGTAGTTTGCCAAAAGGCGAGGAACCCTTCAAGGGTTCCTCGCCTTTTGCTTTTACATTTGAAAAACAAATTCTGATGTTCTCTTCTTGAAAGGCAAATTTATAACATATAATGAAAAAAGCAATGGGAAGCATCCGTTGTAAATTGTGAAAAACAATTGACAAACCACCGGGAAAGTGCTATACTGAAGTTGCGACACAAGTGAATATTGGTGGATACGGTATGCGTTTTTACTTTGGTAAAAATGCATGCCTTGTTTCGCATATCGTATCCACTTACATATTGTAGAAACACTTGTGTCGCAGCAAAGTGGCTTTGCGTTTTTCGGTGCGCAGCTCTGCTGCGCATTTTGTCTTTGGAGGAGGAAAACGGTATGCGTATAAAGAAGCTATTGCTTGCGCTTGTCCTTTTGCTGGTGGTTTCATTTGCGGTTGCGTGCGAAGAACTGCCCCATACGCATGCCTATGGCGAATGGGAGACTGTGATTGTAGCCACCTGCGTCGCCAAGGGCGAGGAAAAGCGTGTTTGCGAGTGCGGCGAGGAGGAAACGCGCCTCGTTTCAATGACTGATCACTCCTATGGTGCCTGGATCGTCACTACCGCCCCCGCCTGTGCGGCTGCAGGCGAGGAGACGCGCACCTGTGCCTGCGGTCAAAAGGAAAGCCGGATTGTGGCAGCTACGGGCCATGACTACGGAGAATGGGAGGTCATAACTCCTGCCAACTGTGGTCAGCAGGGGGAAGAAAAACGCGTCTGCTTTTGCACTGCAGTTGAAATAAGACAAATCCCTGCCACAGGGCATCAGCATGCCGAATTTCCGTGTGCATCCTGTGGTGTATCCTTTAGCGAAGGATTGTATTTTCAGGAAAAGGCAGATGGAACCTATACTGTTCAAGGTATAGGCACCTGTACCGACACGGAGCTGCGCATCCCCTGCGTCTATAATGGAAAGCCGGTGACTGCTATTGGTAGTACGGCGTTTCATGGTTGTGAAAACCTTATTTCAATCATTATCCCAGAAAGCGTAATTCATATTTATGACCAAGCGTTCCGTGATTGCAGCAGGCTCGAAACTGTTATTGTGGCGAATGGAAATCCAAACTATCATAGCGCGGGAAATTGTTTGATCGAAACCGCAAGCAAGGCCTTGATTTTGGGATGCAACAATAGCGTAATCCCTACCGATGGTAGTGTGACTAGCATTGGCGATTGTGCATACATGCGTCGCAGTCTCGGGTCTCTGATCATTCCCGATAGTGTAACCAGTATTGGTTACAATGCGTTTCGTGGATGTAGCGTGGCCGAGAGCATTATTGTGATGGAGGAAAATCCTAATTACCACAGTGCGGGAAACTGCTTGATCGAAACTGCAAAAAAATTTTTGATTTTGGGATCCGATAGCAGTGTGATTCCCGATGATGGCAGTGTTGAAACGATAGGCATGGGTGCATTTCTTTACTGTACGGGACTTACCACTGTTACCATTCCGGATAGTGTAAAGAGGATTTATTCGGAGGCTTTTTGTGGTTGCAGTAGTCTTGCTACTGTGACGATAGGGAATGGCGTGACGGACATTCAAATGAATGCGTTTTTGGGATGCAATAGTCTTACTACCGTAATCATCCCACAGGGTGTAGCTAAAATTTCGGAAGCTGTGTTCGCGTATTGCAGCGCTCTGACCAATATCAGCATCTCGGAGGGGATAACGCGCATTGAATCATCAGCGTTTTATAGCTGTGTCGGACTGACACTTGTCATTGTTCCGGACGGCGTGGAATATATTGATAGTGGTGCGTTTTCCCATTGCAGCAACCTTACTGCCATTGTTCTTCCAAATAGTGTAAAAGCGATCGGAACAAATGCTTTTGATGGATGTGGCAATTTTGATATTGTTTACTATGGCGGAACGAAGGCAGAATGGAATAATATCCTCATCATATCTCACAATTCCGAGCTTCTTTCGGCAACACATTACTATTATAGTGAAACGGCACCTACTGAGGCGGGGAACTACTGGCATTACGTGGACGGTGTGCCGACCAAGTGGTAACGGCTTCAAAGCAAAATTTCATTCTCGGCAGAGGGGCGCGTCGCGCTCCTCTGCTGTTTTTCATTGTGTCGCGCGGACGGGCAAAGCCACGCGCGGTTGGGTACGGATGTGGTTTGCAAAAACACCCGAAAAAAATTTCAAAAACCCCTTGACATTTTGCGTAGATAGATTTATAATGTAGACACTGTGGAGTTTTGGAGATGCAGGAGTACACTGGGATAGGTGTACCTTTTGCATCTTTTTTTGCGTCTAAAAATCCCTTGGAAGGTGGATACTATTATGACGAAGCAAGAGCTATTGGATCGCTTGGAGCAGAGCCCTGTGATCGCCGCCGTGCAGGACACGGCCTTTGAGGCGGCGCTGCGCTCCCCCGCGGAGGTGATCTTTTGTCTGAAAGCCAATCTCCTCACCGTAAAGGAGCAGGTGAAGGCCGCTCACGAGGCAGGGAAGTGCGTATTCGTGCATCTGGATCTGGCCGACGGCATCGGCAAGGACAAGGTGGGCGTGGCGTATCTCGCCGGCATCGGCGTGGATGGCATCATCAGCACTCGCACCCAACTGGTCCGGTTGGCGAGTGAATACGGCCTTCTCGGTGTGCAGCGCTTTTTCGCGCTGGATTCCAAGGGCGTGGAGAGCATGGCGGAGACGCTGGCAGGCGCCGCCCCCGACCTCATTGAGATCATGCCCGGCATTGCGGGCAAGGTGATCGAGCGGTTTGCCCGCGGTGCCACTCCGGTCATCGCCGGCGGCCTCATCGAGACCAAAAAAGAGGTCACCTCGGTGCTGGAGCATGGGGCGCTGGCGGTCTCCACCGGCCGCGAGGAGCTTTGGTATCTATAATTTGTTCATTATAAAACAGGAGAGATAAAAATGATGTATGACGTAGTGATCGTAGGCGCGGGCGTCATTGGCGGTATGCTGGCAAGACAGCTTTCGAAATACCGTCTGTCCGTATGCCTCCTTGAAAAGGAAAACGATGTGGCCATGGGTGCCTCCCGCGCCAACAGCGGCATCGTGCACGGCGGCTATGACCCGGAGCCCGGCACGCTGAAGGCAAAGCTGAACGCCGAGGGCGTGGAGAAGCTCTTTAACGTGGCGGCTGAGCTGCACGCACCCATTCTCCGCAACGGCTCTTTCGTCTGTGCCTTTGGCACCGAGGAGGAGGAAAACACCCTGCGGGAGCTCTATGAGCGCGGCCAGGTCAACGGTATCCCGAATCTTTCCCTCATTTCCGGTGAGGAGGCACGCGAAATGGAGCCTGCGCTCTCCGAAAAGGTGAGCCTGGTGCTGAACGTGCCCAATGCGGGTATCGTGTGCCCTTATGAGCTGACCATTGCCGCCATCGGCAATGCCATGGACAACGGCGTGTGTCTGAAAACCAATTACGCCGTAAACGGTATCGAAAAAACCGAAAAAGGCTTTACCGTTACCTCCGCTGCGGGCGAGGTGGTAGAGGCAAAATACGTGGTCAACTGCGCCGGCTGCTACAGCGACAAGATCGCGCAGCTGGTGGGCGATAATTTCTTCACCATCATCCCCCGCGCGGGCGAGTACATGATGCTGGATAAGACCGAGGGCAGCCGCGTTTCTCACACCATCTTCCAGGTGCCCAGCGTGGAGGGCAAGGGCATCCTCGTTTCTCCCACCGTGGACGGCAACCTGCTGACCGGCCCCACGGCCATCAAGGTGGCCGATCCCGCTTGCACCGAGACCACCCCCGAGGGGCTTGAGCAGGTGGCAAGACTTGCCTCTAAGAGTGTGCCCTCCGTCAATTTCCGCCAGGTGATCACCTCCTTCTCCGGTGTGCGTTCCTCGGAGAAAAATGGCGATTTCATCATTATCCCCGCAAACGGTGTCGAAAACATGGTGCACGTGGCGGCTATCGACTCCCCCGGCCTTACCTCCTGCGTGGCCATTGCCGACTATACCATCGAGCTGCTGCGCGAAATGGGACTGGTTACCGAGTGCGATCCCACCTTCAACGGCACCCGCGAGAATCCTCACGCCTTCCGTGAGATGAATGACGACGAGAAGGACGCTTATATCAAGGAGCATCCCGCCTATGGCAAGATCGTTTGCCGCTGCGAGACCGTCAACGAGGGCGAGATCCGCGACGCCATTCGCCGCAATCCCCCCGCAACCGACATCGACGGTGTCAAGCGTCGTACCCGTTCCGGTATGGGCAGATGCCAGGGCGGCTTCTGCATGCCCTACGTCATGCGGCTGCTCTCCGAGGAAAACAATACCCCCATGGAACAGATCACCAAGAACGGCGCCGGCTCCGAGCAGCTGAAGCACCGCATTTGAGGAGGCAGGATCATGATAGTTGAACACGATATTGTAATCGTTGGCGGCGGCCCTGCCGGTATGGCGGCGGCTGTAGCTGCCTATGACAGTGGCGTCACCGACGTGGTGATCCTGGACCGTGAGCCCGGCCTCGGCGGTATTCTCCGTCAGTGCATCCACAACGGCTTCGGTCTGCACAAGCTGGGCCGTGAGCTGACCGGCCCCGAGTACGCCGACGCATACCTCAAGGAGGTTGAGGCGCGAGGCATCAAAATTTATACCGAAACCACCGTTACCGCCGTCAGCCCCGACCGCGTGGTCACCGCCCGCAACCGTGAGGGTATTCTGAAGATCCAGGCCGGCGCCGTGGTGCTGGCCATGGGCTGTCGTGAGCGCAGCCGCGGTGCCCTCAATATCAGCGGCACCCGTCCTGCAGGCGTTTACAGCGCCGGCACCGCCCAGAAGCTGATCAACTGCGAGGGCTATATGGTGGGCAAGACCGTGGTGATCCTCGGCTCCGGCGATATCGGCCTTATCATGGCGCGCCGTATGACCTTTGAGGGTGCCAAGGTGGAGGCCGTGTGCGAGGTCATGCCCTATTCCGGCGGCCTTATCCGTAACATCGAGCAGTGTCTCAACGATTTTGACATTCCCCTCTATCTCAGCACCACCGTGGTGGAGATCCACGGCAAAAAGCGCGTGGAGGGTGTCACCATTGCCGAGGTGGACGAAAAACGCCGCGTAAAGGAGGAGACTAAGCGCTACATTCCCTGCGACACGCTCCTGCTTTCCGTAGGTCTGATCCCCGAAAACGAGCTGACCCGTTCTGCGGGCATCCCCATTGACCCCATCACCAACGGCGCACTGGTGGATGAAAACCGCGAGACCGCCGTGCCCGGCATCTTTGCCTGCGGCAACGTGCTGCAGGTCCACGACCTGGTGGATTACGTATCCGACGAGGCCGAGATCGCAGGCCTTGGAGCCGCCAACTTCGTGCGCGGCAGCAAGAGCGAGGGTGCGTCTGTGGAGACTGTCCCCGGTAACGGTGTGCGTTACGTGCTGCCCCAGCGGGTACACACCGAAACGGGTAAGGATACGGCGCTGTTTATGCGTGTGACCCAGCCCTTCGGTAAGGTGCGCTTTACCGTGAAGTCCGGTGACGAGGTGCTGGCTACCGCCGTGCGCCTGAAGGCCGCACCCGGCGAGATGGAAAAAATCGTGGTGAAGGGCGATAAGCTGGCCATGGCCAAGGCCCCCATTACCGTTTCCCTGGAGGTGGTAAAATGAAGAGAGAACTCATTTGTATCGTTTGCCCCCGTGGCTGCGCCATGACCGTGGAGGGCGAAAAGGACAATCTGACCGTGGTGGGCAACGCCTGCCCCAAGGGTAAGCAGTATGCCATCGACGAGTGCACCCACCCCACCCGTACCGTGACCTCCATCGTGCGTGTCGCCAATCGGGTGGACACCATGACCAGCGTCAAGACTGAAGCACCCATCCCGAAGGAGCACATTTTCGACCTGCTCGAGAAGATCCGCGCCATCCGCGTGGAGGCTCCCGTGGAGGCCGGCACCGTGGTGCTTCCTGATGTATACGGCACCAATGTGGTCATCACCAAGAACGTAAAATAAGCGCGGAAATTTCGCCGCAAAAGCTCAAAAAATGACAAAAACCCCCGGAATGGTGTTGAAAAAACACCGTTCCGGGGGTTTTGAATCATACGTTGCTTTCGGCAAGATTATATATTGCTTTTCTTTTGCTTTTGGCGTAATTATAGCTTTGATATGCTCCACCCCATTCGCGTTCGATATATGCAATCACAAGATCAGCTTTCTCAACCATATATCTGTTTCGGTAAAAAATTGCAAATTTTGCGGGTTTGTTTTCAAGCTCGGGGTAAATGATGGTGTCGTACTGTTGGCTGGGCTTCTTTTTAATTGGATATGGAGTTACAAATATAAGCGATACATTAGGATGAGTGGCTTTGTATTTCTTTCCGCAGTAATATGCAAAGTTGTCGAATGCTCCATAATTCCCAAAATATAAATCGGCAGATGCGTTGCCGATATTTTGTTCCAAAATTTTCAAAATGATGTGCTCGTGTTCATTTGTTTTATGATACTGGGCATGTCCAAAAAAGGCTACAATCATACTTTTTACTCCTCAAGAAGGTGTACCTACATAATATCACATCTTGGCGAACGTGTCAAGGTGAATATGTAGGTGCACCTTCTTATAATTTGCGCAAAAAAACGCTACAATATACGTGAAAGATACACTGAAGGTAAATGATCTTTCAAAGGAGGATGCGATTTGACGGTCAATGACGCTGTAGCGAGGCGTGTTTCTGCGCTGCTCAAGGAGAAGGGAATGTCACAATATCGTTTGGAGCAGGAATCGGGTATTCAGCACGGAAGTATGCAATGCATTATGAACGGCAGAAATAAAACTGTAACGTTGAGCACTGTTATTTTGCTGGCCAAAGGATTTCACATATCACTGGTCGAATTTTTGAATGATGATATTTTTACTTCCGTCGACTTGGAGGCGGAACAATAAAAGCCGTCTTGGGTGTTTGCCCCAGGCGGCTTTTGTATTTAGTTTGTGATTGAAAAGATGCGATCAGTACATTTTGTATTTGAGGCGCAGATTATCCGCGATCATGGCGATGAACTCAGAATTGGTGGGCTTGCCGCGGTTATTCTGGATGGTGTAGCCGAAGTAGGAGTTGAGGGTATCCACGTCGCCGCGATCCCACGCCACCTCAATGGCGTGGCGAATGGCTCGTTCCACGCGGGAGGTGGTGGTTTGATATTTCTTGGCCACGGAAGGGTAAAGCACCTTCGTCACGCTGTTGATGACGTCGCTGTCCTGAATGGTCAGGAGAATGGCGGTGCGCAGATACTGGTAGCCCTTGATGTGGGCGGGCACGCCGATCTGGTGGATGATCTTGGTCACCTGGGTTTCGATATCCGGGATGGCGTCGGCGGGATTTTGGCCTTTTTCCGATACCGTTTTGCCCCTTCCCTCCAAAAGTCGCCGCAGATGCTCACAAAGACTCTTCATGTCAAAGGGCTTCATCAGGCAGAGATCCGCTCCCGCAGAAATGGCCTCCGCGATCATGGTCTGGTTGGCTACGGGGGAAAGCATCAGAAATACGGGGCGTTTGCCATCCCGGTCTATGCTCTGATAGCTGCGCAGCACGCCAATGCCGTCCAGCTTGGTCAGCATGGTGTCGATCAGCACGCCGTCATAGCGGCCGCGCTGCAGCTTCTGCAGCGCTTCTTCACCGTTCTGAGCCTCGTCAATGAGAGTCCAGCCTGCCCGTGTCAGTCCTTCACGCAGCTTCTGTCGTTCTGCGGCGCTTTCATCCGCAATCAGTATTTTTACATGGGTTTCCATTTTATACAACCTCCGTCAGTATTATTTTCTTACACCCATATATTACCATATTTTTCCAAATATTGCAATAGGTACCAGTACAAAAAATGATACAAAAATGCGGCAACTGAATTAGTGATAATTACCAGTTGCCGCATTTTTTCGAGAGGTATCGACAATTTAGTCGGAAAACGGGTGCGAAAAAGCCCGTCGAGCGCTTGTGCTTCCTTCTCTTTTTTTGTCGGTGCTTAAATCTTTTCTCCTTTGAGGTATGCAATTTCTGCAGGAGTGAGGGGACGATGATACCCTATGGGCAAATTATCAATATCAATGTTACCGATCCCTACTCGAGTGAGCTGCGTGATGGTAAGTCCCACCTCCTCGCACATGCGCCGGATCTGGCGGTTGCGCCCCTCATAAAGCTCAAAGGAAAGTAACGTGGCAGCGCCGTCGGCAGACAGCCGTTTGACCGCCACAGGGAGCGTTTTGTAGCCATCCAGGAGAAAGGGGGCAGAAAGCCGTTGGAGCTGCGCCTCGGTTACCGCTCCGCGGACGGTGACGTGATAGTGCTTGGGGATCTCGTGCTTCGGGTGGGTGAGGCGGTTGGCCAGCTCGCCGTCATCGGTCATCAACAAAAGACCGTCGGAGTCCATATCCAGGCGCCCCACGGGATAAAGGCGGCAACCAACGTCGGCCACTAGCTCTGCCACGGTGCGCCGTCCCTTTTCGTCGGAAAGGGTGGTGACAAAGCCCCGGGGCTTGTGAAGCAAAATATAGTGGCGCTCCTCGCTTTGACGCGCGACGGGCTTGCCGCGATAGGTGACGCTGTCCACGTCGGGATCCACGCGCATGCCAATGGTGGCAACGGTGCCATTGACGGTGACCTCGCCCGCCCGGATGGCCTCCTCGGCCGCCCGACGGGAAAGCACGCCGCAATCGGTGAAATACTTTTGCAATCGGACTTGGTCCATAGGGTCTCCTTTAGCCGCACGGGAGTCGAACAAAACCGGTTTTGTCGGGCAGATTTCCTCGATCACTACGGTTCTTTTCTTGACAATATATCTATATGGTCTGCGAAAAGAACCTTGTCCTCAAAAAAATCTGTTCCGTCAAAACTGCGCAACACCTCACGGCGAATTTGTTTTTGATGAATTTTGGTGGGATTTTGCGAAGCAAGGTGTGTACCTTGCGAGTGAAAGCGCGCCGAAAGACGCGAAAACAAATCACCGTGAGGCGATTTCGTTCGGCTCCCGTGCGGCT
>JAFTQT010000090.1 GCA_017462615.1 Clostridia bacterium | reverse complement strand
TTGCGGAAGAGCGTGGAGGTCTCGCCAAGGCGCATGGGCAGCTCACGGTAGGAGCGCTTCTTATTGAGAAACACCTGATACTGGAAGGGGCAAGTCATGGGACGGAGGGCAAAGCACTCCTTGGTATAGTCATCGGGATCGCCCAGCACGAACATACCGTCCAGATAATGATCCCAGTGGCCGGAGATCTTATAAAGCTCGCGCTTGGCCATCAGGGGCGTTTTGGTCAGCAGGTAGCCGCGCTTCTGCTCCTCGTCCTCGATCCAGCGCTGGAGCGTCTGGATCACGCGAGCACCCTTGGGCAGCAGGATGGGTAGACCCTGGCCGATCTCCTCCACGGTGGTGAAGTATTCAAGCTCGCGGCCGATCTTGTTGTGGTCGCGCTTTCTTGCCTCCTCCAGCTCCTCCAGATGTGCCTTCAGCTCATCCTTGGAGGGGAAGTCAACGCCGTATACGCGCTGCAGCATCTTATTATTCTGGTCGCCCTTCCAGTAAGCGCCGGTGCACTGAGTCAGCTTGAAGGCCTTGATGGCACCGGTGGAAAAGAGATGAGGGCCGGCACAGAGGTCGGTGAACTCGCCCTGGCGATAGAAGCTGATGACAGCATCAGCGGGCAGCTCGTTGATCAGCTGCACCTTATAGGGCTCGCCCTTCTCCTCCATCAGCGCCACAGCCTCTGCGCGGGGCAGCTCAAAGCGCTCGATGAGGTGATTTTCCTTGACGATCTTCTTCATCTCGCCCTCAATGGCGGCAAGCTCGGCTGCGCCAAAGGGGATCTCGCTGTCAAAATCGTAGTAAAAGCCGCCTTCAATGGCGGGACCGATGGTCAGCTTGGTGGCGGGGTACAGACGCTTTACGGCCTGAGCAAGCACGTGTGCCGCGGTATGATTGAATACGTGGCGGCCGGCATCGTCCGCAAAGGTCAGCAGCTTGACGTCGGCATCCTCGGTCAGCTGATGTGTCATAGCCACGGTGGTGCCGTTGATCTCCGCTGCAATATGAGCGCGGGTCACAAGCTCCGCGGCCTTGGCCGCATCGAACACGGAAAGGGGAGCCTCCAGCTCCACGGTCTTTTCACCAAAATTGATCTTCATGTGTTTATCCTCCAAAATGGTTTGATTTTCATAAAAACGCACCCCGCGCGGCCGCAAAAGGGCCGCGCGGGGTGCGACAAAGAGCCGCACGGTTCCACCCGCGCTTTTCACTTTTTTACATGATATAAAACAGGGCAGCTGGGCGGTACCGTCGCCGGCGCCGTGAAGGGTCTTTCAGCCGAGGATCCTCTCTCTTTGCACGTCGGTAGGCGGGGCGTGTTCCAACCACAGGAGCGATCAGCTCCGTTTTTTGCGATTGTATTCGCTTGTAGGATTGATGAAATTGCGCCAATCCAGATCTCCACGCTCAAGGGCGGTGATCAGCACCTCAGCTGTGGCGATATTGGTCGCAACGGGAATATTGGCCCGATCACAGGCCAGCAGCAGCTCCGCGCCGGCGCCGTCGTAGCCGGAGGTGCCGCGCGTGTCGCGGAAGTAGAGCAGCACGTCGATCTCGTTATAAGCAACGCGGGTGGCGATCTGCTCCTCGCCGCCTTGCTCGCCGGTCAGCAAGCGCTCGATCTTAAGGCCGGTGGCATCCGAGATGTATTTGGCGGTGATACTGGTTGCACAAAGGCTATGCTTACTGAGAATACCACAGTAAGCAATGCAGAACTGTGTCATCAGTTCCTTCTTCATATCAGACGCGATGATAGCAATTTCCAATTTTTCGAGCACCTTCCTTTCGCTTTTGTTCAAATAGTCTATGGTGGCGCGTTTACACGCAATATACTGCTTTTCTATCGTATAGTATAACACAAAACACATAGAAATGTCAATAGAATTTCAAAAAAATATACTTTTTTTGTAGATTTTGACAAAAAGAGGTCGCCACAAGGGCGACCTCTCTCGTTATTTGGGCATTATTCCTCTACAGGAGCCTCTTCTACGGCCTCCTCGGGCATTGCAGCCTCAGCGGCAGCAACCTCCTCAAGCAGTGCGCGGATGGAAAGGCTGACCTTCTGCTTCTCGTTGTCGATCTCGATGATCTTGGCGTCAACAGACTGGCCGATCTCCAGCACGTCGGCAGGCTTGCCGATGCGGGTCATAGCGATCTGGGAGATGTGAATGAGACCGTCCACACCGTCGATGATCTCAGCGAATGCGCCGAAGGGCATCATGCTGACGATCTTAACGGGCACAACGTCACCCACCTGGCACTTGCCGGTGAAGATCACCCAAGGATTGGTCTCCTCGGTCTTGTAGCCGAGAGAAATGCGCTTCTTCTCAGCGTCAAAGGACTTGACGTAAACGGTGATGGTCTCGCCAATGGAAACCACCTCTGCAGGGGACTTGATGTGCTTCCAGGAAAGCTCGGTGGTGTGAACCATGCCGTCCACGCCGCCCAGATCCACGAACGCGCCGTAACTGGTCATGCTCTTGACAACACCGGTGTAGACCTTGCCCTCCTCAATAGAAGCCCAGAAGGCCTCCTCAGCGGCACGGCGCTCCTCACGGAGAACAGCACGGATAGAGCCGATGGCCTTGTGACCGGGCTCCTTGATCTCGATGACCTTGAACTTCACGGTGGTGCCCTTCAGAGGGGTGAGATCGCCATCCTTCGGCACGCCGGACTGAGAAGCGGGGATGAATACGCGATTGCCGTAAACGAATACGATCACGCCGCCCTTTACCACGTCGGCAACGGGAGCCTCCAGGATCTCGTTTGCCTCCTTAGCAGCAACGACCTTTTCCCAGTTCTTGTTGGAATCCACGCGGCGCTTATCCAGCTCCGCCATACCCTCCACGTCACTGACGCGGATCACCTTGGCCTCAACGGTATCACCAACGTGATACTGCTCGGTCAGCTTTACAGAAGGATCGTCCGATACGCGCTCGGCCTTGATGTAGCCGGTTACGCCGGTGCCGAGATCAAGCTGCAGCTCGGTGTCAGACACGTGGGTCACGGTGCCGGTAACGATTTCTCCTGTATTTAAAGTCTTGATGGTAGCGCCATCAAGCAATTCTGCAAAGTTTTCCATTTCGCTCATTGTTTTATGTACCTCCTCAATGATTTCCGAGGGGGTCGATGCCCCCGCGGCGATACCCACTTTGCGATGGGTTAATGAAAACGTCCTCAGATCAGGCATCAGGGTCGTATCGGTGATGCGGAGCGTATCGGGGCAATGTGCCCGGCAGATCTCAAAAAGCTTCGTGGTATTGGAGCTTTCCTTGCCGCCGATCACGATCATCCCGTCACACATCCGTGAAAGCGATGCCGCCTCCGTCTGACGCAAGTCCGTAACATTACATATTGTATCAAAAATTAACGCGTTTGTCGAGACCTTTTCTAAAATTTTTTGAGATTTTTTCCATTCCGTTAATTTCTGCGTGGTTTGTGCCACCATAACAGGCACTTTTGACGAAAATTTTGCCGCAAGTCCCCTCTCCAGCGCCGCGGAAAACGCCTCCGCGTCGGGAAAAGCGACCTTTTCACCGGAAAAGCAGCTCATAAAGCCGGCCACCTCCGGGTGATTCTCGTCGCCAATCACGATGAAAATATGAGAATCGACTCCCCGCTCGCCGGTTTCACGGGCGATGCGGTGGATACGCGTCACAAAGGGACAGGTGCAGTCCTCAAAGCCAAAGCCCGGGTGCGCAGCAGCCAATTGCTCCAGCAGCGTTTCCACCTCTAAGGGGATCCCGTGGGCGCGGATGAAGACGGTGACGGGAGCATCCGTCGTGGCCTCTTCAGCCAGTCGGGGCAGCTCCCCCTCCGTGACGGCCAAAACGCCCTGCTCCTCCAGCATGCGATTGTATTGCTCGTTGTGAATGAGATGCCCCAGGGTAAAAACACGCTCACCGGGACGCCTTGCCCGTATGCGGGCGGCAAGTCTATCGGTGGCTGCGCGCACGCCTGGGCAAAAGCCGGCGTTTTTGGCCACGATGATCTCGCTCATTTCACACCCTCGCCAAGCCGGCAGATCTCCTTGTAGATCTCATCCGCGATCCGGGCATATTCGCCGGGCTTTTCGCTGTCGTAGCCGAATTTTTCAAAGGGGATGGGCTCACCGATCACCACCGTCACGCGGCGGAAAAAGCGCCAGCGGTAATTTTTCATTTTGATATGCACGGGCAAAACGGTAGCACCAGCGTGGGCGGCCACCATGGCAGCGCCGTACTTTATCTTGCAATCCTTGGGGTCACGGTCGGGGCAGCGGGTGCCCTGGGGGAACATGCCTACGCTGTAGCCATCCTGTAGCAGCTTGATGGTTCTTTTCACCGCGCCCACGTCACTTTTGCCGCGGGAAACGGGATAAGCCCCCAGCCACCGTACCAGCCGGCCCAGGAAAAACACGCGAAAAAGCTCTGCCTTGGCCATGAAATGAGGCTGCTGGCGTCGGGTGGCGGCACAGATGAAGACGGCGTCCAGCACCGTCTGGTGATTGGCACAAACGAGATAGGGCCCCTCCTCGCGTCTCGGCTCGTTTTTCGCCCCCTTCACGCGGATGCGGAAAACAAGACGCACGGGCCAAACGAACAAAAAGTGCAAAACGGTATAGAAAACACTCTTCATCAGTCGTTCTCCTCCTGCTTTTTCCGCAGCAGGGCAATGATGGCCTCGGCGCTTTCCTCTATCGTCATATTGGAGTTATCCAGCAGCGTAGCGTCGGGGGCGGCCACGGCGGGTGCCACGGCGCGGTTGCGGTCGTTGTCGTCACGCTCGATCATCTCACGCAGCACGTCCTCATAGCGGGCAGGCATGCCCTTCGCCTCCAATTCCTTGGTGCGGCGCAGGGCTCTCGCCTCGTTGGAGGCGAACAGGAACACCTTCACGTCGGCGTGGGGTAAAATCACCGTGCCGATATCGCGGCCGTCCATGATGACGCTGTTCTTTTTGGCAATATCCCGCTGGGTATCCAGCAAAAAGGCGCGCACCTCCGGCACGGCGGAAACTGCCGAGGCGTACATGGAGATCTCCGGCTCCCGGATGCGGTCACCCAGATCCTCGCCGTTGAGATATACGCGCTGTGTGCCGTTTTCAAAGCGGACCTCAATATGGATATGGGGCAAGCAGGAAACGATGCCCGCCACGTCGGTACGGGCAATGCCCTTGCCTCTTACAAAATATCCAATGGTGCGATACAGCGCGCCCGTATCCACGTAAACGATGCCGAGGCGTGCCGCGATCAGCTTGGCAACACTGCTTTTTCCCGCCCCGCTGGGGCCGTCAATGGCGATCTGAAACATAAAAATTCTCCTTTCGGTAGCTGGCTTAAGTCTTCAGCTTCGCCAGGGCGTGCTGAATGATGAGGTTTCCGTAGCATTCCGTGGCCCACTGCAGGCTCTCGGCCGAATGTTCCTCGTACCAGCGCTGCGGATTGTGCTCCGCCACCAGCGTGGGAATGCCGAAGGTGTTCCAGCAGTAGCCCTGCAAAAAGCCGTTGCTCTTATGATATTTGCCGGGGATCAGGCGAAGGTCCGGCTCGCCCGCCTCTCTGCCGAGATCAAGCAGGCGCTGGTGAACGTGGTTGGCCACCTTGCGGCAGACCGCAGAATTTCCCGCCTGCATGCTGAACTGATAATACAGCGGCGCGGAGCCCTTGTGACAGCCGTGAAGGTCAAGGATGGCCGCCGTCTCGTGCTTGTATTGATGCAGCAGCCACAGCACGTTGACGGTCTCCGCCTGGGTGTGCTCAGCAAAATCTCGGTTAAGATCCACCCCGGCGCTGTTACGGCGCTCGTGACCCGTTGCGGCGGCGTACACGTTGACCACAGGGATCACCACGAGGCGCACCCTCGTGCGCACGTAGTGCAGACCCGGATGGGTACCATCCTCCTCGGCCAGCAGCTGCAAAAAGCGCGTGAGGCCAAAGTAGCCGTCGATCTCGGGACCGTGCAGGCAGGCAGTGATGAACAGCGTCTGCTCAAAGCCCTCGGGAGCGAAGGTGTATTGCCACATATCATAGGTGCCCGTCTGGTCCTTGCCGATCCGACTGCGGGTAATATAGGTGGGATGTTTTTGACGAAGTGGCTCGTAGAGATTTTCGTAAAGTGCTTCTGCCGACCAATGCCAATCACCGAAGCTGCCCTCACCGCCGTTCAAGTGACCGACCGGTGCGGGCGTAAACCAGCAGTCGTCGGTATCCTTGCCGATGTAAACGGGATTTTCACCAATGAAGAACGGCTTTTCTTCACCCGTATAGATCACAAGGAACTGATTCTCCTTGGTGGGCGCGCAAAGGAAATCCGCGTTCTCGCCCCGGGGCTCTCCCTCAAAGTAAGGCAGATGTGCGTTGCGTGCGGTGCCGATGCTCTCTCCCTCTCCCAGCGTGCGGGGATCCGTGTCGCAGAGGGCAACCCGCAACGCGGTGGGCTTGCTGTCAAAGCGAACGACGTAAATGCTGCGCCGTCCCTTGATGGGCAGCACAAAGCCGCCCCTTTCGCTTGCCGTCCCTTCATTTTTCACAAACACGTCGGTCTCCGTGGCGGCCACGGGGCAAAGCCCCTTCACAAAAAACGCTTGGTCGGATACGTCGCGTTCCTGAAACAAATGATCGTTGTTGCTCATCGCTCACACTCCTGGTGGTTATTGCAGCCCCATGGCTGCGCTTTCTCCGGCCAATACCGCCGTGGAAAAGGCGATCTGCAGATTGAAGCCGCCGGTGTAGGCGTCCAGATCCAGCACCTCGCCGCAAAAATACAGACCGTGCATCCTTTTGGAGGCCATGGTGCGAGGAGAGATCTCCGTCAGCGCCACGCCGCCCTTGGTGATGATGGCCTCCTCAATGGGACGGAAGGCCTTGATCTTGATGGGCAGCGCCTTCAGCAGCCGCAGCAGATGGTGGCGCTCCTCCTTGGTGACGGCATTCACCTTTTTGCGGCCGTCGATGCCGGATAGGCGCACCAGCGGCTCGATAAGCTTTTGCGGCAGCAGATCGACAAGCGCGTTCTGAAAATCCTTATTCTTATATTTCTCAAAGTCGGAAAGCAGCCGCGCATCCAGCGTTTTTTCATCCAGCGCGGGCTTCAAATCTATCAAAATCTCGTACCGTTCGGGGGTCAAATCCACAAGATGGGCAGAAGCGGACAACACCAGCGGCCCCGTGAGACCAAAATGGGTAAAGAGCATTTCGCCCTGCTCCTCAAATACAGTCTTGCTCCTTTGGGTATCCCGCGCGGTGAGGCGCACGTTCCGCAGAGACAGCCCCTGCACCGAGGCGCAGAAGCTACCGGCCTCTACCAGCGGCACCAGGGAGGGCTTGGGCGGCACCACGGTGTGCCCCGCTGCCTCGGCGAAGGCGTAGCCGTCGCCGGTGGAGCCGGTGAGGGGGTAGGATTTTCCGCCGGTTGCCACGATAACGGTATCAAAAAGCGCCTCTTTTCCGTGGCAGGCAACGCCGCGGACGGCCCCCTCCTCGAGAAGCAAGCGCTCCACTCTGGCGGTAACGGTTTTCACGCCCAGGCGGCGACATTCCCGCACCAGCGCATCCACCACGTCGGTGGCCTTATCGGATACGGGGAACACCCGGTTTCCCCGCTCTACCTTCAGCGGCACGCCCAGCTCTTCAAAAAACGCCTCGGTATCCGCGGCGGAAAAGCGATCCCACGCGGAAAAGAGAAAGCGGGCATTGCCGGGAATATTGGCAAAAAACACGTCTCTTGTGCAATGATTGGTCACGTTGCAGCGCCCTTTGCCCGTGATGCGCAGCTTTCTGCCGCAGCGCTCGTTGCGCTCGAATACCGTAACGGCGGCACCGAGCCTTGCCGCGTGAATGGCGGCCACAAGCCCTGCCGCGCCGCCGCCGATCACGGCAACGGTGGTGGACATCATATCATCCATCATATTCGCTTATCGCTTGTCGTAAACGTCGTACTCGTCCCAAATGCTTTCCAGACGCCGAAGTCTTGCGGCCACCTCGTTGTGACGACGCATGGAAACGGCGGCCACCATGGCATTGATGATGCTGAGGGGTGCCACCAACGAATCCACAAAGGAGGCCATATCGCTGCGAGCGGTCAGCAGCTGGTCGCTGAACGGAGCCAAGGGTGAGGTGGTGCTGTCAGAAATGGAGACCACGCCCGCGCCCGCCCGATGGGCAAATTCTACGGCACGCACGGTGCGCTTGCTGTAGCGAGGGAAGCTGATAGCGATCAGCACGTCCTCGGGGCCGATGTTGAGGATCTGCTCAAAGATCTCGGTGCCGGAGGTGCCCTCCACCGCCCGCACGTTATCGAAGATCATACGCAGGTTGAAGGTGAGAAAATCCGCCAGCGCCGCCGAGGAGCGGATGCCGAGGATGTAAATATTTTTGGCGGCAACGACGCGCTCCACCGCGTCGTAAAAGGCAGCGCGATCCAGCCCCTCCAGGGTCTGACGGATCTTATCCGCATCCCCCAGCAGCACCTTGTCGAGAATGTTATCCTTATCAAGCAGGCTATCCGCCACCTCCACGCGTTGCGCGGCGGTCAGCTGCGTTCTGGCCATTTCCTGCAGCGCGCGCTGCATTTCAGGATAGCCGCTGAAGCCCAGCTCGTCCGCAAAGCGCACCACCGTGGACTCCGAAACCTTGACCAGAGCGCCCAGCTTCGCCGCCGTCATATAGGCGGCGCGATCGTAGTGGTCAATGATATATTGGGCGATGAGGCGCTGCCCCTTGGAAAACTCCGGCATGCGCGTCATCATCGTTTGCAATAAATTCTGCGTCATTTTCTTTTCACTCCACGCCAAAAAATTGGGGATACTGAGTATTTATTATACATCTAAATAATAAAAATGTCAAGGGCTTCTCCATAAGCCGATTTCGATATTTTTTGTCGGTGGGGGTTGCATTTTGTTGTGTTTTCGGGTATAATGTCAAGGTAAACCGCACAAGGAGCATCCTATGGAAGTCAATTACAAAAATAAAAAGAGCTACCGCACAGCCAAATATCCGCTGCGGCAGCCCTGGTATCTCACGTGGCTGATCTGGATCCTCTCCAGGATCATGCTGGCGGGCAAGCAAAAGAAAATTGAAAAGATCGGCATGGAGGGACTGAAGCCGCCCTATCTCCTCTTCAGCAACCATATGTCCTTCATCGATTTTGAGCTGGTCGCCCTGGCCACCCACCCCCACAGGGTCAATAACGTGGTGAATATCGACGGCTATTACCGCCGCCCGTGGCTGCTGACGTGGATCGGCGCCATCTGTACCCGCAAATTCACCACCGATATGCATTTGGTGAAGTCCATCAAGCGAGTGGTCGAGCGGGGCGACATCCTCTGCATGTATCCGGAGGCACGCTATTCCCCCTGCGGCACCACCTCCTTTATGCCCGACACCCTCGGCATGCTGGTGCGGCGCTGCAAGGTGCCCGTAGTGATCGCCGTGCATCACGGCAACTATCTCCACGCCCCCTTTTGGTGCTTCCGCCGAAAGCGCCGCGTGCCGCTCCACACTACCTTTACCAAAATTCTCACCGCCGAGGAGGCAAGCACCCTCCCCGTAGAGGAGATCAATCGCCGTATCCGGGAGGCCATGCAATACGACGAATACCGCTATCAGCGGGAAAACGCCATCCGCATCACCGAGCCCTTCCGCGCCGAGGGTCTGCACAAAATTCTTTATCAATGCCCCCATTGCCATGCGGAGCATCAGATGGCCTCAGCAGGCGCAGAGCTTTACTGCACCGCCTGCGGCAAGCGCTGGACGCTGGGCGAGGACGGCGTGCTCACCGCCACCGGGGGCGAGACCGAATTTTCCCACGTGCCGGATTGGTTCGAATGGGAACGAGCACAGGTGCGGGCGGAGATCAAAAGCGGAAAATATGCGTTTTCCGATACCGTTGATGTACATTCTCTCCCTCGCTGCTGGAATTTTGAGGCGTTGGGCGAGGCTACCCTCACCCACGACGCGGAAAACGGCTTCGTGCTGACGGGGCACTATCGCGGCAAGGATTACCGCATCCAGCGTCTGCCCCTGGAGACCAACAGCCTGCACGTGGAATACGATTTTCCTCATATCAAGCCCTTTGATTGCGTGGACATTTCCACCCCCAATGATTCCTTCTATTGCTTCCCCGAAAAGCAAAATGTGGTAACAAAGCTCTCCCTTGCCACCGAGGAGATCTACAAGATCCACGAGGAAAAGCACCTGGCCGCACGCGCCGAAAGGTGTGCAGCCAAAAGCGCCACATAAGAAAAAGCCGCCCAACGGGGCGGCTTTTTTAACGCTTTTCGAGAAGTGTTTTCGCTAAAAATCAATACCGTTTTCGGCCTAAATGTTCAAAACCCACATTCCTGCTGAAAATCCGCCAACGCCTGCACGTACCCCTCCGGGTCTGCGGGATAAGCAAGGCCATGGCCGGCACCCTTGATGGGCACCAGCTTTTTTGGCGAACGGCAGACCTCGTAGATGCGGGCACTCATATCATAGGGCACGAAGGCATCCGCATCGCCGTGAATGAGAATGAGGGGGACGTCGGTTTTGGTCACCGCCTCCAAGGGGGAGGTCTCCTCCAGGTCAAATCTGCCGAAAAGCCTTGCGGCCAGGCGCACGAAGGGATAAAAAGCTGCCGGCGGCAGGTGCATATCCCGGATCACCTTGCAAATGATCTCCTTGGGGGAGGTGTAGCCGCAATCAGCCAGCACACACACCACGTTGGGGGGCAGCTCCTCGCCCATGGCCATCATCACCGTGGCGGCGCCCATGGAAACGCCGGTGAGGATCAGCTTCACATCCGGCCCGAAGCGATGGAGCGCAAACTGCACCCATTGAAGGCAATCCAGCCGCTCGTAGATACCGAAGGTGGTGACATTGCCGTCGCTGCGGCCACCGGCACGGTGATCGATCAGCACAGCGCTTCTCCCAAGAGAGAAGCACCGGGCAACGCCGCCGCTCAGATCCCGCTCCGCGTTGCCGCGATAGCCGTGAAACAGCAGCTCCACCGGCGCGCCGGGGGCGTACTCGTAATGTCTCCCGCGCAGCGTGAGGCCGTCAAAGGAGGTGACCTCCACCTCTTCTCTCGGCATTTCGCGGATCATTTTCGTCCAACCGACGATATCCTCCCGATGCGCCTCGTAGATCTCGCCATCGGGGATTTCGTACCTGTCGGGATCCTCGGGGTCCCGGTTCGGCACGTAAAACACCTTAAAAAAGCAATATACCGTCACGCCAAGAGGCACAAGCAGCAGCACCAGCGCCACGGAAAGCCAAAGCCAGAAATACATCATTCCTCCATCAGCTTCTTCAGGAATGCGTTTTCATCACGGGAGATGGTCTCGTCACAGGCCGCCACGCAGGCGATCAGCATGATCAGCGGCGCGCGCTGCTCGACGGGCAGATAATCCACCAGATGATTGACGAATTCCGTTGCCTCCTTACTGTAGCCCGCCACGATGCTCTTCACCGATTGCATGGGAATATCCAACAGCTCGCTGACAAAGCACTTCTCCAGGTCAGTCAGATCGCCGTCTGCCCCCAGAGCGGTGGACAAAATGTAATAATATACCTTTGCGTGCTCGTTGGGATACAGACGACGGATCTCGGGCATCGTCATCCGCAGTGCCTCCTTCGCCATTTCGAGAAGCGTCTCGTAATCCTCGTTCACCAATTGTTGCATCGTTTCTTCCCAGCTTGCCATAAAAAGCCTCCTTCCATCGCGCCGCCCGCACCGGGGCACCTGTAATTGCGTTATATTTTAGCACAGCCCTGCCACCTTGTCAACGGTTTTTGGGACTCGTGGCAAAAAAATTCGTTTTTTATCAGGCAAAATGCCAATTCCGCCCATGAAACGCACAAAATCGTGTTTTTTTCAAAACCTGCTTGACTTTTCCGGGAAAAATCTCTAAAATAGGAGTAACTACGCGCGTGCGCGCTCTGTTTAAGGAGAATTTTATGGAAACGAGATGGCTGTATCACACAAGTGAGACCTTTCCTCAGTTAGTAAAGGAATCGAAGGGCGTTTGCGTCATCCCTATGGGGTGCGTAGAGAAGCACGGGCTGCATCTGCCCCTCGGCACAGACTGCTTTGAGGCGACCGAGACCGTCTACCTCGCCTCGCAGATCGAAACCGTCTGCGTTTTCCCCGACTTTATCTTCGGTGACGTGCCCGAGGCCTATCCCTCCATGCCCGCCGGCACCATCACCCTGCCTGTGGATACCGAAATGCTGCTGTTGGAGCAGCTCTGCGAGCAGATCTCCCGCAACGGTATGAAAAAAATACTCATCGTGAACGGTCACGGCGGCAACAACAAGTGGCTCTCCACCTTCCTCAGAAAGATGTATAACAAAAAGCACGACTTCGTCTGCGCCGTTTATAACTGCAGCTCCTCCAAATCGGTCAACCGCGTGGCAGAGTACCTGCTCG
>JAFTQT010000010.1 GCA_017462615.1 Clostridia bacterium | reverse complement strand
TTGCTTTGTTCGCACCCTTTCCCCTTCTTTTTTGAAGGTTTTTGCGGAGGTGAGGGTGAATTTTTTGCCCGAAAGGGCAAAAAAGAGGGGACGTGCGCGAGCGCCCACTGTGTGGGATGCAGCGAGCGCTAAGGAGTGGCAGCCGTCGCAGAACGCGAGCAAAACGCGATTTGCGATGCGTGATGCGAAAACGGCAACAGGAAAGAGGAGGCGCTTTTTGCAAAAAGCGCCTCCTCTCCCTCAAGCAATCCGTCGCTTGCTTACATCTCCACGTCTACCCACACGGGGGCGTGGTCGGAAAGAACCAGATAATAATCGGGCATATAACGGTCAAAGCGCTTGATGGCGCCCTCGTCCCAGCCCTTGACGTAGATGTGGTCATCGGCGTTGGTGTAGGGGCCCTCGATCCACTTCTCAGCAGGTGCGCTGGGATAGCAGGAGCAATAGCCCATTTCCTCGGTGGCGTACTCCACAGCCGCGTCGTGAGCGTGGGTGTAGCCCGCATCGTTGACCATATACTGCAGCGCGATGGAGGTGGTTCTGGCGTTCATATCGCCAACGAACACCACGGGGCAGTTATCGTACTTGGCGCGGTATTTGTCGATCATGGCGTTGGCCAGCTGCAGCTGGTATCTGCGCGCCTCGTCGGAGCCGGCCTGGTAGCTGTAATAGGCAGGATTGCTGCCGTTGCGCCACCACAGGTGGGTGGTAGCAAAGATAAAGACCTTGCCGCTTTCCTTGCAGCGGAAGACGCCCATATTGCAGGCCTTGCTGTTGGCGTCGTTGAAGGTGCCCTCATAGTTCTCGAATTTTTTGGGATAGAGCAAATACTCGGCATCCAGCAGTTCAAACTTGTCGGCACGGTAAAAAATGGGCGTCATGTTGCCCCAAATGAGGGTGTAGGGTAGCTTTTCCTCCTGGATCAGCAGCATCAGATCCAGCTGCATATCCTTATTGACCTCCTGGCCGCCCAGAATATCGGGCATCAGCTCCTTGAATATCTTGAGATGGCCCTTCATGCGAACGGCGGAGGAGCAGTCGAGACCTCTTTCCTCCCATGCGGGAGCGTTATTGGTATAGTTCCATTGGTTTTGACCCATCAAACGCAATTTGCTCATAAGTATCTCCTTTCACGGCGCCCTTGGCTGCCTGTACTGCTATTATAACAAGTGTCAATCAGAAACAAAAGAGAAAATCGGACATACGACCTTTGATTTTGGACACCTCAAAGCACTACGTCGATCCACACGGGCGCGTGGTCGGAAACGGTGAGATAATAATCCGGCATATAGCGATCAAAGCGACGGATGCTCTCCGCAGGCCAGTCCTTCAGCAGAATGTGGTCGTAGGCGTTGTGGAGATAGTGTAGATGCCGCCAAGTGCCGGGGCCCTTGGTTGTGGTGGTATTGTAGCCGTCGTCCTCGGTGGCATACTCCACGGCAAGGTCGTGGGCGTGCTCATAGCCCTGATCGAACATGGCATCAAGCAGCGCCTCCCAGTCGGGGCCCGGGTTCAGATCGCCCAGTAAAACGGTGGGCAGATCGCCGTATGTTTTCCGATACCGGGCGATCATGTCCTTGCAAAGGCGCAGCTGGTGACTGCGCGCCTCGTTGGAGCCCTCGTAGTAGCGGGGGTGCGTAGGGTTTCCGCGCTTGAACCACAGGTGGGTGGTGAGGAAAATGAACATCTTGCCGTTCTCCTTGCAGCGAAAAACGGCCAGATTCGCGCCCTTGCTTCCAACATCGTTATAGTGACCGGGCAGCCCCTCGATCTCGGTAGGAAAGCGCAGATATTCCGTATCCACCAGCTCCAGGCGGTCGGTGCGGTAAATAATGGGGGTATAGTTGCCCCAGATGAGCGCATAGTTGGAAATACCCGCATCCTGGCAGTAGAATTTGAAATATTGCTGCATTTCCGGCGTCATTTCCTGGCAGCCCAGCACGTCGGGCAAAAGCTCCTGCAGCACGCGGATATGGCCGTGCATACGGGTGGCGGCGGAGGAATCCAGCCCCAGCGCCTCCCACTCCGGGCGGTTGTCGCTCCAGTACCATTGATTTTGGCTCATCAAGCGTAAATTTGGCATAAATAAAGCCTCCTTGAACGGATCGCGTTTTTGTCACATCTCCATTATAGCACATGTTTTCATCTTTATATAGCAAAATATTGCTCATCTTTTCAAATTTTGATTTGTCTCGCCTTTCAGTCGCTACGCGACAGCTCCCCCGAAGGGGGGGATAATAGCCTCCACCTTTGGGGGAGGTGGCACCGTCAGGTGACGGAGAGGGTCGGTTCGACAAATCCCAATTGTGCAAAAGAGGCGGAGTCACGAAATGTGACTCCGCCTCTTTTTTAATGATTGAGCGCCCCGGTCAGTATGGGCAGTGCCTTTTCGAATTTTGCGCCGTACCAATGGCTTTCATCGCCGTCGGTAGCGCGCATAGCGGCCAGGGTGAATTCCGCCGCAAGGGTGGCCGCCGCAAGAGGCGTCTTGCCCTGTACCAGAGCGCCGGTGAAGGCAGCGGCAAAAATATCACCGGTGCCATGGCGGCTCCTTTCCAGGCGGGGGTGGAAATAATAGGAGATCTCCTTATCATCCCGGCCGCAAACGGCCACGCCCAGCTGCTCCGGCGCGTAGCTGACGCCGGTCATCACCACGGTTTTGGCCCCAAGGGCAAAGATGCGCTCCATCAGGTCGCGGATATAGGCCTCGTCGTAGCCCTCGCCCACGTAGGGGGCCCCCGTCATCATAGCAGCCTCGGTGATATTGGGCAGCACGATATCCGCCTCACCGCACAACTTGCCCATCTCGCGGGCGTACACGTCGTCAAAGCCATAATAAAGCTTGCCGTGGTCTGCCATGGCAGGGTCCACGATCTTCACGGCGCCGGGGGTGGTCAGACGGCGGAACATATCCTTGATCATATCCATCTGTCGGGTGCTGCCGAGATAACCGGTATAAATGGCGTCAAAGGAAAGCCCCTCCTGCACCCAATGGTTGACGATGCCGGGGATATCGTCGGTGAGATCCCGCACCGTGAAGCCCTTAAAGCCGCCCGTATGCGTGGAAAGCACCGCCGAGGGAAGAATGGCGGTTTCAATGCCGCAAGCGGAAATGATGGGCAGCGCCACCGTCATGGAGCACTGACCAAAGCAGGAGATATCCTGCACCGTTAATACCTTTTTATCGGTTGCCATACAGCACCTCCGGAAATTTGATGCCTTATTGTACCACAGATCTGACCCGAAGGAAATAACCAAAAAAGAACAATTTTATCAGACCAGATGGCAGTTCTAAACTTGTCCTGCGCCGCATAGATTGAACCAAAGGCTAGGCAAGAGGCGGATTGGGATGTCTCCCTCTTGCCTAGCCGCAAGAGAGTCGAACCCACAAGCCTTACAGCTAAAAAGGAGGCCAAACGGGATGCGAAACGTCATCATTCATCAAGGGTTTTTACCGGATATTCTATACCGTTTGCTGCCGGAACACTTGCTGGCAGCCATTGGAGAGGCGCTGCCGCCCCACGGAACGCCGGAGGAGATCCGCTTGCGCTGCGGGCGCTGTGCATCCATCACCGTACAGGGGGAAAACCTGCGCCTTTCCACCGTATGGAGCGGCAAGGACCTGGAGCAGCTGCTGCTCCGGCTCTGTGAGGGCTCCCCCTACGCGCACGAGGAAACGCTGCGGGAGGGCTATCTGGTGCTGGAGGGCGGCGTGCGGGTGGGAGTGTGCGGCCGCGCCACCGTACAGGAGGGACGGCTCACCGGCGTTTCGGCTCCCACCGCCCTTGTGCTGCGTATTCCCTGCAATATCCCCCAAAACGGTATCGATTTCGGCCATCTGCTCCGCTCTCTGCCAAAGGGCAAGGGGCTGCTGATCTACGCGCCACCCGGTGGTGGAAAGACCACGGCGCTGCGCTGTGCCGCCGTGGCGTTGGCAGGTGGCAACCATCCCCTGCGCGTGGCGGTGGTGGATACCCGGCGGGAGCTGCTGCTGCCCGACGATCCCGCCCTTTTGGTGGACGTGCTATCTGCCTACCCTAAGCACCTGGGCATTTCCATTGCCGCCCGCACCCTGGGGGCGGAGGTGATCCTCACCGACGAGATCGGCACCAAGGAGGAGGCAGAGGCCATTCTCAACGCGCAGACCTGCGGCGTGCCGCTGCTGGCAACCGCTCACGGCTCCGACCTCTCCGAGCTGCTGCGCCGCCCGGCCATGCGACTGCTGCATCAGGCGCGATGCTTTGGTGCTTATGCGGGACTCTCCCGTACCAAGGAGGGGCAGAGCCTGGCCGTCACCTCCTACGAGGCCGCCGATGCTTTACTGTAAACTGCTGGGGGCCGGGGTGCTGCTTTGCTGCGGGCTTGCCGTGAGCGTCAGCGCCGTGGCGCTTTTGCGGCGGCGCGTACAGCAGACCGAGGGCTTTCTCGCCCTGCTTGCCGCCCTGCGGGAGCAGATCGACCGCTACGCCACTCCGCTGCGGGGAGCGTTGCGGGCTTTAGATCCGAGACTGCTTGCGGCCTGTGGCATCAGGGGGCAGATCGAGACACCGGAGGCGTTGCTGACGGCAGCGCCCCTCTACCTCTCAAGGGAGGCAGCAGAGGCCTTGGAGCTGTTTGCCAGAGATGCCCAAGGAGCCTCCAGGGAGGAGCTTTTACGACGCTGTGACGCCGCCTCCGAACGGCTGCGCCTCTACCACGAGGCGGCACGGCGCACGCTGCCCCGGGAAAGGCAAGCGGCGTTTTTTCTGCCCCTGGCCGCCGCAGCGGCGCTTGCGCTGCTGCTGCTTTAAGCGGCCACCCGGGCAGGAAGGATGAAAAAGGGCCGTCGGGCTTGCCGGCGGCGATAGGAGGATACCGTGGACGTTAGTTTGATTTTTCGCGTAGCGGGAGTGGGCATTCTGGTGGCCATTGCCGTACAAATTCTGCAAAAGACCGGGCGGGACGAGCAGGCCACGCTGGTGACCGTATCCGGCATCGTAGTGGTATTTCTCATGCTGGTGGGCGAGATCGGGGAGCTGTTTGCCACCGTGCGCGAGATCTTCGGCTTCTGATGGGCACGCTGCAAATGGCGGGCGTGGCGCTGCTGGCCGCCATGCTGCTTCTGCTTCTTCGGGAGCTGCGCCCGGCCACGGCACCGCCGCTGCGCCTGGCAATAAGCGTGTTTTTCTTTGGCGGCGCGCTTTCGCTGCTCGCCCCCGCGCTGCTGCGCCTGCGCGCGCTGCTCTCTCTGGCTGAGGGAGAGGAGCACACCCGTCTTTTGCTGACGGCGGTGGGCATCGCGCTGGCCACGGAGCTGGCCGCCGGCCTTTGCCGGGACTTGGGCGAGGGGGGTGTCGCGGAGGGGCTGCTGTTTTTTGGTCGGGCGGAGATATTGTTGCTGGCGCTGCCGTTGGTGGATCAGCTGGTGGAGCTGGCAAGGGAGATGCTGTCATGGTGAAAAAAGTGGCCAAACGGTGTGGGATATTCCTACTTTTACTCTGGGTATTTGCTCTTTCGGTTAGCGCCGCCGAGGCCGATATGGCGCCGGAGAGCGCCACCGTTACGGAGGAGTGGCAAGGCTTCCTTGACGCCATTCCGCCGGAGATCGCGGAGCTTTTGCCGAAGGGCTTTTTCTCAAAGGATCCGGAGGGGGCGGGAGAGGCGGTGGCCGAGGCCGGCAGCTTTTCCGCGATTTTCGATACCGTTTTGCGGCTAACCGGGCTTTCCATCAAGGAAGCAGCGGGGCTTTTTGCGCGCATCTGCGGCGTTTTGGTGCTGGCGGCGGTGCTACGCTCGCTCACCGAGGGCAAGGGCGATGGCACCTACCGTGCCGCAGCCCTTTGCACCACCGCCGTGCTTGCCTTGCTGATCCTACGGCAGCAGCGTGGCAAAATGGCGGAGATCGGGGCGTATTTTGATACCGTTCGGGGGCTTTCTGTGGCGCTGCTGCCCTTGATGGGGGCGCTGTACGCCATGGGCGGCAACGTATCCACGGCGGTGGCGCACCACGGCATGATGAGCCTGTTTCTCACGGTGCTGGAAAGCGTCTGCAGCACCACAGCGCTGCCTCTGGCGGGCATTTGTCTCGCCATGGCGCTGCTGGACAGCGTCAGCGACGGGCTCTCGCTGCGCTCCCTCGCCGGCCTTATCAAGCGCACCTACACCTTCGGTCTTTCCCTGGTGATGCTGCTGCTGTGCGGAGTGCTGGGGCTGCAATCCACCCTTGGCAAGGGGGCAGACACGCTGGCGCTGCGCACCATCCGCTTTGCGGTGGGCAGCTTTCTGCCGGTGGTAGGGGGCTCGGTCTCCGAGAGCCTGCGCACCGTGGCGGGGAGCGTGGCGTACCTGCGCACCACGGTGGGCGTTGGGGGCATACTGGTGCTGTTTTTCGCCTTTTTACCCCTGTTCTTATCGGTGCTGTTCACGCGGCTGGCCTTTTTGTTGGGCGGCTCCGTGGCCGGGATGCTCTCCTGCTCCCGAGAGGAGCGACTGCTCTCCGAGCTTGCGGGCGTTTACGGCTATTTTATGGCCATCATCGCCTGCCTTTTCGTGACCGTTTCCTTTTCGTTGACCATTCTTGCCCATTGCGCGGCGGCCATCTGAAGCCGCGCCGAAAGGAGAAAATATGCTGCAAGCAACGCTGCTGGGGCTTTTTGGGGTGCTACTGGCCACCTCGCTTTTGGGGCTTTTGTGGGGTGGAGACCGCACCCGCGGCCCCCGTGGGGCGCTGACGCTGCTGACGGCCTTGGTGGTGCTGCTGCTCCTGATCCGCCCCTTAGCCTCTCTTCTGCGGGGAGATCTTGGGCTGTCATTTGACAAGGAGCTCACGGTGGGCGACCTGGAGGCGCAATATCAGCAGGTTTTTGAGGAGACCCTCGCGGCGCGGGGGGAAAGCGACCTGATCGAGGGTATTCACGGCCTGCTGGAGACCCGACATCAGATCGCGAGAAAGGATGCAAGCGTTCGCGTCTTATTTGATAGCGACGGCGTCCTTGACTCCGTTAGGATCACCCTGCAGGGCAAGGCGCTGCTGCGGGATCCCCGCTCCATACAAAACGACTTTGAAAATCTATTAAAATGCAATGTGGAGGTGCGATAATGCAGGAGAAAATTAAAATTCACGGCATCCTTGACTATTTAAGAGAAAAGAAAAAGCTGCCTCTCATTCTCGGCGGCATTTTGCTGGGCGTTTTCCTTTTGATTTTGGGTAGTGCCAGCACGTCGGACGACACGCCCGCCGTCAAGGACGAGGCTACGCTCCGCGCCGAGGAGCTATCAGCCTTCGAGGCGCGCATTGAGAAGGAGATCGAGGTGCTTTGCGAGTCGGTGGGGGGCGTTTCGGACGCGGCGGTGATGGTCAGCTTCTCCCGTGGGTATCTTCTCGAATACGCCACCGATGCCGAGGGCGATCCCTTGACGGTGGGCAGCGGCAGCAGCGAGGGGACGGTGTACAGCACCCTGTCACCGCCCGCCGTGACGGGCGTGGGGATCGTGTGCCGGGGCGGCGGAAACGCCGAGGTGCAGCGGGTGCTCATCGAGCTGGTGTCCACCACGCTGGGCATTCCGGCAAGCCGGGTCTACATCGCGGGGAAATGAACGCAAAAGGGGCTGAGCACGTTTGGTGCTCAGCCCCTTTTCTATTCTATTTGCGTATACGTAACCTTCAAATTGGGGGTTGTCGAACCCTCTCATGGCGCACCACCTCGCTTCGCGAGCTACACGCCAGCTCCCCCGGAGGGGGAGGTGGCACGCGAATGTGTGACGGAGAGGGTCACCGATAAATCAAGATTTAGCCCTCAGCGCCTCCTGCCGATAATGGGCGGGGGCCTTGCCGTGAGCCTCCTTGAAGGCGCGGCTGAAGGTATAGACCGAGGCGTAATGCAAAAGCTCCGCCACCTCGCTGACGCGACGCCCCTCCAGCAGCAAAAGCCGTGCTGCCTCCAGCCGCCTTGCCCGATAATAGTGCAGGAGCGTATCCGACGTCACGCGGCAAAACACGTCGGACAGATAGCTATAATTATAGCACATCGCCGTGGAAAGCTCACCAAGCCCCTGCATCGTATAGATATGCGTATCGATGTAGTGCATCATACGATAGCACAGCTCCTCCTGCTTTCCCACGCCCGTGACGTAGCGCGGCGGACTCATCGTGTCGAAATTGCGCAGCACAGAGAGCACGATCTCCTCGAGAACGTGGGAAAGGATGCGATCGGTATATGCCCCCTCGTCGCTCAGCTCAGCAATGGCGTTTGCCACCAGGTAGCGCACGTGCTCATCCGAAAAAACGCGCTGTTCGGCGGGTGCCGCCCGACGCATCAGCGCCTCCAGCTCAGCCGCAAGCCCTGCATCCGTGGTATTGAAGGAAAAGAAATCGTATTTCAAGGGGTCACGCTCGTCCGACAGGATGGCGTGAAAATCCCCGGGGAAGGAAAGATATATCTCCCCTCTGGTCATGGGCACCCCTACCCCGTTGGTCAGCACCGTCCCCGCGCCATCGGTCACTACCGTCAGCTCAAACCAGTTGAGGTGACCGTGAGCGGGGATCTCCATCCCCTCGGCGCAATACAGCCGCCCGATCTGAAAGAGCCGGGTGCTGCCAAACACACGCGGCTCCCCAAGATAGCAGCGATCCAGATGGTAACGCTTTTCCATCTCCCTCGCACTCGGCATCCTGCATCCCTCCTTTTGCTTTATAGAAGCATTATAACGCCACGCGGCGGCAAAGTCAATAAAATAGCACGCAAATTTGTAAAAAATCGCCGGATCGGTGCCAAAATCCAAAAAAATGCAAAATTTTCGAAAAAGAAATGTTATTTACAGGAGAGCCATCCTGCCTTATAATGAAATCAACAAACAAAACGGAGGTATCACAATGCAAGCAATTACAGTAGCCGTCATCGGCTGTGGGCGCATTGCCCGGAACGCACACTTCCCCGCCTTTGCCAAAATGGAGGGCATCCGCATCAAATATGCGTGCGATCTGCTCCCCGAAAAGGCCGAGGCCATACGCCAGGACTTCCCCTTCGTGGAGCAGACCATCACCGACTATCACGTGGCGCTGCAGGACCCCGAGGTGCAGGCCGTATTCGTGCTGACCCCCAACGCCGCCCATTACACCGTCACAATGGACGCGCTGCGGGCCGGAAAGCACGTAATGTGTGAGAAGCCCATCACCGTCAACTATGCCCTTTCCAAGGAAATGGCCGACGAGGCCAACCGCCGGGGGCTGATGCTGAACATTGGTGTTTGTAACCGCTATCACCGCTCGGTGGAGCTGCTGGAGCAGATGAACCGGGAGGGCAAGCTCGGTCGGGTCTATCACGTTTACTGCTCCTTCCGAAGCTTCCGGTCGATTCCGGGTCTTGGCGGTGCCTTTACCGACAAGGCGCAGTCCGGCGGCGGCGTGCTGATCGACTGGGGCGTGCATTTTCTCGATCTCATTCTGTACGTGCTGGGCGGTGCCAGGCTGGAAACGCTGACCTGCGACGCCTACAGCGAAATGGCAAAGGATATGAAGGCCTACAAATACACCTCCATGTGGGCGGAGGACACCAAGGACGTGGAGCACGGCGTCAACGACGTGGACGACTTTATCACGGGGCACATCCGCACCAACAAGGCCTCCATCTCCTTTAACGGCGCGTGGGCGCAAAACGTGAAGCAAAACGAAATGTTCATTGACTTTTTGGGTGACAAGGGCGGTGCACGGCTGGATTACGGCAAAAAATTCACCTTTACGGACGGCGAGACGCTGACCGAGGAGACGCCTGAATACGATATTCCCAATATGTACCGCGCCGAGGACACCGATTTCCTCTCCTCGGTGCAAAGCGGCGTGAAAAACCGCAATCATATCGACTTCGTGCTGGAAAGCGCAAGGCTGCTGGACGCGCTGTATCGCTCTGCCGCACAGCGCCGTGAGCTGCGCGGGGATGAAATCTGAAAAAGGGGGGTGACGGTATGAGAAAAATCGGTTTTGTGGACTATTATCTCAGCGAATGGCACGCCAATCAATACCCCGCGTGGATCAAGGCTGCAAACGAGCTACTGGGCACGGATTTTGCCGTATCCTACGCATGGGCGGAGCAGGAGATTTCCCCGGTGGATGGCAAAAGCACCGCCGAATGGTGCGAGAAATACGGTGCCGCCGCCTGTGATAGCCTGGAGGCGCTTTGTGAGAAAAGCGACGCCATTCTGATCCTTGCGCCCTCCGACCCGGAAAAGCATCTCCCCTACGCCGAAACGGTGCTGCGCTACGGCAAGCCCACCTATATCGACAAGACCTTTGCCCCCGATGCTGCCACGGCGGAGCGGATATTTGCCCTTGCAGAGCAGCACAGCACGCCGCTGTTTTCCTCCTCCGCGCTGCGTTATGCAAGCGAGCTGGCGCTGCCCTTTGACTGCCGCTGTGTGGCCACCACAGGCAGCGGCAGCAGCCTTGCGGAATATATCGTCCATCAGGCGGAAATGGTGGTAAAATGCCTTGGCGTGGGTGCGAAAGCGCTGCAGGTGACCGATCGGCTTGGTACTGCCGTCAGCCTCCGTATCACCTACGGGGATGACCGGGCGGCGTCTATGACCTTTGCTCCCGGCGGGCTGCCCTTCACCGTTTATGCGGAGGACGCTGACGGCAAGGCCGTGTGGCACGCCATCAAATCTGATTTCTTCCAGGCGATGCTGTGCGATATCCTGCGCTTTTTCACCTCAAAGCAGGCACCTGTGCCGCCCCGGGAAACGGTGGAGGTCATGCGTCTGCGCGAAGCGGCGCTGAAGGCCGTTTGCGCGCCCGGCGAGACGGTTTTTATGGGGTAACGTACAGTTATCATCGCAAAAATGCCCTTCTGCTCCATTGGAGCAGAAGGGCATTTTTGCAATTTCCTTTCATATCAGCCGTCGGTATAGAGCGGCGCGGCCCTTGGTGCCGCATTTTTCAACGGCGCCGAGGCCCTCAAAGACGAAAAGCACGTCGTAGAGGTCATATCCCCGAAGATGGGTCAGCTTTCCGAACTCCTTGGCGGTGAAGGTCTCCGGCGCCGCTGTCGGAAACAGGGCGAGATAATCCTCCTTTTTCTGCAAAATGCAGGTGTCAAGCAGCGCCATAGGCATCAGCTCGTAGCGGTGGGAGCCCCGCTTTTTATCCCGGCTCCAGCCGTCCAGCAGCCGATATTCATCCACCTCCAGAAGCGGTAGGCACAGCGAAAAGCGAGGGGAGCCCAAGTAGTCAAGGAAGGGCTTCAGCTCTCCCAGCGCCCGGAGGGGCGTTTCGTGCAGAGGGGATTTTTTCCGCACGCTGACCTCGCCGGTGGCGGGGTCCATCCAGCTGATCCACTTTTGGCCAATGAGGGGATGCACCACCGTCAGGCGAAAATCGGTCTCCTCCATATAGAAGGTCACCTTCCGCCGCAGCGGATAGAGCTTTCCGGTCTGAATTTCGTAAATGTCCCCGGCAGGGGTGAGAATATCCGCCTCAAAACGGGTCAGCTTCCCATCCCGTCCGGGCACTTTTTTCTCGTGACAGGTGGCATTGTCCAGGATCCAGCGCTTAAGGAGCCCGTGGAGCCGCTTTTCTGCCAAAAGCCCGATGCTGTCCCGCTCCTTCGTCCGCAGCAGCTCCTCATAGCAGAGCCGCGCGAAGGTGATCTTGCCCGCCTCCATCAGGTGGCAATGCCCGCAAACTGGTTGCGGTAGAGCTTGGCGTACTCACCACCCTGCTGCAGCAGCACCTCATGACTGCCGGACTCCGCAATAACACCATCCTTGACCACCACGATCACATCCGCGTCACGAATGGTGGAAAGGCGGTGGGCGATCACAAGGGAGGTGCGGTTCTTCATCAGCGCCAGCATGGCCTGCTGAATGTGCATCTCCGTGCGGGTATCCACCGACGAGGTAGCCTCGTCGAGAATGAGGATTTTCGGGTCGGCCAGCACTGCCCGGGCAATGGCCAGCAGCTGGCGCTGACCTCTTGACAGGTTGCTGCCGCCCTCGGCCAGCACCGTGTCGTAGCCGTCGGGCAGACGGTCGATGAAGCGATCCGCCTTGGCGTGGGCCGCTGCCGCCTCCATTTCCGCATCGGTGGCGTCGGGACGGCTGTATTTGATATTGGCGCGAATGGTATCATGGAACAGCACCGTATCCTGCAGCACGATGGCGATGGAGCGGCGCAGCGTGCGCTTGGGCAGCTGGCGAATATCCATACCGTCTACGGTGATATTGCCATCCACCACCTCGTAAAAGCGGGTGAGCAGGTTGACCACGGTGGTCTTGCCGGAGCCGGTGGCACCCACAATGGCGATCTTCTGTCCCGCCTTGACGGTGAGATCCAGCCCACACAGCACCGGCTCGCCCTCCACGTAATGGAACTGTACCTTCGAGAACTGAATATCGCCCTTGATCTCGGCAGGCGACACCTCCAGGGTGCCCTCGTCGATCTCGTCGGGGCTGTCCATGATCTCGAAAATGCGCTCCGCACCCGCAAGAGCGGTGAGAATGGTGGAGTACTGATTGGCGATCTGGTTGATGGGATGGGTGAATTTTTTGGAATAGGAAAGCATGGACTGAATGTTACCGATGCTGACGGTGGAGGTGCCCGAAAAGAGGATCAGCGCACCACCGGTGGCGGCAATGAGCACGTACTGCAGATTGCCGATAAAGTTCATGACCGGCCCCATGATGGAGCCCCACACGCGGGCCTTGACGGCGCAATCCCGCAGCTCACCGCTGATGCCGCTGAAGACGTTCACCGCGTCCCCTTCCTTGCCGTAGGCCACCCCGGTCTCGTAGGAGGTGACCATTTCCTCTACGGTGCCGTTGAGGCTACCCAGCAGCCGCTGCTGACGGATGAAGTATTTGCGCATGAATTTGCCGAGCTTTGCGGACACGAAGATCGAAAGCGGTATGGTCACCAGCGCCACAAGTGTCATCACGGGGCTCAAAATCAGCATCATGGAGAAGGCACCCACCAGCGTGATCACACCGGAAAACAGCGCCGTGATGGACTGGGAAATGGCGTTGGACACGTTTTCCGCGTCGTTGGTCATACGGGACATCAGGTCGCCGTGGCGATGGGTATCGGTATAGGAAATGGGCAGGCGGGAAATCTTATGGAAGAGATCGCTGCGCAGATTATAGACCGTCTGCTGGGAAAGCTTGGCCGAAATGGTGCCTTGGAAATAGCTGAGCAGGGAGCTGCAGAGAAACAGCACGCCCATGGCCACCAGATAGGGCACAAGACCGGCGGTCTTGCCGCTGCGCCCCACGTAATTGCCGGCGGTAAAATGCACCTCGAAGGTGGTTTTTACCTCAATATCCCCCCAAACGGGGTCGTTTTTGTCATAGTCAAAGAGAATTTCGCCGGTTGCGGCATTGCGGTAGACCGGCTCAATGGCATCAATGGCCTTGCCCTGCAGAAGTGGGCCGCAGAGATCCGCTGCCGTCACCAGCAGCATGATCACCAGCAGGCTCAGCAGCACGTATCTGCTCCGGCCAAGGTACCGCAGCAATCTGCCGATGGTCTTTTTCATATCCTTGGGCTTCTGCACCATGGCGCGGCTGTTCATATTGCCGCGGCCGGGGCGGAAATCCAACGCGGGAGCGGCCGTACGGCGCTCCTCGCGGCGTTCACCGTTATTCATTTGCGGCACCTCCCTTCTGCATCTGGGATGCGTAAATATCACGGTACGTATCGCTGATCTGCAAAAGCTCCTCGTGGGGAGCGCAATGGCGAATGGTACCGTCCTCCACCACCGCGATGCGGTCAGCGCTCCGCACGCTGGCCACGCGCTGGGCGATCATGATAACGGTGGTATCCTGCATCCGCTCACGGAGCGCCGCCTGCAGCTTTGCCTCGGTGGACAGATCCAGCGCCGAGGTGGCGTCGTCCAGCACCAATATCTCCGGCCGTCTTGCCACGGCGCGGGCAATGGAGAGCCGCTGCTTCTGGCCGCCGGAAAGGGATGCGCCCTTTTCCGCGATCATGCTGTCGTAGCCGTCGGAAAAGCCGGAAACGAAGTCGTCCGCCTGGGCGACCCGCGCCGCGTCCCGCACCTCCTCGTCGGTGGCGTCCCTTCTGCCCCAACGAATATTGCCGGAAACGGTATCGGAAAAGAGCTCACTTTTCTGCAGAACGAAGCCCACCTTGCGGCGCAAGTCCTTCAGCTTGTAGGAGCCAACGGGCGCGCCGTCCACCAGCACCTCGCCCTCGGTGGCGTCGTAAAACCGGGGAATGAGATGCACCAGCGACGACTTGCCGGAGCCGGTGGCACCTACGATGGCCAGGGTCTCCCCCCGGCGCACCTGCAAATTGATATCGTGAAGCACAGGGGCACCCACGGTGCCGGGATAGCGAAAGCCGACGTTTTTGAATTCCACCGCCACAGGCGCCTCCGGCGAGGTCACGGCACCCTCGCCGTCGGTAATGACGGGCTCGGTATCCATCACCTCCCGCACGCGCTTCACAGAAGCGAGGGCACGGGATACGGAATGGAACATGGTGGTCATCATCATGATGGAAAAGACCACCTGGGTGGTATAGGTCACGGCGGCCATCACGTTGCCGGTGCTCATACCGCCAAGGCCCTCGGCGATGCTGCTGCCGCCGAGATAAATGATAGCAATAACGGCAAAATTCTGCACAAGTACCAAAACGGGGTGCGTAATGGCCATCAGGCGCTGCACGCGATAGCTGATGCTCCTCAGCTCGCTGTTGGCCACGTCAAAGCGATGGCGCTCGTATTCCTCCTGCACGGAGGCCTTGACGATGCGGGCGCCGCTGACGTTCTCCTGCACCACGCAGTTGACACGATCCAGCTTTTTCTGCACCACGGAAAACAGCGGCACGGCGCAAGCGAGCACCAGAATCAGCGTCACCAGCAGCACCGGCAGCGAAACGAGCAGCACCATGCCGAAGCGGATATCCAGCGTTAGCAAAAACACGGTACCGCCCACGAAAAACATGGGGGAGCGCACGAACATCCGGAGCAGCATTTCCACAAACTCCACGATCATGGCGATATCGTTGGTCATGCGGGTGACCAGCGATCCTGTGGTGAAGCGGTCGGTCTGCTCAATGGAAAGGGACATGACCCGCGCGTAGGCATCCCGGCGCAGATCGTGGCCAAATCCCTGGGCTGCCCGGGCCGCAGTATAGGCGCAGAAGGTGCCGAAAAAGCCGCCCACCAGCGTCACCAGCAGCATCAGCACGCCAAAGGTGATGATGATATGTAGGCTGGTGTAATCGCCGCTGGGGAAAAGGATCCCCATAACGGTGGAGGCCAGCTTGCTTTCACTGATATCCTCCCCAATGATGCCGTAATTGACGATAAAGGACATCAGATAGGGCAGGCAAAGATCCGCCAGCACCTCCCCCATCATCAAGAGCGGCGAGAGGATGGCAAAGCCCCGATAGGGCTTCAGATAACGAAACAATTTACGCAAAGTGACACCCTCATCTTTCCTTCAGATTTTCATATACGCGCTGCAGCAGCGCCGCCAGCTGCTCCTCCTCCGCAGGGGTAAAGCCCTGCATGGCACAGCGGTCGTTTTCGGTGATCAGATTGAGATGCTCCCGGTCAAAGGCGTGGCCCTTTTCGGTCAGCGCCACCAGCATGACGCGGCGGTCGTGCTGATCCGGCCTGCGGCACACGTACCCCTCGCCCTCCATTTTGCGCAGCAAAATGCTGACGGTGGGGGTGGAAAAATGCGTCTTTTCCGCCAGGGTCAGCTGGCTGGCCTCGCCGCAGACGGCCAGATGCGCCATCAGCACACGCGCCGCGTGCTGCGACATCACGCCGGGCTCCTCGCCGCGTCGGACGCGATAGCGCAGCTGCCTTGCCACGTCCATAATGAGGCGAGGCGCACGGGGCAGCGCCTGCAGCTCCGCACGGTCGGGCATGGCGGCAGGCGGAGCGGCATTTTGAAGCTTTTCTTTCATGGTTGCCTCCACAAATAATTTATTAGCAAACTAATTATAGCAGATTCCGGCAGTTTGTCAAGAGCTTTCCTTGCGATTTTATCTTTGTGTCGTTTTATTTTTACCGGCGGCTTTGTGCCTCAACCGATAAATTGGTGTTTATCGAGGTGCTTGAAAATTGTAGAAACAATCCAAAAAAGCACAAACCGGTAGGGGCGAACTGCGTTCGCCCGCTCGTTCGGTGATTATTCTTTGCGGCGGGCGAACGCAGTTCGCCCCTACGGGTTGGATATGCTGCCGCATCACCACATCAAACGCCCCGATAAATTAAAATTTGAATGATAAATTGGGGTTTGTCGGGGTATTCAAATAGAGAAAATCTCTCCCTCCGTCGCCTTCGGCGCCACCTCCCTCGTCAGAGGGAGGCCGGCTATGTTTGCCGTGCTGCACCTCTTTCTTGTGTTCCATTTT
>JAFTQT010000089.1 GCA_017462615.1 Clostridia bacterium | reverse complement strand
TAGGAGTATATTTTCCGTACTTCTGCCTGAGTTTTTGTCGTCAGATGTGTCCTTTCTCACATCTCCAATTCTTTTCGACATTTCAAGCATAGCGTAGCAGAACCGATTGAATGGTGTCAATGTTGTCTGCGACGGGTCGCCCTCACGGATCTTGAGAGAGCGGCGCAGCTCCTTGGGGATGACCACGCGCCCAAGGTCGTCGATACGACGTACGATTCCGGTAGCTTTCATTTATATAAAATCTCCTTGCTTTTTACAGATTTGTGCTGTTAGTATCTGCAAAGCAAGGAGATTTATACTATGTATTTGTTTTTCGGTTTGAATGGAATGATGAGGCGATCGGATCTTACAGCACAGAGGCTAAAATAAGACCCAATACGAAAACGCCTGTGCCCACGACGGTAGGAAGCAAAACGCCGAGCTTGAACGTAGGTTTCCAATTCAGCTTTTTGCAGCTGGCGTGAAATTTGATGCAGTATGCAACGTATCTGATAGGCGTGAGCACGACGCCCACGAATATGGTGAGAAACAGCTGCACCACCATCAGGCCCAATTTGCCACCCAAATCAACGTCGCGGGTTTTGTGCCCGTCTCGATAGGTGGTTTCGATCACGTAATCGTAATTGAAAATGTTTTTGATGCCGTGACGCCGCACAGAAATAACTGACGGTACGGAGATCACAAGAGCGCCCACAACGGCAAGAAGAGGCGTGATCTTTAGTCCCACGGTAATCAGAAGCCAGCCGATGCAGCAGAAAATGATAATTTTCCAGATCTCCTTAAGGCCGTGACTCATTCTTTCGAGGGCTTCGTTTTCCACGGTGTTCAATTCCGGGGTGTGCATTTGTTCGTTCATATTCGTTCTCCTTTTGATGTATTACAAAAGTATTACTTTTGTATACTATATTGTACTATATATTTTGCTACTTGTCAATAGTATAATGTAATTATTGTATCAAAATATTTTCGGGGGGATAATTCATGAGCAATGAAACACTGAAGATCAAAAAGCGGGGAGAGGATGGTAATAAGATCATTTCTGTGCGGATCAAGGAAGATATTTTAAGTGAATTGGACAGAATATCAAAGGAGAGTAATTATTCGAGAAACGAATTGATCAATCTGATCTTAAAATACGGAATTGAAAATCTGGAGATCATACAGTAACGGCGAGGTAAATTTACCTCGCCGTTCTTTTGGTATGTGAGAATTGCCCTCTCACCCGCTGCGCGGGAGCTCCCCCGGAGGGGGAGCCTGCCGCAGAATGCGCAGAGGCGGAACGGGTCGTGGATGCGGGAGACCAAAGGTCTCCCCTACGGGATATTTTTGCATTGTGCGTCGCCGGAGGTGGGTCGTGGATGCGGGAGACCAAAGGTCTCCCCTACGGGATATTTTTACATTGTGCGTCGCCGGAGGTAGATCGTGGATGCGGGCGCTTCGTGAAGCGCCCCTACCGGCGAGCGCGCATGCCTTCCCCAGCGGGGTATGCCCTCGGCTACGCCGAGCGCGCATGGATGAGGAGAGCCGGTTAGCACGCACAAAAGGCGATCTCCTCATCCGGCTTGTCGCTTGCGACCATATGAACCGTTCCCCTACCGGGGAAGACTACGCACATAGCACGCTGCACCTTCCTATATAAAATTAAATACAGGCGGGGTTGACATTTCGAAAAAAAGATGCTATAATTAACTTTGTCTATAATTTTTAGAAAAAAGGAGTTGGTTTTTTTCTCATGGACAGTAGTAGTATACCTTTATGGCTTGCGTTTATTGCTTGCGTGATAGGCGGCGCCTATTTCGCGGCGACCGAGAGCTCGTTCTCGGCAGTAAACAAGATCAAGATCAAGGCTATGGCCGACGACGGCAACAAGCGTGCCAAGGGCGTGATGTGGGTGCTGAATCACTTTGATAAGGCATTGACCACGCTGCTGGTTGGCAACAACGTTACCAAGATCGCCGGCGCCTCCGTGTTCACCATCATTGCCACCGGACTCTTTACCGGGAACGGTCCCTTTGCCTCCAAGGGCGTGGATGTCAATACCTTTGGCTTCTCCATTGCCTGCAGCGCGGCATCCACGGCCATCATCTTCCTTTTCAGCGAGATGATCCCCAAGAGCTTTGCCAATGACCGCAGCACTTCTGTTTCGGCCTTTTTCCAGGGCTCTCTCCGGTTTTTGATGCGCGTGCTCACCCCCATTTCCGCTTTCTTCAATCTGATCACGACCAGCGCCACCAAGCTGTTTGGCGCCAAGGATGCTGAGCCCTCCATTACCCAGGAGGAGCTGGTAGAGATCTTTGATACCGTTGAGGAGGAGGGCGTGGTGGACGAGGAGAGAGGCGATATGCTGAAATCCGCCCTTGAATTTGACGAGATCGTGGTTGGCGACATCATGACCATGGCAAGAGATATGGATTATCTCTCCGCCACGGCCAGCACCGCAGAGGTGCTGGAGGTCATCCGCAACACCAACCATTCCCGTATTCCCGTGTTTGCTGCCAATAATCGTGCTATCGGTACGTTGCGCGTCCGTCATTTTCTGACGGAGTACCGCCGCAATCCCAAGGTCAACGTGAAGGCAATCATGACCCCGCCGTATTTCGTGGCGGAGGATGCCAAGATCGACGACGTGCTGACCGATATGCGCCAGCACAAGCATCACATTGCCCTGGTGCGGGACAAAGACCGCAACGTGGTGGGCCTTGTGACCATTGAGGATATACTGGAGGAGCTGGTCGGAGAGATCTTCGACGAGGAGGATGAGATCGACCAGAACTTCCGCACCCTGGGAGGAAACCGGTTCCTTGTCAATACCCATATGTCCATCGGCGAGCTGTACAGCCGCATCGGCGTGGAGGAGGCTCCCTCTGCTGTGGCGGCAAAGCCCCTTCTTGCCCTGATGCTGGAGGCCTTCGGCCGTTTGCCTGCCGAGGAGGAGAGCTTCCTTTACCAAGGCTTTGAAATTGCCGTGGAGACTGTAGAAAACGATTGCCCCACCTTTGCGCTGGTACATATGCTCAGCGAAGAGGATCTTTCAGAGCGTGCCGCCGCGGCGGACGCTGAAAAGGAGGTGGAGGCATGAGCTTCGCTGAAAGCTTTGTGAAGATGTGGTGGGCTTACCTGGTCATTTTCATCATGATCTGCCTGTCTGCCTTCTTCTCCGCTTCTGAAATTTCCTTTAACACCGCCAACAAAATGCGCCTGCGAAAGGCCGCCGAAAACGGCAGCAAGACCGCGAAGCTGGCGCACAGCATTGCGGAAAAATTCACCACGTCGCTGTCTGCCATTCTGGTGGGCAACAACCTGGCCAACATCGCCGTTTCGGTATGCAGCACGCTGATCGTGATGAACGTGTTCCCCCATAACGTGGGCACGGCGTCTCTCGTTGCCACCATTCTGGTCACCGTCATCATCCTTATTTTCGGTGAGATCGTGCCCAAGGTGCTGGCCAAGCAGCACGCCGACATCGTGGCGCGGGTGGTGTGCTTTCCCATTCGTATTCTTACTATTATTTTAAGCCCCATCGTGGGCGTTGTGATGGCGCTACTCTTCGTGCTCCGCAAGCTGTGGGGCAAGGACCGTGCCGACGACGCGCCCACCGTTACCGAGGAGGAGCTTTCCTCCATTATTGAGACCGTTGAGGAGGAGGGCGTCATTGATGAGGAGCAGAGCGAGCTTTTGCAGTCCGCTCTCGAGTTCCACGACATTACCGTGGGCGAGATCATGACCCCCCGTACCAGCGTTACCGGCTTTGATATCAACGACGAGGAGGACGCCGTTCGCGCCCTCATTGCGGACGCCAGCCAGTTCTCCCGTATGCCGGTCTACGACGGCAGCGTGGACAACGTGATCGGCATCCTTTCCCTCAACCGCTATTACAAGGCGGCTATGGACGAGGAGCTGCCTGATATCCGCTCCCTTTTGCTCACTCCCTGCAAGCTCCACAAGACCATGAAGCTGCCCGCCGCTCTCGCCCGTATGCGTGAGCAGAAGATGCACCTGGCCATCGTCATTGACGAGTTTGGCGGCACCCTCGGCGTGGTGACCATGGAGGATATTCTGGAGGAGCTGGTGGGCGACATTTGGGACGATACCGACGTGATCGTCCGCGAGTGCTACGCCACCGGTGAGAACACCTTTGAGGTGGCCGGCGACATGAGCATTCAGGATTGCTTCCACGAGGTGGGCTTTGATATGCCTGCCGACTTCAAGTGTGAATACACCACCATGGGCGGCTTCGCCGTGGAAATGCTGGAGGCCGACCCCCACGTGGGCGATAGCTTCCACTATGAAAACCTCTTCGTGATCGTGTCCGAAATGGATGGCGAGTGCGTCACCAAGCTGTCGCTGCTCGTGAGGCCCGTGGAGACGGAGGAGGACGAGGAGTGATCCTCGCTACGTTATTATAATAAAAAGGAGGAAAAGCCCTATGCCCATTCACGAATCCGGCGAGAATTATCTGGAGCAGATACTCATTCTCTCGCGGCAGCTTGCCAAGGTACGTGCCATTGACGTCGGCGCGGCGTTGGGCTTTTCCCGTCCCACCGTCAGCGTGATGCTGCGGGAGCTGCGTGAAAACGGCTTTGTCACCACGGCACCGGACGGCGGTCTGGCGCTGACCGAGGCGGGACGGCGGGTGGCGGAGGATATGTACGCCCGGCATTGTCTGATCGCTGAGGTGCTGATGCATCTGGGGGTCTCCCGCGAGACCGCCCTCACCGACGCCTGCAAGATCGAGCACGACATCAGCAGCGAGACCTTTTTGTGCCTCAAGGCCTACTATGAGCAGATCAAGTCTGCCAGAGGTCACACGTGAAGCACGTGGATATCTACACCGACGGCGCTTGCCGTGGCAATCCCGGCCGAGGCGGCTGGGGGGCTATTTTGGTTTACAACGGTCGCGAAAAGGAGCTTTCCGGCGGTGCGCCCTATACCACCAACAACCGCATGGAGCTTTCCGGCGTTATCGCGGCGCTGGCCGCTCTCAGAGAGCCCTGCGAGGTTACCTTGACCTCGGATTCCCGCTACGTGGTGGAGGCCGTGAACAACGGCTGGGCGGAGAGCTGGCGTGCCCGAGGCTGGAAGCGGGCGGATAAATCCCCTGCGCAGAATCCCGATCTGTGGGAGCAGCTGCTGGGGCTGCTGAAAAAGCATCAGGTGACCTTCAAGTGGGTGCGCGGTCACGCCGGGCATCCCTACAACGAGCGCTGTGACCAGCTGGCCACCGCCTTTGCGGATTCCTTCCCTCCGGAGGCGTGAGGGAAGCACGAGAGAGGACAAGGGGACGCTTTTGCATTTGAAATAGTTGAGAGGGAGGAGCCCCCTTTTACAAAAGGGCGGCTCCTCTTGCATTTGAAATGGTTGTGAGGGAGGAGCCCCCTTTTGCAAAAGGGCGGCTCCTCCCTCTGTCTTTTCGCCTGCGCGAAAAGACATTCACCCTCCTCACCGAAAACCTTCAAAAAGGGAAAATATCGCACATAGCGAATAGCCGCATAATAAATTGGGGTTCATCGGGGTGTTCATAAAACAAAATGACCACGAACAATGTGCATTAGCCTCCC
>JAFTQT010000009.1 GCA_017462615.1 Clostridia bacterium | reverse complement strand
TCAATAGTCAAAATTATCCCTCCTTCTGATAGATTTACGCTATATTATAGCACAAATCGTTAGATATATCAAGGGGTTAGACGAAAATAGGATGACTTAACTTAATTCCAACGCTTACCTATCGGTATAGTATCCCGTGGTAATTCTGCCGCTCGGTGACGCCGCGCCGATGTTGCAGACTCGCAATCTCTTTTATACCGCCGTCACCAGAGCACAGAAAATGGTGATCCTGGTGGGCAGGCGCGAGGTGGCGGAGAATATGGTACGGAACAATCGTCAATCCATGCGCTACACGGGGCTGGCAGGTCGGCTGTACGTCAAGGGAGAGACGCGATGAATCGGCGCCTTTTGATAGAGCTGCTTTGCCCGCCGCGCTGTGTTTCCTGTGGCAAGCTGCTGCCGCCCACTGTGGGCAATGAACCCACAGCGCTTTGTGATACCTGTGGGGAGACGTGGGCAAGTGAGCGGATAGCGGAATGCCCCACGTGCTTTCAGCTGCTGTCCGATTGCCGCTGCGTCCCCCGACTGATGCAGCGGGCGGGGATATCCGCCCACGTCAAGCTGGTGCCCTATGGTGAGACCGGCGGCGGTCGCGTGACGCGCAATGTGATCTATACGATCAAGCAGCGCGGTGCCTACCGTGCCTTTCACTTCCTTGCAAGGGAGCTGAAGCCCGGCCTTTTGGCGGCTGTGAGAGAGGCGAAAAGTGAAAGCGCGCCCACGACAGAGGCAGTCATCACCTTTTTGCCTCGCACCGTCGAGGCCAAACGAACGTACGGCTACGACCAGGCCGAGCGCCTGGCGCGGGCGCTCTCCCGGGCTACGGGGCTGCGCTATATGTCTCTGCTTGCCCGTCGGCGTGCGGCACTTTCACAAAAGACGCTGAATCAAAGAGAACGCCTCAAAAATATCAAGGGTGCCTTTGCGTTGCGGCGTGAGGTTGCCGGGTTGCGAGTGATCGTGGTGGACGACGTGGTAACCACGGGCGCGGGCATGGCGGAGGCAGCAAAGCTTCTGTATAGCGCCAAGGCCGCCGACGTGATTGCGGTAAGCGTGGCATTGACGAAGAAAAATAAGGTATAAAGATCAACTAATTTTGTCGTAGGGATTGCTTTTTTTTCGTTTTTGTAGTATAATATAAGAAATCTTGTGAAAGGGGGAACCGAAATGCTGCGCAAAGGCATAGGTATGGATATTGGCACAACGCAAACGACCATCTGTTCCCTCGAGAACGGTATTTTGCTGAAGGAGCCCTCCGCTGTCGCTGTGGATATCGCCAGCGACGAGATCATGGGCGTAGGCGAGGCTGCCGTCAAAATGGTGCAGGCCTCCCCGGAGCGGCTGCGACTTTACTGGCCCATTTGGGAGCACGTGACAAAGCAGGAGCGGATGGTTACCGTTATGCTTAAGACGTTTTTGCGTCGTGCGCTGGGAAGAACCTTTTTGCGTCCGCAGGTCATGGCCTCCATTCCCTGTGATCTGACGGAGGCGCAGACCAGCGCCATTGAGGATGCCATTCTGGCGGCAGGCGCGGCGCGCGTGCACTTGCTGGAGGCGCCTCTTTGCGCGGCGCTCGGCTCCGGATTTGATTTTTCCTCCCCCGTGGGGCAGATGCTGGTGCACGTGGGCGCCTCTCGCACCGAGGCTGCCATGATCTTTCTCGGAGATATGGTGACCCATCTGACGGTGCCGGTGGGCGGCACGCACTTTGATTCCGCGATCATTCGTTATCTGCGCGATAAGCACAAGGTCTATATCGGCAAGCGTACGGCGGAGCAGATCAAAATGCGCATTGGTAACGTTTCCGGCGACCATGAGGAGCAAAAGCTGGATGTGAAGGGCCGTGCCGTGGAGGATCGCTCTCCCCGTGTGGTACCCCTGTCCTCCAAGGAAATGCTGGGTGCCATGCGCGATCCCATCTCCGAGGTGCTGGACGCCGTGGTTACGGTGGTGGAGCAGACCGGAGAGGATATGCGTGCCGATATTGCCAAGGGCGGCATTGTGCTGACCGGTGGCGCCGTGCTTCCCGGTATGGATCAATTTGTAGCAGACGTGCTGGGGCTGCGTGCCCGTACGGCTGCCAATGCAGATACCGCCGCAGCGGAGGGTGCAGCCCTTGCGCTGGAGCGTTTGTCTAATACCTAAAGGCACGAGTGGAGCTCGTGCCTTTTTTCAAAGGAGAATACAATGAGTAGCTTATTTCAAGATCTTTCCCCTGCAGCCCCGTTTCGTTATTTTGAGGAGATCTCCGCCATCCCCCGCGCGTCGGGCAATGAGGCGGGCATCGCCGCGTATCTTTGTGATTTCGCGAGCGCGCGAGGGCTTTTCTGCTATGAGGATGAAATTCATAACGTATTGATCAAAAAGCCCGCTACCGCAGGACGGGAGGCGGAGGCGCCCCTGCTACTGCAATGTCACACCGATATGGTGGCGGAAAAGCACGGCCACGTGACCCACGATTTTGAAAAAGACGGCATCCAACTGGTGCGGGAGGGAAATATCCTCCGTGCCGATGGCACCACGCTGGGGGCAGACGACGGCTTTGGCGTGGCGCTGATCCTGGCGGTGCTGGCAGACGACACCCTTTCCCACCCGGCGCTGGAGTGTCTGTTCACAGTATCCGAGGAAATCGGTCTGGAAGGTGCCAACGCCTTTGATTACAGCCGCATCAGCGCTCGGCGCATGATCAATCTGGACTCTGCCGAGGAGGATACGGTCATTGTTGGCTGCTGTGGCGGTCTGCGCACCGATCTCACCGTGCCGCTTTGCTTTGAGGCTGTAGAGGCAACCGGCCTGCGCGTCACCGTCGGCGGTCTTTGCGGTGGCCATTCCGGCGAGGATATTGACCGTGGCCGCCTCAATGCTCACGTGCTGATGGGTGCTGTGCTGCGAGAGTTGCAGGCCGTCACGCCCTTCCGCTTCGCTTCCATCAGCGGCGGCGATAAGGACAATGCCATTCCCCGTGAGTGCGAGGCGGTGATCCTACCGGAGGATCTTGCTGCGGCGGAAGGCTTTTTGGCGAACGCTGCCGTTCACGTGGCTGATTGCGTGGTAGCCGAGGAGGATCGGGGGCTTTGCCTTACCGCTTCGCGTGCCGGACTCTGCCGCGTGGCTGCCACGGAGGATACGGAGCGTATCCTTAGCATTCTTTCCGTGCGCAACGGCGTGCTTTACAGCCGCACGGTGCCCCCCTTGATGCCTGAGACCTCCCGAAATCTGGCCCGACTCCGCACCGAGGCGGAGCACCTTGCCGTCGCGTTTTCCTCTCGCTCCGAAAAGGAGGAGCGGATCGCTGAATCCCGTGCTGAGCTGGATGCACTGGCAGCGGAGCTGGGCGGCAGCACGCATCACCATGCCGGATACCCCGGTTGGGTCAGCCCTGCCGATGCCCCGCTGGTAAGAAGCTGGCAAAGGGCTTATTTGGAAACGACGGGGAAGGAAACCGCCGCCGCCATGATCCACGCGGGATTGGAGTGCGGACTCATCTCCGCCGCTCTACCGGGGCTTACTGCCATTTCTGTTGGGTGTAATATCCACGATCTCCACACGCCTGCTGAAACAATGGAGCTGGATTCCATGGCCGCGATCTATCAAACACTTTGTCGCTTTTTGCAGAAAAGGGCATAAGCGCCAATCGACAAAAACGCCACGCTTTTTGAGAGCGTGGCGTTTTTTGCGAAAACCCTGTCGGGAAATGAGATTTTGCGAAAAATAATTTGGATAATAATATATAAAAAACTGGAAAAATATATAATAAAATTGGAATTACTCTTTTTCGGTCGATCGTTCCTTCTTTTTTGCGCTTTTCTTGCGCCAGCCCAGCAGCGTGATCAGTACGCCGGAGGCAATCACTAAAATAACCAGCAAAACGGGCAGCGCGGAGATCACGCCAATGCAAAAGCTTGCCCAGAAGTTGGCAAAGTTCTTCCAGCTCTCCGAAAAGGCAAGTCCGGCCTTTTCGCTAAAGGTAGCCTCCTCCTCAGGAGTATAGAGTGTCACCTCTCGCAGCGTCATCTGTACGGTAGCGTAGGCAACCTTATCGTTGTAGATGCGCAGCTGCGTTTCCAGGCTTTCGATCTCCTCGATCACGTTATACAGCTGCTTTTGTATGGCTAGGATATCCGAGGTCGTGGTGGCCTTTTCCAGCATAGTGGAAAGGGCGGTGCGCTCGGCGCGCAGCGTTTCCAGACGGGAGGCGAGATCGTAGTAGCTGAGAGTCACATCATCGGAGCTGACGGTTTTTTCCGTCAGCAGCAGATCGCCGCCAAGTCCCGCAAGAAAGCCATCCAGCTTTTCCGCCGGAATGCGGATGGTCATGATGAGATGCCGCGCCGTGCCGTTTTGATTGCGCTCCGAGGAGTCGGAGATATAGCCACCGGCGGCAGAAATTGCCTCCATTAGAGCCTTGGTGGCTGCATCGTAGCTTTTGGTCTCCGCCTGCAGCGTTGCCGTGCGGATGATCTTTACCTCAAACGCCGCATTGCTGTCGCTTGCGCTATCACCGCCGGGCTTTGCCGCGGCGTCGCCCCAGGCCCCATTGCTGAAGTCCTTGTACCCGTTGTCCTCCGGATAGATGCTGTCGGATTTCTGACTGCCCATTCCGGCGTACATCAGTACGTTCAGAAGAAGCGTGAAGGAAAGCGCGAAGCACGCGGCGATGGCGGCGATCTTCAGCGCAAGTGTCCGCCGCTCCTTGAGGGGCCTTTCGGATTCCTGCAGCAGCGCGTCGTCCGTGTCGTTGAGCAGCTCAAAAAAACGTTCGCTTTTCATAGGGTATATCCCTCCTTTTGCAAATAAATTTTCAATTTTTGTCGTGTGCGAGAGAGGATCTGTCGCACGTTTGTCTCACTGATGCCGTAGCGCCCGGAGATGATCTCTGCGGTTTCTACAAAGAAATAGCGGCGCAGAAAAACGCCTCGCTCCCGCGGTGTGAGGCCTCGCAGAAACCGATGCAGCGCTTCCTTCAGCGCGGCAAGTCGCGCCTCCTCCTCGATCTCCGCCGTGCCCGCGAGAAACTCATCCATTTCGGAAAGCACCAATGGAAGCTCGCCAAAGCCGCGCTTTTCCCGGTGAGCGGCCCTGTATTTGTTAAAGGCCAGATTGCGGGTGATCTTGGCCAGAAATAGCTTCAGGTGATTGGGGCGCGTGGGCGGTATGCTCTGCCAGGCGTGCAGATAGGTGTCGTTGACACATTCCTCGGCATCCTGTTTGTTTTCAAGGATGTTATTGGCCACCGCAAAGCAGTATTTGCCGTATTTTTGCGCAGTTTCCGCGAGCGCTTGCTCATCACGGTCGAAGTAAAGGGTAATGATCTGCAGATCTTCCATAAAATGCACCTCCTTCATCAAAATAAGACAACAAAAAGAGGGGGGATGTGACAGGCATAGGTAAAAAAATGCAAAAGCAAAATTCCCCCCGCGCGGCACCTTGAGGACACCGCGCGAGGGGATCTGTTATGCGTTCTGCAGCGCCTCGGTGAGTGCCTTGGCCAACTGATCGGGGCAGGAGGTGGGCTTGAAGCCGCAGCGAATGCCGGAAAGCCGACGGATGGCCTCGTCGGCCGTCATACCGACCACCAGCGCCGCTACGCCCTGGGTGTTGCCGGAGCAGCCGCCGCTGAACTGTACCTCGCGGATCACGCCCTCCTCTAAAACGATATCAATCCCGCGGGAGCAGACGCCACGGGGGATGTAGTGAAATTTCTTCATCTTTATTTCTCCTTTATATATGCACGTATCGCGCCGTCACCGTGGTGCGAGGCATAAAGCAGGCAAGATAGGCCTCGAAAAGGTGAGCGTCTCCCTCTGAGGTGCGGAAAATGGGCCGGTAAAAGAATCCGTCGGTGCCGTAGGGCGCGGGGATGGCGTCCAGGCGCCGCAGGGAAAGACCTGCACCCAGCGCGGCGTTCAAAAGCTCCACCAGCCCTCCGCGATTCTCTCCGAATTGGGAGCATTCCAGCATTCCCTCCCCGGGGAGAGATGCGGTCGGCGGATGACTGCGGTAAAAGAGCGCGAAGCGGATGGTTTTGGTGCCGTCGGGGTAGGGAACGTCGGTGGTATGGCTGACGTGCAGCTCGTAGCGGTCAAGCTGCTCGTAAAAATGCAGCAGCTTTCCGTCAGCAGAATCCTCCAGGGGCAAAATACCGAAGCGGGCATTGGCCTGTGCAACCGCCTCGCACACGTCCGCAAAGGCCGGTACCACCAGGGTGGGGGCTTCCTCTGTCAGCAGTGCAAAGCGCTTGGCTGCCGCGGTGAAAAAGGGATTGTCCAATACGGCTACCGGGCCGGGAGCCAACGCCTCTGTCGCCTCCGACTCGCTGAAAAGCTCCGGCAAGAGCGCCAGCAGCTCCCCGGCCAGCGCCAGGCGCTCCTCTGTATATAGCGCCAGCTCCAGCGGAGAACGACTGGCCTCCTCGGCGGCAAGCAGTGGCGACAGATAAGTGCGCAGCTCGCTGATCTCCCGCCAGGTGCCGGCTCGAAAGGCTGCTGCAGCGTACTGCGCCAACGCCGTGTATTGCAGGCGGCAGAGCTCTGCCTCGGGGCGCAGCCCCCGTCTCCAGCGCGAAAGGTTTTCTCCCGCCGTTTGAATGGCACCCCTCAGCTCCGTAGCGTTCATTTGGAAAGATCGGAAAGGATGCGATAGCTTTCCTTTAAGAAGGTCTGCATCTCCTCGGCGCTGAAGGGGCGGTGAGAAAGCAGCGCCAGACGGTAAATATAGGCGGCCAGCGCCTCGGCACGCTCCTGCTCTGTGGAGAGCAGACCGGCAATGCGGTCAATGAGAGGAGAGGTGACGTTCAGAATCAGCTTGGTGTCCAACGGGAAGCTGAAGTCGCCGCCTTCACCGCCGGACATCCGATACATCTTCATCATATCCTCCATGCGGCGGCTTTCCTCGCTGACGGTGAGAATGGCGGGCACCTCGCCGTCCTTGAAGGCCTCGGTCTTTACCTCCAGCTTATCGTTGCCGCTGACCCTTTTGAAGAGGTCGCAGAGGGTCTCGTTTTCTGCGGCATCGGTTTCGGTCTTGAGGGCGGCAGCCGGATCCGCATCCACGCGCAGGAATTTCACCCCATCGAGATGGGATTCCACAGCGCTGGCAAACTGGGTATCCAGGAGGCTGTCAAACTTCACCACGGCAATACCCTCGGTCTCATACATGGCAATATACTGCGCCTGCAGGGAGGTGTCGGTGGTGTAATATACCGTGTTCTCGTGCTTTTCCTTCGCCCGCTCCAGATATTCGCTCACCGTCACGTGGGAGCCGTCGGTGAGGGGGAGCAGCAGTGCGTCCTTGATGCGGTCGTAGAACTTGTTGTCCCGCATGGCGGCAAATTCCACAAAGGTCTTGATGTCGCCCCATACCTTTTCGTACTGCTCACGCTCGTTCTTACACAAGGAGACCAGTTTGTCCGCCACCTTTTTTACGATATGGGCGCTGACCTTGGAAACGTAGCTGTTGGTCTGCAGATAGCTGCGGGATACGTTGAGGGGCAGCTCAGGGCAATCCAGCACGCCCTTCAGCATCAGAAGATACTCGGGAATGACCTCCTTGATGTTGTCTGCCACAAAGACCTGGTTGTAATAGAGCTTGACCTGTCCCTCAATGGACTCGTACTGATTGGTGATGCGGGGGAAGTAGAGGATACCCTTGAAATTGAGGGGGTAATCGGCATTGATGTGAATCTGAAACAGCGGCTCACGGAAATCTGCAAACACCTTTTGATAAAAGCTCTTGTATTCCTCGTCGGTGCACTCGGAAGCGGGCTTCTGCCAGAGAGGTGCCACGTCGTTGATGGGCGTTTCCTCTTCGTCCTCCTTTTTCTCAGAGCCGTCGTCGAAATAGATCTCTACCGGCATAAAGGCGCAGTATTTCCCCAGCATTTCGCGAATTTTTGCTTCGTTCAGATACTCGGCCTCGTCCTCGGAGATATGCATAATGACCTCGGTGCCGACGGTGTCTCTGTCGCTTGCCTCCAGCTCGTATTCGCCCTCGGCGGTGCAGGTCCAATGGACGGCGGGGGCGCCTGTGTGGGAGCGGGTATGGATCTCCACCGTGTCACTGACCATAAAGGAGGAATAGAAGCCAAGGCCGAAGTGGCCGATGATGCCGCTCTTGGCACCCTCGCCGCTGCCCTCATACTTCTGAATGAAATCCACCGCGCCGGAGAGGGCGATGGAGCAGATATAGCGCTTCAGCTCCTCCTCGGTCATGCCGATGCCGTTGTCCTCCACCGTGAGGGTCTTGGCCTCCTTGTCGAGGACGACGTCGATGCGGAAGGGGGTGTCGGTGCTCTCGGCCTCACCGAGAGATTGGAGGCGACGGAGCTTGGTGATGGCGTCGGTGGCGTTGGAAACGATCTCGCGCAGGAAAATATCCTTCTCGGAATAGAGCCATTTCTTGATGACAGGGAAAATGTTTTCTGTGTTGACGGAAATACCGCCGGTCTGCTTTTCGGGCATTTTTTGTTTACTCCTTTTCTTGTTTTTTCGATACCGTTTTCGGGTTTTATGGAAAAAACGGCGTTTTTATACCAAAATGGGGCAAGCGAGCCACATTGGCCCGCTTGCGTGTTTTAGAATGTCAAGCCTCAGCCTCGGTGCTCTCGGCTTCAGCTGCGTCTGCTGCATCAGCGTCAGGCGCATCCTCCTCGATCACGGGCTCGTAGGGCGGCACCTCCTCGGGGAGGTCGGGGATGGCTTCCCAGGGGAATTCATCCACGTTCGGCTCCACAGGTGCCTCTGCGGCATTGGCCTCGGCGGCCTCGGCAGCCTCCTGCTCCAGCTCCTCCATGGTAATGGGGAAGGTGTGGGCACCGTTGAAGATGTGGCAGGTCTGGTTGAAGGCGGCAAGGAAGCGGCGATAAGCGATAAAGGGGCCTACCACGCACAGGGCGCCAAGCAGCGTCCAAAGCAGGTAGAACTTATGGGTAATAAGGGGCTTTTTGCCGTTGTCTGCGGCGTAGCGGTTCATACGGGAGATCACCTGGCAATGCCATACGATGGGGAAGATGCCCAGCGTGACGATGGAGAGCAGCAGCAGCGGCAGCCATCCCCAGGTACGCTTGCCGTCCTTGACACAGGCGATGTTGATATTCTCCGCAATGATCTCGGAGAGGTAAACCGGGTAGATGCCCAGGGTAATAACGGTGAGGATCAGCGTGGTGATAAAGCTGCGGTCTTCGATCATGCCGTGCTTGGTGATATCAAAGACGTGGCCGGTGTGATCCTCCGGCAGCTGATGCAGGGAGAAGGTGCGCTGGAAGAACTTTCCAAGACGCAGCAGACCCCGCCGGGAAGAGCGGCTCAATGCGTGTAGCGGCGTGGGAGCGGGCTTGCTTTCGCTTTCGACGGAGGAGATCCAGCGGGCCAGCTTTTGCGTCAGCGTGGTATGCTCGGTTTCGATCTCGTCTTCGGGGCGTATAAAGGCATCCGCCGGATAGTAGGAGAAAAGGTCCGTGGGGTTCTCCTTGCGGCGCAGTCGCAGCTTGACGTAGTCGTCAAGGATGGTCATGATCAGCGCAAAGAGCGGCACGCCCAGCAGGAGGCCGATAAAGCCGAAGAGACCGCCCATCAGCGTGATGGCGATCAGAACGCCGAGAGAGGTAAGGCCGGTGTGGTCACCCAGGATCATGGGTGCAATCAGATTGCCGTCGATCTGCTGCACTACCAGGATCAGCACCACGAAGAGAATCGCCTTGGAGGGGGAGGCGATCAGAATGATGATCGCGGAGGGAACGGCGCCGATAAAGGGGCCGAAGAAGGGGATAAAATCGGTGACGCCGATGATGGTGGCGATCAGAATGGGGTAGGGACTCTTGAAAACGGTAAAGAGCAGCGCACAGGTGAGGCACACCATAAAGGAGTCCAGCAACTTGCCGGTGAGAAAGCCGCCAAATTTGCGGTTCGCTTGCCCCGCGTAATGCAGAAGCATGGTTTCTTTGGTGTCATCAAACAGGGCGCGCAGCACGCGGCGGCAGCCGGCGTTCAGTCGCTCCTTGGAAAGCAGTACGTAGATAGAGACGAAAATTCCCACCAGAAGGTTCTTGAGGAAGGTGAGGGTGCTGCCTGCGATGGTGCCGATATTGCCCACCAGCTTGGCGCCGAATTCACCCAGCCAATTCATCACATAGGTAAGGATCTTTTCAAGATTTACCAGATCCTCCGCTCCCTCCGGCAGTCCCACAGGCAGCGTGGAGAGGAAGTGGTTGATGGAGTCAATGAGGCGGTTGACGTAGGAAAGGCCGTTGGCACGCAGGTCGTTGATGCTGTCCACCAGCTGCGGCACGATCAGCAGTAGCACGCCGGCAATGATCAGCAGCAGCACCACGTAAGTCAGCAGCATAGAAAACCCACGGTTGGTGCGGCGGTTTTTCAGGCGGAAAAACACCTTTTTTTCAAAAAAGCGCAGAATCGGATTGCAGATGTAAGCCAGCACCAAGCCGATAAAGATGGGCGCCAATATTTCGTTGAGCGCCTTGATGGGCTGCAGGAGCGCGTCAAAATTGGCCATGACCAGCACGATGACCAGTGAGATCAGGCTGATGACCAACCAATTTCTGCGTTTTGGCTTTTCGGGTCGGGGCTCCGGGGTAGTGTTTGCTTTGTTTTCTGCCATTTCTGCCTCCAAGTGGGGATTCGAGCGCTTATGCTAATACTCTAACATATATTATAGACGTAAATTTTCGATTCGTCAAGGGAATTGGCGCAATAGTTATAAAAAATTCATAAAATATTGTCAATTCCTTGAAAAAATCCACCGGATGTGGTACAATATAAAAAGTAACGCGCGTTTAACTTGTTCGACACGGCAGAAAGGAGCAACTATGGTTCTCAACGCTAATGCCAAAATCAATCTGTATCTGGAGGTAGTGGGCAAGCGCCCGGATGGCTACCACGATCTGGTCACCGTGATGCAGAGCATCTCCCTCGCCGACGAGTTGAGTATCGAAAAACGGCAGGAGCGGGGGGTTTTGCTGACCATTGACGGAGATTTCCCCACGAATGAAAATAACCTGGTGGTTCGCGCGGCAAATGCCTATTTCGCAGCCAGCGGTGTACCCTTTGGCATCGAGGTCAAGCTGAAAAAGCGGATCCCTGTTTCGGCGGGGCTTGGCGGCGGCAGCGCCGACGCCGCAGCCACGCTGCGCGGTCTGAACGCCCTGGACGGTATGCGATTTAGCGAGCGTGAGCTGATCGATATTGCCGTGGGCATTGGTGCCGATGTTCCGTTTTGTCTGGTGGGCGGCAGCAAGCTTTGCCGCGGTATTGGCGAGGCAATGACCGAGGTCGCCAATGCCCGTTCGTTCCCGCTGGTGGTGGCAAAAGCGGGAGAGGGGGTCTCCACGCCCGCTGCCTTTGCCGCTCTTGACAGGGCATATAACGATTTCCGTAATTTTGACCGCAGCGTGGTACCGGAAACGCTGCTCACCGGTATGGCAAATGGCAATATATCTCATACCGTTTCCGGACTTTTCAACAGATTTGAATCTGTAATCGAGCCAACGCGCCCGGCGGTATCCGCCCTGAAGCGGGAACTGCTGGCCAACGGTGCTCTTGCCGCGCAGATGAGCGGTAGTGGTCCTGCCGTGTTCGGTATCTTTGCGGATATGGAAACGGCAACGGCTGCTGCTGCGGCGTTGCAAAAAGCAGAATTTTCTGCATTTGCCTGCCAAACGGTGCAGGAAATCTAAAAAATAGAAGCGCATGGCCCGATGCGAGCCCTGCGCTTCCTTTTTTCAAAATATCGTTTCGATCAATCTGGTGCTGCAGGCGGGAGAGTACTCCCAGTAATCCATGTGGTGGGTGTGCGCCACGTCTATGTAATATTTCGGCACCTCCGGGCGGACGTCCGCGGCGTAGGAGTCAATGATTACCAGCTTGATCTTCATCCGCTCCGGCAGGATGCTTTTGATAAACACGGCGGCCAGATCTCCCACGGCGGTGTGGATGGGCACGTTGTTGCTGCTGCGCAGCTCCGCCAGCCCTGCCAAATTGGGTGTCAGCTCCACAAAAATGCCGTAGGACTCAATGCTGCGCACACGCCCCACCACGGTCTCGCCCTGCGCAAATCCGGCGGCGTTCTCCTCCCAGGTTCCCAGCAGCTCCTTGAGCGTGACAAAAATGCGCTTCATCTCCCGGTCAATGCTCTTGACCGCTACCCACAGATACATCCCGCAGGCCAGCCGATCTCTGGGGTGGCTGATGCGGGAAACCGAAATGCAATCAATGGATAAGAGGGAAGAGATGCCGCATCCGATATCCACAAAGGCACCGTAATTTTCAAGATGCGTTACCCGCACGGGGATAATATCCCCCGGCAAAAGCTCGGAAAGGTATTCCGCAATGCAGGCATCCTGCGCCGCGCGGCGGGAGAGCATGGCTACGGTTTCCCCATCCTCCTTCGCGAAGCGCAGGATCTTGAAAGCCACCGTTTTGCCTACTCTGGTAATGACGGCAATATCCTTTACTACCTCACCTGGGCGGCAGTAGACCGCCTCCTCCCGCTCGATGATGCCGCGCATACAGCCAAGGTCTACGTGCAGCCGCATATTGCTGTCACACAGCAGCACCGGCGCCTCCAAGATCTTCCCCGCGCGCATGGCAGCCTGCAGGGCGGCGGGCGAGGACAGCGCCTCTTTGTTTTCCGGGGTTTTTTCCAGCATTCCTTCGGGCTTGTATAGATAGTTCATTTTTTACCTCCTCCGTTGAGTTCCTTCCAATTTATGCGAGAAGACGGGAAATTATCACCAAAGGGGATTGTTAAAAAAGTGTTACGGCAAGCGAGGATTTGGGAGCAAAATGGGTGAAAAACGGAGAAAACGAGAGCATTTGTGGTGCTAAATTAAATTTTTGAATTTTTTTGTGAAAAAGGGGTTGACAAGCCTCTTTCCTTATGTTATAATGTGCAAGTCCGAAAAAATCACAACTATTTTTATGGAGGAAACATCAATGTCCACTTTTATGGCAAAGGCTGAAACCATTGAGCGCCGTTGGTTCATCATCGACGCTGCAAATAAGCCTCTCGGCAAAACTGCCGTTGCTGCTGCCAACATTCTGCGTGGCAAGCATCGCCCTGAGTTCACCCCCCACGTTGACTGCGGTGAATTCGTCATCATCATCAACGCTGATAAGGCTGTCCTCACCGGCAACAAGCTGCAGGATAAGTACTATCATCACCATTCCGGCTACATCGGCGGTCTGAAGTCCGTTCAGTACAAGACCCTGATGGCTACCCGTCCCGAGAAGGCAATGGAGCTGGCTGTGAAGGGCATGCTGCCCCACAACACCCTCGGTGCCAAGGCTGCAACCCGTCTGAAGGTTTACGCAGGCGCCGCTCACAAGCACGAGGCTCAGAAGCCCATCGAGCTGTAATTCGGAAAGGACGGTAATCAGATATGTATACTAGTGCAAAGCCTTACTTCTACGGTACCGGCAGAAGAAAGAAGTCCATCGCCCGCGTGCGCATCGTTCCCGGCACCGGCGTGATCACCATCAACGGCCGCGATATTGACGATTACTTCGGTCTCGAGACCCTGAAGCTGATCGTTAACCAGCCCTTCGGCGTAACCGGCACTGAGGGCAAGTTCGACATCATCACCACCGTTACCGGTGGCGGCATCTCCGGTCAGGCCGGCGCTATTCGCCACGGCCTCGCTCGTGCTCTGCTGCAGGCTGATCCCAACTACCGCGCTGCCCTCAAGGCTGCCGGCTTCCTGCGCCGCGACCCCAGAATGAAGGAGAGAAAGAAGTACGGTCTCAAGGCCGCTCGTCGCGCTCCTCAGTTCTCCAAGAGATAAGTATTTATCTTACAGAGTATTCAAAAACCCCGAAACCATCAAGGTTTTCGGGGTTTTTCTTTTGCAGAAAATTTGCCTTTGGTGCAAATTTGGTGCAAGTTTATTTTGGCGTGGGTTTTGGTGCAAGTGAAACGGCACAAAAACACGCCAATTTCAATAGAAGGTACACTCAATTTTGGGTGTGCCTTTTTTTATTTCCACAACCCTTTTTCTTACTGGTTTTGGATTTTGACTTTGCACCGCACCTTGCCTTTGACCTTGAAATTTTATATTTCGGGGGCAAAAGCAGTATAGTATAAAAGTACCAAAAGATTTGGTCGATTAACTATACAGAAAGGAGCAAAGAAAAAGGCAAGGAGCAGAAAAAAGGTAGGTGGATAAGGGAGTTTTGATAATATACGTATATATATCAAAACTATCATTTTGTTGTATGAAGAAACGGAGTGAGCGTTGAATTTTTGAAACGCGAACTACGCTTCTTCATACGGAAACAAGTAGGCGTAAGCCTACAACGCAGAAATTAGCAACGCTGTCAGCGTTGGCAATTTCATCATTAGAGGGTATCGGTTTAGCTACACTTTCCAGCACCCTAAAATGCGAAAAGGTGGTCATTTCTACTTAATAACTTCTACAGAAAGGGGGGCTACAATATGGCACGAAACAAACAGAACTTAAAGCAACAGCTTATCACACGATTAGAAAAGCAACGTGCATACGGACAGAAAAAGGAAAAGGAACAACGAGGGGTTGAGAACTACAACAGCGGTAGAGCCGTTAGGGGTATTCATTCATATGCGAGTATGAAAACTTATAAAAATTCTGTGGCACAATTTGCAAATTGGATGAAAACAGCACACGCTGAAGTCAGAAACACTAACGATATAACCGAGTCGCACGTGCGTGAGTATATAGAACATCGTGCGGAGTCTTGCAGTAATTTTACATTGTCAAAAGACCTATCCGCGATCAATCGCAGTTTGTTTGGGTGTACCGATAACCGAAATTTCTATAAGCTATCCGACTTTGGAGATTACAGACGGCGTACCGAGGATATAACAAATAACAGGGGCGTACATACAGAGCACCACACTAACCATTACGCACGTAACGAGGCACAGATATTAGCACAAGCCTTTGGCTTTAGAAGAAGCTCCCTTGAGGCTGGTAAGCTGACTACGGATAACCTTGTGTGGCGTGATGGTCATATCATAGGTTGCTGGACTATCGAGAAAGGGGGCAAGGAGCATTTGGCGTACTGCCTTTATGATTACAGGGACGCTATCGAAAAGTACGTTGCAGAGCGTGTGGAACGGCTTGGTGAGGGGTGTGCTCTATCGGACGGCATTGATAGTAATTGTGCCGTTCATCAATTTCGCTCCTGTTTTGTCAAAGATGTGGTTCGTGAGCTTTCTTACGATTGGAGTCCTCTACACCAGTATAGAGAACTATTCATAGACGAGCGTAAACTGGAAAAGGCTCTTTCACATCCCTATTACGAACATTACACAGGAAATCATAATTTGGAGCACATAGGTATCGCCAGCCAACTGATTTCACACAACCGCATAGAAATAATTTTTCATAACTATTGGCGTTAATGCGTATGTCCGTATGTTCCATATGTCCCACAGCATTTCCAACATATACAAAAAGCCTTATATTTCAATGCTTTTCTACATTATCCTAAGTCCGTGCCCAGTGAGTTATCATTCCTCACTGGGCTTTGTGTTCATATGTTCCATATGTCCCAAAAACAGAGAAAACAGGGACATAAGAGCACAAAGTAAGTCCGTATTTACTACGTAGGGCGGTTAGTTATATTGTTTTTTCATTTTCCGATTTTTGCACTATTTCTAATCTATGGCCTTTTGCAAATGCGTTCAAAACCATTTGATTTATGAACGCCAAGCGAAATGCCTATAGTAAAGAAATAAATCAAAAAGGAGATTAAAAATGATTAAGACTTACTATCACGGCTGTAATACAGCTACCTACGCTACCCCTTGTAACGCTATGAAAGGAGGTATTGAAAATGGCTAAACGATCGGAAGTGCGTATCATTGACCTTGAAGATGATGCTTGCGAAAACGTACCCAAGACCCTATGTCTTGCCTTTATTCGCATTACTATTGAAAACCATCTTAAAAATCAAGATCTGATTGACGAGGTAGGCGATACTGTTCTAACCTATGATGAACAATATCTTAAAGCCTTTTTCGCTGGATATTCCGAAGACAATATTGAGTACGCTTACATATTGCATAAGGAAGATAAGAACGAAAAGGGCGAGGTCGAGCAAGCTCATTTCCATATATGCTTGCGTGGTAAAGACGGAACTACTTTTAAATTTAATCGGCTTAAAAATGTATTTCCTGTCGGCAAGATTGAACGAGGGCGTACTTGGGAGTATATGCTCCAATATTTGTTGCATAAAAACCATCCTGAAAAAACGCAACATTCCGTTGAGGAGATTAAAACCAATATTGATGGCGGTACGTTGGACTTGTACTTGAAAAGCACGCCATCAGTTAAATCTAAAAATGCTTTGGAATACCAACTTAATAAGCTCGTTAACGAGATTAACGAGGATAAGCTCTTACAGTATCAGTTTAATGAAGCTCTTGCGACTAACACTCTATATCGCCGTTTGTACGCGAAGTATGAGCGTAAGATCAATGATGCGTTTAACGCTCAAAAAATTGCTCTTTACGAGAAGAACAAAAAGAACCGCAAGCTTAAGGTTATATATATAGATGGGGACGGCGGCTGTGGCAAAACGGCTCTTGGAATAGCATTGTGCGAATCCAAAGGCTGGTCGTATTTTATATCATCGGATGAAAACGATGCAATGGAAGGCTACGCCTCACAGTATTGTTTAATCTTGGACGATTTAAGAGATACTGCGTTTTCCTATTCCTCTTTCTTACGTTTGATAAATACATATACAGGAAACACAGTAAAATCGAGATATCGGAACAAAGCGTTTACAGGAGAGGTTATTATTATTCCATCCTTTTGTCCTTTGTCCGAGTTCTATAAAGATGATCCAAAACTTGACAAAAAGAGGACGCACGTTGCAGACAAAGACTATTACGGCAAAGATCCTCTTGTTCAGTTGCATAGGCGTATAAAAACGCTCATTCGTGCAGACAAGCAGCTCTTTCATATTTACAGTCATAAGGAAGATGGAAGTGATGTATTAAAAGCTACCATCCCTAACCCAGCATACCTACTCAAACCCGAAGAAGATAAGGACGATTTTGATATTGATGATTTTGTAGAGGCAAGAGAGTTTTTTGCTCAAAAGCTGATTTCCTCAAATAGAATAAGTGCCGAGGATGACGAGCTTTATAAGATGTATGAGGCTGAAAAGAATGCCTCGGAGCTTGGGCTGTTGCTTGACCTTTACGAAAGACCTATAAGCTTTGAGGCGTACAGAGATTATCATATTGCAAAACGCCTTGCCGGTGGAACGCTATATAATTCGCAAGGTAAAGAAATAACACTTGAAACATTCCAGTATCAGAAACCTTATAAAAATGAAGAATAATATATTTGGAGGTATATACCAATGAAAGCTAATTTAATTGAGATTAGAAAAAAAGACTTTGTGTCAAAAGACACTAACGAAACTATTGAGGGCTACGTTGCCACATTCCTTGTGCCATCATATAAGCCCGATTATCCGCCCAGCCTTGTATCGTTTTACTTGTCAGCGGAGCACTATTTGACTTATCTGCTCTTACGTAAGCTCGATGTAGATAAGATCAACCCTGTATATTGCGACCTAACAGGAATTGCTATGTTTGACATAGGATATGACTATAACAAAGAGAGAACTTGGCAAAAACTGAAATATGTGCGTTAAAATGAAAGGAATATATAGGAATGAAATTTTTTAGCATTGATTTTGTTATAATTTCATCGAATAGGTTATATAGTATATAAAGTTTACATTAGCCATAGTAATACTTTCGTAAGGTATAGAATTATGTAAGTCTTTCAAATTTTTATTCCTTTATTTCCTTTCTTTAAGGGCAACCCTGCCTCCGTGATGGAGGCGGGGTTGCTTCTTTTTTTACCATTTTTGAAAAACTTTTCCAAAAACCTTATCGTTGAAAAAATTCTGCACTATTTTTGTGGTAGGGCTTCTACGCTTCGGGTTGTCCCTCCCTCCACCACGAAAATCATTCGTTGGTGTTGTGGCGTGTCAAAATATGTCGAAGCGTGAGTTATTAACCAAAACAAATATTTATAAAATTTAATGAATGTAGCGTAAGGCACATTAGCAGAAAGGGGCAGAACAATGAATGTTTAGAAATAAGATGATGGCAGAAAAAGCAAGTAAAAATGAGATTAAGTCTACTATAATGCAAAACTCCAAAAATCTCAGGGCTTTTAAGAAAGTTTTTAAGAAATTAGAAAGGTAAAAAGAACTATGAAAATCTTTATTACAAATTTAGGAATGTACAACGAGGGTTATCTCGTTGGAAAATGGGTAAAGCTCCCCGTGAGCGAGGATAAGCTCGACGAGGTGCTGGAGGCAATCGGAATAAATGAGTATTACGAAGAATTCTTTATTTCCGATTTTGAAAATGAACGAATCATAGGTTTAAGTGAGGTGGTTTCGGAGTATTCAAGCGTACAAGCGTTAAATGAGCTGGCACAACGCCTTGAGGAGCTGTCGGACGATGAGGCTGACAAGCTGGGGGCGGTGCTTGAATATGAGGCTTGTAGAAGCGTGTCAGATGTATTAGAGCTTTTGGACGAGCTTGACAACTTCGATTTGCTCACCGATGTAAACGATGATGAGGACTTGGGATATTACTACGCAGAGGAATACTGCAGTATTGCTATCCCCGAACACATTCAGCCCTACTTTAACTATGAAGCATATGGGCGTGATATTAGACTTGAGAGCAGTTGCCTTTATACATCTTACGGCTTCTTGCTCGACAACCGATAATAGAAAGGATATTAGTTATGGAAAATAGAACTAATAACATACCGAGAATGATGTCTGTTCGACAGATTGCCGCAACAGGCTTAATCAATGAGTCTGCACTTCGCAGAATGCTGAAGGCTGGACAGCTACCTGCCATTTATTCTGGCAAAAAGGCACTTATCAATTTCGATACACTTTGCAATATGTTGGCTAATCTTCAGCCGGCGTGCTAATATAAGAAAGGATTTATAATTATGAATAACAACGATAATATCATCAGTATCAAGGGCGTAACAAAGCGTGGTGAAAACACCTATCGCTTTACAGTATCGGACGGCTTTGACGGCAACGGAAAGCCTGTCCGACACACAATGACATTCAAAGTTCCTGCTGGCACAGCACCTACAAAGGCTGAAAAGATGGTTATTGAGGCATACACCGACTTTTCCCGCAAGTGCAAATTCTCACAGGAGCTTGACGAGAATATGCGTTTCAAGGAGCTTGTGGATATTTACCTTAGTGTGTATGCTCAGAATGAGTTGAAGCCTGTAACTAGGAACAACTACCAGCGTAATTTGGAAATGTATATGCTTCCTGTTTATGGAAATAAGAAGATTAAGGATATTACCACGCAATCTTTGTCTAAC
>JAFTQT010000088.1 GCA_017462615.1 Clostridia bacterium | reverse complement strand
CTGTGTAAGGGGAGCTGTCCTACGAAGCGAAGCGGAGTAATGAAGCTTGACTGAGGGGTTGTATGAGAGCATTTTTTACAATCCCTCCGTCAGCCTTCGGCTGCCACCTCAGAGTTGCTTGCAACTCGTGCCGCTTGCGGCATCCCTTCTGCACAAGGGAGGTGAAATAGTAGCCACATCTGTGGCGGTAGGGCGAGCTTGCAAGTGTCAAATGCTTCAGTGGGCTTTCAGCCCCACCAGTAACATGCCCTTATAGGGCTGAGCAAGCCGCCGGCTTAGCCGGTGGTTATGACTGGCTGGCCAAGCGGATCCGTGGCAGGGCCCTTTGGGGCATGGGCATATTGGCTATTTTGCCCACGTAAAATTTGGCTAAAAAGTGGAATTTGCAGAAAATTTACAATTTGACTTGACGAGATTGTAGTAAATGCTTATAATTATCATGTATACTCATTCTCTTAAACCTATTTTAGAGGAAAATGAAATGAAAAAGAACGTACGCCTGGCGCTGCTTCTTGCCATGATAACGGTGATGCTCGTCATGACCGCTATTTTTGCATCGGCGGCAACAAACGTCTCTACGGCTGCCGACTTTCAGACGGCCGTGGCAGCTGGTGGCGAGGTCAACCTGACGGCGAATATTTCGCTGTCCAGCAGCATCACCATCAGCAAAAACACGACTATTACGGGTACGGGAACGATCACCTATACGGGATCGGGGTACCTGTTTGTGACGTCCGGTACGGCCAACGTGACCTTCAACGGTACCAACGTGACCACCGCAACCGGCGGCATCCTGCAGATGACCGGTAGCGGTGAGATCAACGTGACCAGCGCGACCTTCACGATAACGGGCGGCTCAAAGACAATCTTTAATCCGATGGGCACCTGTACCAGCACTGTTCACGTGCGTGGCGGCAGCTACAGCTCTAAGGGCTACATAATCGTGGTCAGTAACTCCAACGGCTATGAGCACGACACCTACATTCACGACGGTACGTTCACCGCAACCGGCGGTTATCCCTTGATTAACGCCAACAACGATGGTAGAGTGACCATTTATGACGGCACCTTCCAGCATGACGGTTCTGCTGGCGCAGTGGTTCAAGTTAATGATAGCCAGGCCTCGGTGGAGATCTACGGCGGTTCCTTTACGCAGAACGCAAGCGCTGCTTTGATCGTGAAAAATAACGGCTCCTTGCTGATTTCCAACCAGATGGGTTCTGCCGTGCCCGAATTCTACCAGAACACTTCTAACACGCTAATCAATATTGCTAACGCGACGTATTCTGGTCAAAAAACCGACTACCATGTAACCATCAATGCAGGTATCTTTAATGGCAGCGGAACGATTATCGATTTTGCTGCATCCGGTGACAACGCTGCTCTTCTGATTACCGGCGGCACCTTTAACTACGCGGGAACCGGTTTTGCTTTGATCTGTCGTAATGCTAGCGCTAGTGCAGCAGCAATCACCCTAAAGGACGGTACCAAGGTTGGCTGTCATATTACCGGCGGCATCTTCCGTGCGGATAACGGCAGCGTGCTGAACGCGGCCGGCACAGCGATCTGTATCGATAACGGCACCTTCTCTGCCGGTGGCTCGCAGCTGATTCGCATGTCTGATAACGATGTGATCTCCCCCGTGATCATCAACGGAGGTAGCTTTACCGCTACGGGGAAATGTATTCTGATCGATTACGCGCCGAATGTGTACGGGCAAAAGGATGAGGTTGGCATGAATAGCAATTCCGTTTCCCCGGGGCAGTGCATTACCCGTCCCCTCACCATCGCCGGCGGTACCTTCACAGCCGAGGAGGGCTACGTGCTGCGTCTGGATAGCGTTAAGCAGCAGGCGGCCTGCGACGTGACCATCACCGGCGGTACCTTTAGCGGCGAGGGCACCAGCGTGATCTACGTGTCCTCTCCCTCTGAGCTCACCACGCTCACTATCACCGGCGGCACCTTCAAGCTGCTGGAGAGCGACAAGGGCGGTGCTATCCTTAGCGCCGGCTTTTACACCCGTACGGATAGCGCACAGCATTACGATGCGCCCGAGACCGTGCATATTCCCACCAAGGCGATCATCACCGTCACCGGCGGTCTATTTGTAGATCAGCGCACGGGCAATAGTCAGATCATTGATACTGCTGTTGGTGTTGGAACGGTGACTATCAAAAACGCGGTACTGCTCTCTCACGAGCGTCAGGCCTATTTCTATCTGACGGCCGACCCCGCAACTTCTGTGGCAATGACCTTGAATTCGCCTACCTGTCTTTACGGCGGTACCTCCTACTACATGTGGATGACTACGCCCACCACCGATACCACCATGGCACCCGTTCTTGACGACGGTGCCGGCGTGCGTACCGTGGCCAACTCCGAGGGTATTCGCTTTACCTCCATCGTTTCTGCTGCTGCTGTGCAGCTGCTGGAGGCAAAGGCCGCAGAGCTTGGCGTAGAGGTAGAATACGGCACGCTGATCGCCCCTGCGGATTACGTGGCGGCAGCCGGTGCCTTTACCTTGGCGGCGCTGAACGATTACGTTGCTTCCCACAGCGATCTGTTTGGCGACGACGCGACCCGCGTTTACGTAAATATCGTTGCGGATAAGAGCCTTGAGGGTGATGCCCAGACCGGTATTTCCTTCAACGGCGCGCTGACCGATCTGAAGAGCACCAACTATGACCGCATGCTGGCCGCCGTTTCCTACGCCAAGGTAGGGAGCAACTATTACTACGGCAGCTATGATCCCACCGTCAACGCTCGCTCTATGGCTGACGTGGCCGAGGCAGCGCTGAAGGATGTGGGCGCTCTTGGTACCTATAACGACAACGGGAAAATGTACACCTCCGACTCCCTGTATATGCCTTACGCCACGGGCTCCGGCAGCGTTTACAGCACCACAGTGCAGCAGGTGCTGCAGAGCTACTGCGGCCTTGAGGCACTGACCGCTGCAAGCGTGAAGCCCTCCACGTTCGCCATCGTATATGATACCAACGCCGCTTCGATGGTGTCGGATTATGCCGGGCTTCTCGCAGGCTCCCTTGGTATTACCACCATCAACGGCTCCACCACTACTGCCGAGATCCTTATTGGTAATACCGGTAGAGCAGAGACCGAGGCAGCGCTTGCCAAGATCGAGGGCGAGGGCTACTACATAGGCGTCATTAACGGCAAGATCGTGCTTGTCGGTACCAGCGACGCACTGACCTATCAGGCTATGCTGGCCTTTGCGGCTCAATGCGGTGCCGCTACCATTACGGTGGCTGAGAGCATTGTTTCTGACGTCACGGTCTATCATACCGATAGCGCACGCTTCATTTTTGCAAACGAGCGTGACGGCAACGTGGCCATGGGCTTTGAATGGGGCTACACGCATAAGAGACATAACGAAAACGGAACGACCGTTTACGATAAGGATGAGGCTGGTAATTACATTCCTCAGTATGGTGTTGTTTTCCAAAATAGTGCTTATAGTAGTGAGCTGAACTATTTTGCGGTAGATTACCCTGTGAAGGCAGCCGTAGACGTGTATTGCGCGCTGCGCGGCCTTGATGAGATGGATTATCTGAATCATAAGAGCTTCAGCCAGGATCTGGCGGTGCCCGACAATATTTCCGTGGGCGGCCTCAAGATCCATATGGGTATCACGGACAGCGAGATCGCAAGCGAAATGGCGGCATTTTTGACCGCAGAGTACGGCGCCGACACCGTAAACGCTTACGGCTACCGGATCGAGAATGGCGAGGTCTCCATCCTTGCCTTCAACGATACCGTGCTGCGCCAGGCTGTAGCACTCTTCATGGAGGATGTGGATAATTTCTCTGACGGCAACGGTGGATACGCCATTCCCACGGTGCTCACCTACGCCAAAACGGCTGTGGCAGACACCGCCTGGATCATCGATGCGCCCATGCCCGATCTTCAGCTGGACGGCGCCGTTGATCTCCACAATAACACCTACCAATATTATTACACCGGCGAGGGCGTGGATCTTGCGGCCTTCAACACCTATTGTGCGAAGCTGGTGAATAGCGGCTACTCCCTCTATATTCAGAACGACAACGTGGAGGGTAGCTACTTCCGTACCTACGTAAATGGCGCCAAGACCCGGATGATCCACGTGATCTACGCGGCCTATGCCCATGCGGATGAGCAGATGATCGGTGAGGCCCAGCTTTCTACCATGTTTGATCCCGCCCTGCGCGTCATCGTGGCAGACGTAGACGGCACCAACGTGAATCTGCTGCCCGAGGAATGGGTGAACGGCACCAAGAGCTACACCAAGCTGACCGATACCATGATCACTTCCGTGAACATTGAGCCCGACAATATTGGTAACTGCTACGTCATCACCCTGGAGGACGGTACCTTCGTGGTCATGGACGGCGGTGGTGGCGGCGATGAGGCTGCAGATGCCAAGCTGCTGTACGATACGCTTTATGCCCTGCACACCAAGGTGCACGGCAGCGAACCCACCGAAAGCAATCCCATCACCATTGCAGCTTACTATCTCTCCCACGGCCATAACGACCACTTCGTGGTGTTTAATAAGTTTGCAAATACTTACGCAAAATCCGCATCCTATCCCGTCAGAATAAATGCGGTATTGGCCAACTTTATCTCGGATGACGAGGCCTACAACAGCTATGACCCCAATGTTTCTTACGGTCGCAATTATCTGGGAACCTCCAACTGGTATACCAATAGCGATGGTACTCCCGTGCTTTACTACAAGGTACAGACCGGTCAGCGCTTCTACCTCTGCAACGTGGAATTTGAGGTGCTTTACACCCACGGTGATACCTATCCTTGGGGCATTGAGTACTTCAACAACTCCTCCACCGTTATCCGCACCACCATTCATAACGGCGGTGGGGACAACGTCACGGTGAACGATCTTTCGGATCTGACCGTGTCCGGTACCAGCTCCATCTGGACGGGTGACCTGCAGTACCGCGGTAGCCAGGTCATGCGCGCTACCTACGGTGACTATCTGGAGTCCGATACGGTGCAGATCTCTCACCACGGCGGTAACGGCGCCGAGGGCGAGCTTTACGTGCTTGTCAACGCCCGCGTAGTGTTCCTTCCCAGTAATTTTGCCCGCACATACTACATTGACGGCAATGAAACCAAAGGCACGTTCCATGCAAGCAATCACGCCGTTGTAAACCGCATGTGGCTGGAAAATACCCATTGGCAGTACATCATTCTGCACGAGGCGTACAACGTGACCATCATGGTGACGAAGGACGGCATGCAGATGGGCCTTAGTCAGATGTTTGACGTGACGGACGAGAGCGTCCAGTTCGAGTTCAGCACCTCCATCGCCACAAGAGCCAATATTGGCGAGTTTGGATTGGACGCCGATAAGCTCTGGCCCGTGACGGATAACGATGACGTTGTCAGCGGCAACATCTTTACCGACGTGGAGATCGATCTTGCGGAAAATAACTGATCCCGCGCCCTCTCCACAGATTTTTCAAAAATCAACCGGCTCCCCCAATTTGGGGGAGCCGGTTTTGGCTTTTTTGTGGTCATTGCGGCTCGGACAGCGCCCGGCCAAGGGGCAGGGAATAGATCAGCGTTTTATCCGGATATTTGCCGCAGATCTGCAGCAACGCCTCCTTATAGTAGGAAAGCTGGGTGCCGTGTCGATCAAACAGCGTTTTGGCGGCGGCTTCGGGGGAGCGAAGCTCCGTGGGGGTGAGGCGATCGGTTTTATAATCGCAAAGCACAAGCTCTCCTTGCCGATTGATGAAAAACAGGTCGATCACGCCCTGCACGAGGATCTTTTCCTCACCGAGCTTTTGGCGAAAATCCGTGTTGGCGGTAAAGTGGGCAGCGGGCAGGAAAATGTTAAAGCGCAGCTCGCGGTGCACCTCCTTTGCCGCGGTGATCTCCCCGAAAAGCTCGCTCTGGAAAAAGCGCTCCAATTCATCCAATCGGACGGCGTCCTTTGCCTCCGACGGCAGAAAGCGGGCCTCGATCAGACGCGCAAGCTCCGCCTCCACGCCGCCTTGGGCAGCGAGGTCGAAGCGACAGAACTGCAAAAATTCATGGGTGGCGGTGCCGCGCTCCGCAGCATTGAGCCGGCGCTGCTGCTTTCCGAAGCTCGGTGCCTTTTCGAAGGTGTGGAGCAGACGTTCCACGTCCGGGGCCTCCAGATCCACGGGAGTGGCCGCATCTGCCTGATCGTAAACGTCCAGCACCTCCGGCGAGAGGCGGGAGACAGAAAGCTTGGCGGGGAGCTTGGTGAGATGTGCGTGTGGATAGACGAAATCAAAGCGCTCCTCCAGAACTTGCTGCAGGGATGCAGCGCGGGTGGGCTCGACTTCGGATAGACTCTCCTCCGCCGGGGAGGCGAGTGTGGCGCTCAGATCCTCTTTTTCCAAGCGGATCACATCCAAAAAAGGCGTATGATCGGTTTGTTCCAGCGCCGTGAGGATCCATTCGAGATAGCTGCTGCCGCCGCGGGCAAAGAAATCGGTCTCCTCTGCCGACATCAGCGCCACACGCTCGTCGAGGGTCTCAAAATTGGCGGCTGCGGTAACGTAAAGGCGCTCTCTTGCGCGGGTCATTGCCACGTAAAGCACGCGCATCTCCTCCTCCAGATTCTTTTGCTTGATGGCAAGGGAAATGGCCATACGGGCAAAGGTATTGGCTCTGGAAAAGACGCCGGCATTGGGCAGGCGGATACCACAGCCCAGCTCGTTGTCACAAAGAAGAGGAGGGATAAGATCGCGCTGATTGAAGCGCTTTCCGGTACCGGAAATGAAGCAAACGGGGTATTCAAGGCCCTTGGAATGATGAATGGTCAAGAGGGATACGGCGTCCCTCGGGCCGTCGGGGGAGGGAAGCTCCGCACCGCTGCTCATGACGTCCTCAACGTAGCGGACGAACTGATAAAGCCCTTTGAAGCCCGTGCTTTCAAAGCTGCGGGCGTATTCGTAAAGCTGCAGCAGATTGGCGTTTCTCTGATAAGAGCCCCGATCCTTTTTGTTGCCTGCGGCAAAGGCCATCACGGCAGTATCCCGGTAAAGATAGCGAAGCAGCTTATCCACGGGAAGGATGGTTGCCTTTTCACGGTATGCGTTGAGCTTTTTCAGAAAAGTCATGCAGCGAACGGAAAGCGAGCCGCTGGCGGCTGTTGCCATGACCTCCACCGCTTCATAAAGCGAAAGCGAGCGGTCAGCGCCATTTCGGATGGCCACCAGATCGGAAAGGGTGAAGCCAAAAAAGGGAGAGCGCAGCACGGAGGCGAGATAAATATCTCGTAGCGGGTTGTCGATAGCCGAGAGCAGACTATACATGCAAAGCACGTCCGGATTCTCAAAAAAGAGCGTTTTGGAGGTATCGTTACAGGCAATGCCAGCCTCGCTCAGCAGATCCGTGATGTTTTTGGCGAAGGAGGCGCTGCGAGAAAGAATGGCAATGTCTCCGGCGGTGATCCTCGTGCCGTCGGCCTTGCGCTCTTCCCGGAGTAGACGCTTGATCTCAGAAACGATCATGTGCGCTTCGCCGGGCTCAATGGCGCTGCTTTCCTCGTCCTCCTCATCGGCCTTCTTTCTTTCTTTTTTGGCGTTGAGAAGCATCAGACGGCACTTGGGGGAAAGATAATCCGGGGAGGGCTTTTCCTTTTTGAAATTAAGATCGTCCTCCGTGGTGTAGCCGATGCTGTCCTTGCATTGGGTGAAAAGAGGCCCGGAAACGGCGTTGGAGAAGCGGATGACGTTTTCGTCACAGCGGAAGCAATCGGACATAAACACGGTGGCAGCATCCTCCTCGTCTGCGGAGGAGAGATCGGGAAAGGATTTTTTGTAGCCGGCAAACACGGTGGGATCCGCACCGCGGAAGCGATAAATGCTTTGCTTGATATCGCCTACCATAAAACGGTTGCGAGGCTTTGAAATGGCGCGGAAGGTGGCATCCTGCATGGCGTCCACGTCCTGATACTCATCGATATAAATGGCTGCGTAGGAATCGCTGATGGAGATGGCAAGGGGTGTGGGACTGCCATCCGGTGCTACCAAAAGGTGGTAGGCGGCTCTGGATACGTCAGCGAATTCCGCCACCTCACGTTCTTTTTTTGCGGCAGTATAGGCGGCTTCATATTCGGTAAGCACGCGATGCAAAAGGCGCAGCAGCTGCGCCGCCTCGCGGCTGCCCTCGGCAATCTCCTTTTGTGTAAAAGCACCGCATTTTTCAGCCATCTCCAAAAACCGTTCACGAAAGGCAGCGGCAAGCTTCACCGCTCTCACTAGCTCCGGTGTGCGCTTGGATACGCCGCCCTTGAGCGGTGCATATAAAAAGGGAGCGGAAAGGGAGACGGCGACGGCATTTGCGTCCTCGCGAGAAAGCGCCTCGTCAAGCGCCGCGCAGCGTTCGTAAAGCTCGCCGTAAAGGGGCTCGTATCTGGGGCTAAGCTTTGCGGCGTTGGGCTCGTCCGGCAGCAGCGACAATACGTTGCCGCAAAGGAGCTGCCCGGCCTTGGCATAGCGGCGAAGCTCGCCGTAAAATAGCTTGCCCTCCGGCGAGGTGAAGGGGGTGTCTCCCAGCGTTTCCTGTGTCTTAGCGGAGGAGAGCAGGAGGCCGAGACCCTCCGGATGCTTGATCAGGCGATCTCTGATCTCGATCAGCTGTTCGGTGAGAGCCGTTTCGCTGCGTACGTCGGCAAAAACGTCCGTGAGACGGCCGAAGCCCGGCTCCTCGGTGTACATTCTATCAATGGCGGCATTCATCAGTTCTCGGCGCAGCGTGTATAATTCCGAATCATCCGTCATGCGAAAGGCGGGGGAGAAGCCCGCTGCCTCGAAATTTGCCTTCACCAGCTCCAGATAGAAGGAGTCGATGGTGGAGATGTGGGCGCTGCCCAGCAGCATCAGCTGCCTGGTCAGATGGGTGCTGCCGGGATGCTCACTGAGAGCGGCGTTCAGCGCCTTGGCAATACGCTTGCGCATCTCGCCTGCGGCGGCGCGGGTGAAGGTGACGATCAGAAGCTCGGTAATCTCCACGGGATGCTCCGTGTCGGTGATGGTTCTGATGATGCGCTCGGTCAGCACAGCCGTTTTGCCGGAGCCGGCTGCTGCGGATACCAGCAGGGTCTTGTTGCGTTCTTCGATGGCGGAGCGCTGTGCGGGTGTCCAGATTCTGGCCATGCTGTTATCCTCCTTTTTTGTTCTTTTGAGCGGCACGGCAAACGGGGGCAAAGGCGCAATATTCACAGGGCAGCTTACCCGCGTTTTTCTGCGGGTCTGCGTTGGCTGCACCGCTGCGCATTTTGGCAGACAAGCGCTCCACCGAAGCGGAAAGCTCGTCAAAGAGCTCCTCGAAGCCCGCGCCGTCCACGTGACTGATGCTTTTTCCGCGGCTGCTGCCGATGATGGCGCTGTTGCCGGAGCGGGACATGGCACGGGTGACCTCCTCGTCCTCCAGCAGCACGCCCTCCCGCTTCATGCGGAGAACGGCATCCTGCAGGGCGGTCTCTTCATCCACGCGGGCGGGAGTGGAATCGCTGCCCACGGCGGTGGAAAGATAGGTGACGCCCGCCGGGCGGAAAATGGTATCCGGGGGGAGCCCCAGGCTTTTGGCCAGCTCCGGATGGCGGCCACGGCATAGGGCGTAGAGATAGAGAGGCATCTGCAGGCAAAAGCCGCTTGGAATATCCTCTCGCTTAAACTGCTTGCGGCCGGTTTTGTAATCCGCCACGCGCAGATAGGCTGTGTTATCCTTGGAAAGAAAAAGATCAACGCGGTCAGCCTTACCGGAGAGGGGGATCTCCTCGCCGCTTTGCAGCTTGGCGGTGGATCTGGAGCCGAAGGCGGTCAGATCCAACTCCAGAAAGGCGGGGGTGAAGTCACTATCCGAGAACTCACCCAAAAGCGAGGTGAGCGCCAGCCTTGCCAGCGTGGAAAGCCGCTGCAGCAGCGCCTCGGCACGCAGGGAAAGGTCGTTACCCGTGGCAAGCAGGCGTGCCCTGTAGTCGGAAACGGTCTTTTCCACCAGCTCACGGATCTCATCCGTGGTGAACAGACTGATCTCCTTGCCTTTTTCGGTCACGGCAGCCAGCGCATGCTCCAGAATATAGTGCATAAAGGTGCCCACGGTAGCCGCGTTCAGGGAATCGTCCGGCTCCTCACGGAGCTTCAGAATTTTACTGCAATAGTAGGCAAAGCCACAGGAGGCGAACTTTTCAAGCCCCGTAGGGTTGAAGGCGTTGCGGTCAAAGAGGCGTGCCGCTTCCTCCGGGGAAACGGAGGCTGCGGTATCGGTCACGGGTGGGGCGTCTGCCAGGGCGGCAAGATGCGCGGTCTCCGTGTTCTTGGCGAGAAGCTCCGTGACGGCATGGCGCGCGTCCGCGTCAAGATCCGGCAAGTGCTCCGCTGCGGCGGCGGGAGAATAGATGCGGGCAAGGGGATCGGCCGCGATCGCCTCCGGCTTTTCGAGGTCAAAAAGGTAAATGGCACGGTCGATACCGATGGAGGGCTCTGCTTGCTTGCCATCCGTGGTGTTTTCCACGTAGGAGAGCAGCAGTCCCTCTGTGGGCGCGCAAAGCGCACGGCGCAGGAAGAAAAGCTCGTCGGAGGCCGTAGCGGCGTGATCGGCGGAGAGTGTAATGCCCATATCGGCAAGGCGCTGCTTTTCCGCGTCGCTCAGCAGTCCCTTATCCTTGACGGCAGCGGGGAATTCTTCCTCGTTGAGACCAAGCACCAGAGCATATCGCGGGCGATCCGCGCGCAGAGTGGAGGCCGAGCCGATCAGCACCTCGTCGCTGGAGGTGGGAATGCTGCCAATATCTGTGGCGGCAAACACCATGCGCAGCGCGTCCAGAAGGTCGGAAATGGAAATGGCGTCATCCCCCAGGATATCCGCCACCGTTTCCAGCGCGTCGGTGGTAATGCCCCAAAGGCGGGAAAGCTCCTCCGCCTCACGACGCTCACCGGCGGCAAGCCTTGCGGCGGCCTGCTCCTTCAGCTGCTGCGGGATCTCAAGCTCAAGCAGGAAACGGTAAAGCGCTTCACACATTTTGGCAGCATTTTGGGCGGCCTTCAGCGCTTCGGATAGCGACAGCAGAGGCGGCGCAAAGGCCTCGCGCACCCGATTGGCAGCCTTCAGGATCCGTGCGCCGCGAGGAGAGATCGTGTCGGTATAGCCGTCGGGATTTTTGACAAAGGGCTCTGAGAAGGTGCGTGCACCCTTCAGACGCCAAAGCTCGGCATAGCTTTCAAAAAAGTTGACGTCCCGCGCCTCCACCCGGCAAAGCCCGGTTTTGAGGTAGCCGATCACGTCGTCGGTGCGAAAGCCGTAGATCACGAGACGCAGCGCGAAAAGCAGCAGCTTGATCAGCGGAGAAAGGGAGACGTCGGTTCTTTCGGAAAGGAAGAAGGGGATCCCCTCCTTTTCCAGGGCGGCGTCGATGATGCCGACCTTAGCGGAGGCATCCCGATAAATGATGGCGATGTCGCGGTAGCGATAGCCCTCTCGCACCAGTCTTTGGACGGTAGCGGCGGCATATTCCGCCTCCGCAAAGGGATTCGGGCACTTGATAACGGAAAGAAAGGGCGTCTCCTTCAGCTGAAGAGGGGCTTTTTCCGCGTTCATATCAAAGAGATAGCGACGCAAAAATGCAGTATGCGTCGGCGTGGTCACCGTCGTCGGCTCCTCGTAAAAAACGGGGGTGTCCGCCTTGGCCGCAAGACGCAAAAGACATTTGTAGGTGGCAACGGAGGAAACCAGATGGATGCCCTCATCCCGCTTGTTGCGCATAGCCAGCGTAACGGTCAGCGTGGGGGCTACCTGCAGCAGCGTTTCCAGTAAGTGCAGCTGCTGGCCGGTAAAGTCGGTGAAGGAATCGATATAAATATGGGTGTCGGAGAGCAGAGCCGGGTGTTCCTTGATCAGCGCGGCGGCGCGGGTCACGTCCTCCGTCATATCGTCAAAGCGTTCAAGAAGCGCTTGGTTATACATGCTGTATGCCGTGCCGAGATCGAAGAGCTTTTCGCGGAGGGGGTCCTCGCCGTCAAGCTTTTCCGAGGCATCCAGCAGCGCCTCGGGCGATACGCAATAGGCCTTGAATTGGGCAACTGCGGAGAGCATATGCTCGGTGAGGCGTGCGTCGGGCGCTTTCCCTCTTCCGTAAAGCTGCAGCGTGGAGGAGAGGGTGCGCAGCGTTTTCCACATCAAAAGAGAGGTGGCACCCGGGGTGGCGTAGCGATAGCCGAGTCCACCCACGGCGCGGAACACCCGATTGGCAAGTCGGGTGAAATTAGAAACCTCAAGCCGGAGCTGCGCGGTAGGAGGCAGCAGAGAAAGCATGCGCCGCTCACGGCTGACGGTCTCTTGCTCCGGCACCAGTAAAATGGCCCTTCCGCCGGCGGCAAGATCCTGTTTGATATGGTCAAGCAGTGCCGCCTCGGTTGCCTCCGTGCCCGCGTTGAACAGCAATCGGATCATTCGCTTTTCTCCTTTCTCTCCAGCAAGCGGAGGTTGCGTAATATGGTCTCCCTCCCTCGCCAGCTGTAGGCGCGGGCGGCGAAATCCTCGTCGCTCATGGCAGCTACACCGGCGGCGGTGAGGTGGGAAATGGCGGTGTCGTTAAAATAAGGAATCGTGCTATACAGCGTGCCGGCCTTTTTAGCGGCCAGCGTGATGGGACACTTTTCCTGGCAGCGGTCACAGCCCCAGGCAATGCCGTGGGCAATGAGGGCATCCTCCTCCGCCTCTGTCAGCGTCCCCTTTTTTTGCGTCAGGGCTGAAAGGCACCGGGAAACCTCCAGCGCTACGGGACAGGCATCGCGGCAAGCGTTGCAGCCGGGGCAGGTGGTGATGGCATGGGGCGGGGCAGGGAGAATGGCGTCGGTGACGATCTCACCGAGAAATACAAAGGAGGAGTGTTCCTTTGTGAGAAACAGGTGATTGCAGCCAAAAAAGCCGAGTCCGGCCCGAACGGCGGCCTCCGCCTCCGCAATGGGGGAGTGATCGGTAAAGCCGGCGAAGCGGTGCTGCGGAAAGGCGGCGCGTAAAACCGGCAGCAAACGGTCAAAAAGTGCGGCAAAAAAGCCGTGATAATCCGCAGAAACGGCATATGCGGAAATATTTCTTGCAGAATCGTCACAATGTGTGGTATAATAGGGTACGGCGAAGAGAATGGCCGTGCCGTGAGTGATGCCGGCCCTGTTCAGCAAATAGGGCTTTTGAATGGTACAGTCGGCAAGAGAAATCGGCGCTACCAGACGGATGCCCTCTGCCGCGAGCAATTTTTTGACGGTGTTCAGCATAAAGAGATCCGCCTTTCATACGATTTTCTTCATTATATCAAAAAATCACGGGCTTTGCAATGCAAAATGTGTGGAAAAACGGTTTTCATCACATTTTTTTGGCGTAGTCATAAAACCGTCACATTATAAGGGTATACTAATGGCAATAAACGGAGGAGGCAAGAATAGTATGGATCATGAAAATCAGCTTCACGACCAGGATCAAGCGAATGCTGTAATCAACGATACAGCGCCCGCTGCAGATATTTCGCAAAAGAACCCGGATGGGGCATCGGAGGTACCCACGTGGTACGGCGTTTCCTATCGTGGCGACGGTACCTCCTCGGTCAATATGCCCCAAGCTTCTCGGGAGAGCAGCGACTATACGGCGAGCAAGCACCGCTTTTCCAAAAAGGTAGCGCTTTGCGCCTTGCTGGTGGCGGTGTGCATGGTGCTCTCCGGCCTTGCGGGCTTCGGTGGCTATATGGTGGCCGACGCTCTGTTTGGACTGATGGAGGGTGAGACACCCGACGACCAGGGCGGCTACCGACCCAGCGGTACCTCCGGCGGCAACGTGGGCAACAACGTTTATGAAAGCACGGGGGCGGCCGACTATGCGTATAGCGGCGTGGTCATCCCGCAGATCAATACCGACGGCACAAAAAACGAGCAGAAGGGCTCTGCCGGTAACAGAGGCATGTCGCTGATCGCTGCCATTGCCGGCGTGCGGAATTCCGTGGTGGAGATCACCACTACCACCGTGTCCTACCGTGGGCAGCTGGTGGCCGGAGCGGGCAGCGGCGTGATCATTCACGAGGATGGTATCATCGTGACCAACAATCACGTTATCGAGGGTGCCAGCTCCATTTACGTGCGCCTCGTCAACGGCAATACCTATGAGGCCTATTTGCGGGGCAGAGACGAGGAGAACGACATCGCCGTGCTGAAAATTCAGCCCAAGGAGACGCTGACCGTGGCAAGGCTTGCCCACAGCAGCGAGTTAGCGCTGGGCGAGGAGGTCTTTGCCATCGGCAATCCGCTGGGTGAGCTTGGCGGTACGGTAACCAACGGTATCATCAGCGCCCTGGCGCGCCAGGTGGAGATGGAGGATGGTACCATGACCCTGCTGCAGACCAATGCGGCTATCAACTCCGGCAATTCCGGAGGCGGTCTCTTTAATATGGCGGGCGAGCTGATCGGCGTGGTCAACGCCAAATATTCCGCTACGGGCGTAGAGGGGCTTGGTTTCGCCATTCCCGTGGATACGGCCATCACCACCGTCAACGCGCTGCTGCAGCACGGTTATATTCCCGGCCGCGCCTCGCTGGGCGTGAGCATTTCCGAAACCAACGTGATCCTTTCCGGTCGTTTGACCACGATCCCGTACGTTTACGAGACCGTGGAGGGCTCTCCTCTGCAGCAGGGAGATTATATTTACAAGGTCGGTGACGTGGTGGTCAGCACCGCTGCAGAGCTGAACCGTGCCGTGCGCGCCTATCAGGTGGGAGACACCGTTACGCTGACCATATTCCGCTCTGCCGGACGAGGCAATCTGGAAAAGAGTGAGATCGAGGTGACGCTGGTGGAATACGTGCCGGTGGACATCAGCCTTGATTTCGGACAGTAAAGAATAGCAAAGGAGCAACGATATGTATCATATTTTAGTGGTTGACGACGAGATTCGCATCCGCTCCATGATTCGGAAATACGCGGAATTTGAAGGTCATACCGTGACTGAGGCCGGAGACGGCATGGAGGCGGTGCGCCTGGTTCGGAGCGGAGAGTTTGACATCATCATTCTGGATATTATGATGCCGGAGCTGGATGGCTTTTCTGCCTGCCGTGAGATCCGCAAAGCGAAGAATATACCCATCATCATGCTTTCCGCCAGAGGCGAGGAGTATGATAAGATCAACGGCTTTGAGCTGGGCGTGGATGACTACGTGGTCAAGCCCTTTTCTCCTCGGGAGCTGATGCTTCGCGTGGAGGCGGTGATGAAGCGCACCAAGCGCTCGGAGAGCGTGGCGCAAAACGAAAATCAGATCCTGGAGTTTGATGGTGGCGGCCTGCGCGTGGATCTCACCGCCCGCATCGTTTACGTTGCGGGGAAGCGGGTGGAGATGTCTCCTAAGGAATACGATCTGCTGTTTTACATGCTGCGGAACCGTAACGTGGCGCTGGATCGCGAGCGTCTGATCCGGGACGTTTGGGGATACGATTTCTTTGGCGATGCCAGAACCCTCGACACCCACATCAAGCTGCTGCGCAAGAGCCTTGGCAAGTACAGCGAATATATCGTGACGCTGCGGGGCGTTGGCTACCGCTTTGAGGAGCTGAAATGATCAGAAGAGAAAAAGCGCGGGACACCATCCGGCATCACACCACGGGCATACGCTGGCGCATTTTTCTCTGCCTTGTGCTGTTTGTGCTGATGGTCCTGATGACGCTGTGGTTCTTTCAGATCAGAATGCTCGGTTACTTTTACGAGCGCGAGAAGTACGACGAGCTGGAGATCGTGTCGGAGGATCTGATCTCTCATTTGGAGATGGAGCATTTCGACGATCGCGTAGATCTGACGGCCAAGGAAAAAAACATTTGCGTTTGCGTGTTTCGTATAGAGGGGAGCACAGCCACGGCCGTGGCAGATGCCGATGCCAATTCCAATTGCGTGGTGCATCATCTTTCGGCGGAGCTGCTTTCCAACCTTTATGACAACGCCAAAAAGAACGGCGGCACCTACGACAAGCGCATGCAGTTTGTAAAGAACGACGAGCCCGGCGAGGACGATTTCTACGTGCCGGGCATGCACGATCCCTCCAAGGCTGTGAACGTGCTGTTCGTACGGCTGGTCACGGTAGAGGGCAGGGAATATCTTTTGGTGCTGGATAGCATGCTTTCCCCCATCCGCACCATCATTTCTACGCTGCAGGTGCAGTTTTCCTGGATCGTGATGCTGCTGCTGGTTGCCACGGTGGTAATGGCCTTTGCGATCTCGCGGCTGATCGTGGTGCCCCTCACCTCCATCACGCAGAAGGCGGGTGAGCTTGCCGCCGGAAACTACGAGGTCTCCTTTGAGGGCTTTGGTTACCGTGAGGTGGAGGAGCTGGCGGATACGCTGAACTTTGCGGCCAGAGAGATCAGCGCCACCGATAACCTGCAAAAGGAGCTGATCGCCAATATCTCCCACGATCTGCGCACGCCCCTGACCATGATCAAGGGCTATAGTGAGCTGATGCGGGATCTGCCCGGGGAAAATAACGCGGAAAACGCGCAGATCATCATTGATGAAACCACGCGCCTGTCGGAGCTGGTCAGCGACCTTTTGGATCTTTCCAAGCTGCAGGCCGGAACCAAAAAGCCGGAGTGCGACGTGTTTGACCTGGAGGCGCTGGTGCGGGACACCATGGAGCGCTACGAGGCGCTGATCCGGCATGAGGGCTATCGTATCTCCTTTGAGGGGGAGGGGCCGGCCCCGGTGCTGGCGGATCGCACCATGATCCTGCAGGTGATCTATAACCTCATCAACAACGCGGTGAACTACACCGGAGAAAGCAAATGCGTGCGGGTAACGCTGTCACAGGCGGAGGGGCGCGTGCGCTTTGCCGTAGCTGATGATGGCGAGGGTATCCCGCCGGAGCAGATCAACGAGATCTGGGATCGCTACTATCGCGTGGATAAGGTGCACAAGCGCGCCGTGATGGGCACGGGCCTTGGGCTCTCCATCGTGAAAAGCGTGCTGGAGGCGCATCACGCCGCTTACGGCGTGGAGAGCGCCGTGGGCGTTGGCAGCGTGTTTTGGTTTGAGCTACCGCTGCAGCAGCCAAATGAGAATTGACCCTTGCCTTTTTCTCTGTTTTGTGCTACAATAGGGAAAGAGGCGTCAACGGGCGGCACCTCCGGGTGCCGCCCGCTTCTTTTGGAGGATGTTATGGAGTATTGGTGGATAAATCGTTTGGTCTGCCCCGTGTGTGGCGGCAGCTTGACCAAGGAGGGCGGCAGCTTTGCTTGCAGTGGTCCCCGACGGCATTGCTTTGACGCGGCAGCGGAGGGCTACGTAAATTTGGCACCGCCCAAGGCCGCAGGCGGAGGCGACGACGCGGGATTGGTCGCGGCGCGCACCGCCTTTTTGGAGGCGGGGCATTACCGTCCCTTTGCAGAGCGGGTGGCGGCACTGATGCGCACCCATTGCCCCGGCGGCGTGCTGGTGGATGCCGGCTGCGGGGAAGGATATTATACCAATCATCTGGCGAGTGGCGGTGCGCGTGTGTTTGGCTTTGATCTGTCCAAGCGTGGAGTGCGCCACGGCGCCAAGGTGGCAAAGCGTGCGGAGCTGCCCGCCCTGTATGCGGTGGCCAGCGTGTTTCAGCTGCCCCTGGCAGATGCCTCGGTGGATGGCATCGTCAGTCTGTTTGCCCCTGTGGCAGAGGCGGAATTTTTGCGGGTGCTGAAGCCCGGCGGCGTGCTGCTGATGGCAGGGGCGGGCGCGGAGCACCTTCTCTCTCTGAAGCGGGTGCTTTACGACACCCCCCGTCCCAACGAGGCGCGGGAGGACCTGCCCCGGATGATGCGCCAATTGCATGCAGAAACGCTGCGCTTTACAATGGAGCTGGAGCCCGCTGCCATACAGAGCCTGTTTGCCATGACGCCCTATTTTTACCGCACCACGGCGGAGGGTCACCGGCGGCTGGCCGCTACCTCGCACCTTACCTGTGAGGCAGAAATGGACATTTTCGTGTTTCAAAAGGCATAAATAAAAACAGGAGCGAACGGAGTTCGCTCCTGTTTTTATACAATCAATAGAAGTTACCTTGTACGTCGCAAGAGATGTGCAGATCAAATTCGACGGTGGATGTGGTAACAAAGAGGATCTTGCGTTTGAAAACAGCCTCGGCGTAGGCAGTGTTGCCTTGATACCAGTGAGAGGCAGTATCGCGCTCCCAAGCAGAATCGTAAACGCTATAGGAATATCCGGTGCTGGTGCAGGCGGCAGAAACGCCAATTTCTATCTCAAAAAGGGCCTCCAGCGTAAATCTGAAAAGTGCCTCGTCGTCCTCGTTAAAGTACACGAAATCTTTTTTTGCGAGCTTGCTTTGGGTAGTGGATCTGGTGTGGGAGGCGTCTTCGTAGACGTAAAGCGTTTCCACGATGTAGTCACCGTTTTCCAGAATAGTGATCACGCGATCAGCAGCGGTATCGGTAGCGATGACGTCAGCCGGCGTGACAGCCTGGATGGACAACGTGGATGTAATCAAAATAGCGCACAGCATGCAGAGCAAAATAACTTTCTTCATTTTTTAATCCATCCTTTCTATGGAGTAAACGTCACTATAGTGATGATAGTTTTTTTTGTTTTTATGAATGTCATAGAGCAAGATCCCGGTAAAGGATAATGCGAGAGTCAAAATTGCGGCAACAGCCAAGAGAGCCCCAATTTTTATAGCTCTCTTTTTTAGCTCTTTAGCCTCCTCAACCGAAAGTATCGAAGCGGCAACGGCCTCCGGCGCGCCGAACTTTTCCTTAATTTCCGCGATAGAGGCATTGGGGTGTTCTGCGGCGTAATTCTCCATTTCGCAGAAAAAATCCTGCAGTATGATGCGATGCCTTTTGCTTAACCAAGGCAAGCGCTTGCGGATGCTTTTTTGGTAAGTCTTTATTTCTTTTTGCAAATGATCATTCATTGTGACTCCTCCAAGCTATTGTTTAGCAGCGCAATACCTCGGGACATGGCTTCATATTCCTGTCGAAGCTGTTGCAGATATTCGCGTCCCTTTTCTTCAATATGATAATAGTTGCGATAGCGTCGTTCACCGGCCAGCACCTTGCGCTCCGAGATCTCCTCGTTTTGTAGCATCCTGCGGATGGGCGGGTAGAGCGACGTGAGGTAAAAGTGAAGTAACTCCTCGCTGCGCTTTTGCACCTCCTGGTTGATCTGATAGGGGTACATATCCTCCTTTTCCAGAAGCGAAAGGATCACAAGGTCGATAATACCGCGCTTGTAATTTTCACAAATGTCTTCAAGATTTCTCATGTTACCGTCCCCCTTACTCTATAATATAGCACAAGTATTTCCCGAAGTCAATAGTATTTTGCAAATAATATTTTCTTGTGGAAAGTATTGACAAATAGAATGTTGCTGTGTATAATGAAGTCGTGGAAATAAAAACGACGTCATTCAGTTAAGCTTCGCCTTGTCTGTGCTTTCGGGATCTGAGGGGGCGCCCCGCGCGTTTGCCTTCCCCAGTGGGGGAAGGGGGACGGCAAGTTATAATATCAAGTGCAACACTAAAAAAGTATAGACAATATTCTCACCAAGGTGTAAAATGTAGTCACCACAACAAACAACTACACGGAGGTAAGAATATTGTCCTACACACATTTTACACTATCAGAACGTTTT
>JAFTQT010000087.1 GCA_017462615.1 Clostridia bacterium | reverse complement strand
TTTTTGCCACCTCCCTCGTCAGAGGGAGGCACGCGCAGTCGAAGCCCTTGCGACTCAATGCGAAACGAGTGTAACGTCCACTATATTGCGGACGATGCCGGCCTCCCTCTGTCGAGGGAGGTGGCACGCGAATGCGTGACGGAGGGAGAGAATCCCGCTCCCCGACAGATCAAAATTTGTACATTGGCAAGGGTTGCCTCGCTTACGCTTTTTTGGCGCGCTTGGGGGTTTTGCGACGGCAGGTGAGGAAAATGGCGCTCATGGGGGGCAGGGTCAGCACTGCCGATTGCGGCAGGCCGTGCATTTCCACGTCCTCGGTGCGAATATCCCCCGCGTTGGCAGCACCGCTGCCGCCGAAGGCCTCACCATCGGAGTTAAAGACCTCCTGCCAGATGCCGCGATGGGGGAGTCCCACGCGGAAATTTTCCCGCAGCACGGGGGTGAAATTGAGGATCACCACCACCTCTCGACCATCCTTTGCAATGCGACGGTAGGAAAGCACGCTCTGGTCGCGGTTATCCGCGTCGATCCAGCAAAAGCCCGCCCAGGAATGATCCTGCTCGTAAAGTGCCGGGGTCTGCAGATAAAAATGGTTCAGCGCGGCGGTGTAATGCTGCAGCGCCGCGTGCTTTGGATAATCCAGCATGAACCACTCCAGCTCATTCTCATAATCCCACTCCCGGAAGGGACCGTACTCACAACCCATAAACAGCAGCTTCTTGCCCGGATGGGTCATCATATAGGCAAGGAACGTGCGCGCGCCGGCAAACTTCATCTCATATTCGCCCGGCATCCGGTCAAGGAAGGACTTTTTGCCGTGCACCACCTCGTCGTGGGAAATGGGCAGCACGTACTTTTCCCCAAAGGCGTAGGTGAGGGAAAAGGTGGTGTTATTGTGATTGTACTTGCGGTAAAGCGGGTCGGTCTCCGCATAGGCGAGGGTGTCGTTCATCCAGCCCATGTTCCACTTCAGGGAAAAGCCAAGCCCCCCGTCCTCAAAGGAGGTGAGATTGCCGAAGGCGGTGGATTCCTCCGCGATCATCAGCACGTCGGGGAATTCCCCCCGCATATGGGCGTTCAGCTTCCGGAAGAAGGAGATCGCCTCCAGGGAGCGGTTGTCGCCGTATACGTTGGGCACCCACTCGCCGGGGGCACGGTCGTAGTCGAGATACAGCATGGAGGCCACCGCATCCACCCGCAGGCCGTCGGCGTGGTAATATTTTGCCCAGTAGGTGGCGTTGGAGATGAGAAAGCTCTGCACCTCCTCGCGACCCACGTCAAAGCAGCGGGTTCCCCAGCCCTGATGCTCCATCCGATCCCGCCCCTGATACTCGTAAAGGGGCTGACCGTCAAACTCGTAAAGCCCGTGGGCGTCCTTGGGAAAGTGGGCAGGCACCCAGTCGAGAATGACGCCGATGCCGGCCTCGTGCATGGCATCCACAAAGGCCATGAAATCGTGAGGCGTGCCGAAGCGAGAGGTGGGCGCATAGTAGCCCGTCACCTGGTAGCCCCAGGAGCCGTCGAAGGGATGCTCCATCACGGGCAGCAGCTCCACGTGGGTATAGCCCATCTGCTTCACGTAGGGGGCAAGCTCGGCGGCAAGCTCTCGGTAGGTGAGATAGCTGCCGTCGGCATGCCGCTTGAAGGAGCCGAGATGCACCTCGTAAATATTCAGCGGCCGCTGCATCACCGGGGTCTTTGCCGCCCGTGCCCGGGCCTTCAGGTAGCTCTCGTCCCGCCACTCGTATCCCTCAATATCAAAATAGGCCGTGGCGGTCTCGGGCATGGGGGGCATATAGGTGCCGTAGGGATCGGCCTTGTAGCGATCGCCGTGGGGGGTCTTCAGCTTGTATTTGTAAAGACTCCCCGCACCGAAAATTGAGGCCGCTACCCTCCCCTCGAATATCCCGCCGTCGGAAACGCGCTCCATGGGATGGGTCTCCTCCCACCCGTTGAAGTCACCCACCACAAAGGCGACATAGGCGTTGGGAGCCCAGACGCGAAAGACGTACTCCCCCTCCTCCTTGTGCGCGCCAAGATACTGATAGCTGTGATAATTGGTGCCTTGATGGAAGAGATACGGGGCCAGAGCCTCGTTCTTCGGCATATCCGTCACTTCCTTTCGTTGCGTTTTGTGCCACCGGGGGCATTATAAATATTATACTATAATTTGTTAATAATTACAAGGTGTTTATTCACAATTTTTTCACATTTTTGTGAGAAAATCGCTCCTTATTTGGCAAAATTCCCATTTTTTCGTACCGTTTTGGGGGTAAATACAAAAATTGACAAAACAAGCCTGTGCAGCGCGGCCTCGCTCCGGCAAGCGCACCTCCCCCAAAACCGCACTTTTTATACTTTTTTGCGGCCTTTTTGCACTTTTTTCTCGCTTTTGAAGCAGACGCTTGATTTTTTGCACGCTTCGGGTTATAATAATGTTAGGATAAGCAATATTTTACAAGAAAAACATCAAAATAATACTATCTTTTCGGCGCAAAATCGTTTATAATAAAATCGTAAACAAAATTCCGTAACAAACGCAAAGGAGATTTTTTATGAAATACGTATGCTTTGGCGAGATCATGGGTCGTCTCAGTCCCGTTGGCTACAAGCGCTTCGTGCAGGCTGACACCTTTGAGGTGATTTACGGCGGCGGCGAGGCCAACGTGGCTGCTTCTTTGGCAAACTTCGGCATGGATGCCGCTTACGTGACCAAGCTGCCCGACAACGACATCGGCCGCAGCGCCCTGCGCACCCTGCGCGCCCACGGCGTGGACACCTCCAAAATTGCTTGGGGCGGTGAGCGTCTTGGCCTGTACTATTGCGAGAAGGGTGCCTCCCAGCGTCCCTCCAAGGTGGTCTACGACCGCAAATATTCCTCCATTTCCGCTGCAACAGTAGCGGATTTTGACTGGAGAAAGATCTTTGAGGGCGTTTCCTGGTTCCATTTTACCGGCATCACCCCCGCCCTTTCCGACAGCTGCGCCGAGATCTGCCTCGATGCCTGCCGCACCGCCAAGGAGATGGGCGTCACCGTTTCCTGCGACCTCAACTTCCGCAAGAACCTCTGGACCACCGAGAAGGCCGGTCGCGTCATGGGCGAGCTGATGCCCTTTGTTGACGTAGCCATCGCCAACGAGGAGGACTGTGAGAAGGTCTTCGGCATCAAGGCCTCCGGCACGGATATCACCGGCGGCAAGCTTTCCCACGACGGCTACAAGGACGTGGCCAAGCAGCTGTCCGAGCGCTTCAACATCCCCACCGTGGCCATTACCCTGCGCGGCAGCATCTCTGCCAGCGACAACAACTGGGCGGCCATGCTCTACGCCAACGGCGAATATCACTTCTCCCGCAACTACGCCGTGCACATCGTTGACCGCGTTGGCGGCGGCGACAGCTTCGGTGCCGGCCTCATTTACGCCCTCACCAACGGCTACACCGCAGGCGACGCGCTGGAGTTTGCCGTGGCAGCCTCCGCGCTGAAGCACTCCATTGAGGGCGATATGAACGAGGTAAGCGTTGCCGAGGTCAAGGCTCTGGCCGGCGGCAACGGCTCCGGTCGCGTGCAGAGATAATCCCATACCGCAAGAAAGGCGCCGCGATAAAACGACCCCTGCCGGTCTTTGCGGGATGTTCCAATATGATGAGGGCGGCAAGCTTGCCGCCCCCATCGTCGGTTTTGTACCACAATAGCATTGAAAAGCAGTAAGCCACCCGAAGAGCAAGATGCTCTTCGGGTGGCTTTGCGTTGCTCCGTTTTTCGAAAAGCTCCGTTTTCCGACACCGTTTTTTGGAGGTTTTCGCGACGGCAAAAGCACCGTATCTTTGCCGTTGCTTGAAACGCTTTCCACCCAAATCACCAAAAGAAACCATCAGCCGAATCCGCAAACACACCTTGACAGCGAGGGAGTTTTCTGCTATAATGATATGTTGAAGTGGTATCGTCATTTGGCACGCGAGCCGACCAACGGCGGAAAGGAGAGGCGTATGAAGGAATACTTCCCACGAATCGTGGGCAACGAAGCCCTCCGCCGGACGCTGGGACAGGAGCTTGGCTGCGGCCGATTTTCTCACGCCTATATCCTGGGCGGCGTGCGTGGCAGCGGAAAGCACACCCTGGCCCGGGAGATCGCCATGGCTGCCTCCTGTGAACGGCGAGGCGAGGACGGTGTGCCCCTTCCCTGCGGCGAGTGCCGCAGCTGTCGCAAGATCAGAGACGGGCTTTCCCCCGACGTGATGCTGGTTTCCCGTGAGCCGGACAAGGCCACGCTGGGCGTGGAGGTCATCCGCGAGATGCGCTCCACCGTAGCGGTAGTGCCCAACGATCTTGAGGTAAAATTTTACGTGATAGAGGACGCCCACACCATGACGCCGGCGGCGCAGAACGCGCTGCTGCTGACCCTGGAGGAGCCGCCTCCCTTCGTCTGCTTTTTGCTGCTGGCGGAGGATACCGACGCTTTGCTGGAAACCGTGCGCTCCCGTGCGCCCATCCATCGAATGCGCCCCATTGCGCACGCGCCCCTCAGCCGCTATCTGCAGCGGGAGCCTGTGGGCGCTGCCCTTGCCAAGGACGCGCCGGAGGAGTTCGCGGAGCTGCTGCTCCTTTCCCGCGGATGGATCGGTGAGGCAAGACTGCTGCTGGACGCCCAGAAGCGCGAGCCGCTGCTGCAGCGCCGTCGCTTTGCCGCGCGCATGGCCGAGCTGCTTTGTGAGGGCAGTCGCAGCGCCCTCCTGGAGGCACTACTGGAGCGCGGCGGTGACCGCAATCGAGAGGCGCTGCTGGCCGACCTTGCCATGCTGTCAGAGGCGCTGCGCGACCTTCTGCTGCTTTCCCGCACCGAGGAGGCACCGCTGATCTTTTACACCGACAGAGAAGCCGCAGCCGACCTCTCTGCCCGCTTTACCACCGCAAGACTGCTTGCGATCCTCACCCGCCTGGAGGAGGCGAAGGAAAGCCTTCTCAACAACGCCAACGTGAGGCTGACCGTCACCCTGCTGGCAAGCAGGCTGCTGGCGTAAGCAACCCGAAACGCACCATACGAAACGGAGATATAGAATGGAAGACAAGAAGAAAAACGCGCCCCGTGAGGGCGGATACAAGGAGGGCGGCCAGCGCATTTCCGTGCGCCCCGGCAACTTTGCCCCTCCCCTCGAGCGCACTGCCGGCGCGGATGTGGCCGGCAGGCCCGAGGGCAATAAGGAAGGCACTCCTCGCGAGGGCGGCAACAATCACCGTGACCGTCACGGCAGAGGTCGCCGCGGCAACAATCGCCACGGCAGAGATCGCCGTGAGCAGCAGGGTGCCGAGCGTCGCGAGCAGCAAGCGCGTCCCGCCGAGAGCAAGCAGCGCCCGGAGGCGCCCAAGGAGAGCCGCCGCGACAAAGACAATCAGCGCGGCCGCAACGGCAATAACAATCGCCGTCCGCAAAGCGCCCCCATCAGCGAGAGCCTGAAGCGAGAGCTGGAGGCGGAATTCGACTCCAACGCCTTCTCCTCCTTCGCGCCCAAGAGCAGCGATATCCGCAGCGAAACGGCTGTGGATACCTCTGAATTCGAGGTGGATATCGCCACCGCCGCTTATCTCGTGGAGGACGTTCCCTGCGGCTTCCCCGCGCCGGACGGCAAGTCCGTGGAGGTCATCGGCATTCGCTTCCGTCAAGCGGGCAAGATCTACTTCTTCGCGCCCGGAAACGAAAAATTCCGCATTGGCGAGGCGGCCATCGTGGATACCGCCCGCGGCCCCGAGTACGGTGAGGTAGTGATGCTGAACCGCCGCATTGCCGAGCGGGACGTGATCCAGCCCCTGCGCCCCGTGCTGCGCCGCGCCACCAAGGAGGATCGGGAGCGCTACGAAAGCAACCGGGAAAAGGAAGTGGAGGCGCTGAAGATCTGCGCCGAGAAGATCCTGCGCCATAAGCTGGACATGAAGCTGGTGGAGGCACAATATACCTTTGACAACTCCAAGCTCCTCTTTTATTTCACCTCTGACGGACGTGTGGACTTCCGCGAGCTGGTGAGAGACCTGGCGGGCGTGTTCCGCACCCGCATCGAGCTGCGCCAGATCGGCATCCGTGACGAGTCCCGCCTCATCGGCGGCCTTGGCATGTGCGGCAGACCCTTCTGCTGCACCACGTTCCTGTCGGATTTCGGCCAGGTATCGGTGAAAATGGCCAAGGAGCAGGGCCTTTCCATCAACACCTCCAAGATCTCGGGCTGCTGTGGTCGCTTGATGTGCTGCCTCAGATACGAGCACGAGACCTACGCCGCCGAGGCGGCGCTGACGCCCCAGAAGGACGCCCGTGTGGAGACCCCCGACGGCACCGGCACCGTCACCGAGAGCACGCCCCTTGCCGGCACCGTGAAGGTGCGTCTGGATAAGGCACCGGAGGAGGCGCCCGCCACCTACCACAGAGATACGCTGAAGCTCCTTACCCCCTGCGGCCATTGCCCCAAGACAGAGACCACCGAGGCGGTACCGGAGGCAGCCGTGGAGGAACCCGATCCGGAAGCGGTCGAGGAAAGCTGACAAAATTCCCCTTTCCAAAAATATTTTTTCGCTTTTTTGCAAAAACCCCTTTGCATTTTGCAAAAAATGTGCTACAATGAAAGCTAATGGAGCGCGAAAGCACTCCCAGCCTATATTACATTCAGGAGGTAACAACCATGGCTTACAAGATTACCGACGCTTGTGTAGCTTGCGGCGCTTGCGTAGAGGCTTGCCCCGTTGAGGCTATCACCGAGGTTGACGGCAAGTATGTGATCAATCCCGATCTGTGCATCGAGTGCGGCGCATGCGAGGGCGAATGCCCCGTTGGCGCTCCCCAGGCCGAGTGATAAACATACCGTGAAAAGCGGCGCGAATGGGGCTTTCCCCTTTCGCGCCGCTTTTTTCGTAAACAGGAGCTGATATGGAAACTTTTGATACCGTTAACGAGCAAATTCGCCTCCTGCAGCGTGCGGACAGCCTGCGCTTTGGCACGGATGCCTTTTTGCTTTCCGCCTTTTGCCGTCCCGACAAAAGAGCCGAGGCAGTAGAGCTTGGCTGCGGCACGGGGATCATTTCTCTTCTTTTGGCAGCGCGGCAAGCCTACCGCCACGTTACCGCCGTGGAGATCCAGCCCGACATGCACGACGTCGCTTGCCGGAACATCGCAGAAAACGGATTTTCCGATACCGTTTCGGCACTTCTTGGCGATCTGCGCGAGCTTTCCGCCACAAGCCTCGGCCGCGAGGTAGAGGTGGTACTGGCCAATCCCCCCTATATGCGGGTGGACAGCGGCCTTGCCTCGCCAAGCGCGGCCAAGCAGATCTCCCGCCACGAGGTTTCCGGCGGCATTGCGGAATTCACCGCCGCCGCAGCAAGATGCCTCAAATTCGGCGGCGTCTTTTATACCGTCTACCGACCGGATCGCTTGGAAAGCCTGTTTGCGGCACTGCGGGCGCATCGCTTTGCCCCCAAACGGATGGTGTTCGTTCACGACCACCCCAAAAAGGAGCCCTCCATGGTGCTGACCGAGGCACGCCTCGGCGCAGGGGAAGGTCTCACTCTTCTGCCGCCCCTCTTTTTGCACGATCTTGCCGAAAACGGCACCCCGTTCCGGCACTTATCGCCAAAAGCCCAAGAAATTTACGATACCGGCAGGCTTGAATAAACGTCTCACGCGAGGCCTGTATAATCCACGATGCCGTTGTAAATACCCTCGGCAAACAGCTCGGGGCGGGTGTTCATCAGCCGGGCATCCCGAGCGTTGGTGATAAATCCCAGCTCCAACAGCGCCGCCGGCATATTGGTGCGCTTCAGCACGTAGAGCGAGGGGCGGGTAAACACGCCGCGATTGACAAGCCCCGTGCTGCTTTGCAGCTCCGCCTGGATCTCATTGGCCAGCGCCTCCGCCACCGTCCCCCTGGCATAAATGAAGGCCTCGCTACCGGTAGCTGCCGCCAGCTCCGACGCGTTGGTGTGCAGGCTGAGGTAATAATCTGCGCCCCAGGCGTTGGCCTCGTCCACCCGCGCCCGCAGGCTGGTGGCGTTGGAGGTGCCCAGCTGCGTTTCAGGCGTGGGACGGGAAAGCCGCACCTCGTAGTTGCCGCTTTGCCGCAGCAACGCTGCCGTCTCCTGCCCGATGCGATAGACAAGATTCTGCTCCCGCAGACCGTTCCCCTCCGCACCCGCGTTGGGGTTCACCGGGTTATGTCCCTGATCGATATAAATTTTGATGGCCATACGCGTCCCCCTCAAAGCTTATTCACCATTCATTCTATGCAGCACCCCACGAAAGGCGTGCGGAAAGGGTTATCATGCCAAGAGAACAAGAAGAAAAAAACCGCATCCGGGAGGGCACCCTTTACCTGGTCTCCACCCCCATCGGCAATCTTGCCGATATCTCCGAGCGCGCCAAAAAGGTGCTGAACGGGGTGGATTTTATCGCTGCCGAGGACACGCGCAACACCTTGAAACTTCTGATGATCTACGGTATTTCAAGGCCGCTTATTTCCTATCATGAGCACAACCGCAGAGAGCGGGGCGCAGAGATCGCTGACCGCCTTGCGGCAGGAGAATCCTGTGCGCTGGTGACCGATGCAGGCACCCCCGCCATCAGCGACCCCGGCGAGGATCTGGTGGCGCTTTGCGCGGAGCGCGGGATTCCCGTCACCGCCGTGCCGGGCTGCTGCGCCGGCATCACGGCGCTGACCCTTTCCGGTCTTCCCACCGGCCGCTTTTGCTTTGAGGGCTTTTTGCCCCAGGATAAAGCCGACCGCAGAGAACGCCTTGCGGCCCTTGCCGAGGAAACGCGGACGATGCTGCTGCACGAGGCGCCTCACAAGCTCCGCACCACGCTGAAGGATCTGGCTGCTGCCTTGGGCGAGGGGCGCCGCATTTCCCTTTGTCGGGAGCTGACCAAGCTGAACGAGGAGATCCATCGCACCACGCTGGGAGAGGCCATGGCCCATTACGCCGCCCACGACCCCCGGGGCGAATACGTTTTAGTCATAGAAGGGGGCGAGAAAACCGCCAAAAAAGAGGCCGATCCCCTACTGCTGCTATCCCCTGCCGACCACGTGGCATATTATGAAAAGCAGGGGCTTTCCCGCATGGACGCCATCAAGGCTGCCGCCAAGGCGCGGGGCATGCAGAAAAACGAGCTTTACCGCATCCTGCACACGGAAAACTGATACCGTTTGGGGGGATATGCCCCCAAAATGCCCATCATTTCAAAGCGCGGCATATGAACTCCCCCGTCGTCTCCCGCGCCCTGTAGCCGTAAGAGAGTCGAACACATAAGGTTATAAGCGGCATATTTTCCCATATTCATCGCCAAAATTATCTTAAATATTCGTATATTCCTCAATAATTTTGGCTCGACTCTGGAAAAATCTGCTCGCTTATAACTGCCTCG
>JAFTQT010000086.1 GCA_017462615.1 Clostridia bacterium | reverse complement strand
TATATTGGAAGAATATCAGAATCATGGCTATGGAACGGAATTGGTAAAATATATTAATTCTCATTCTAAAAGTATCGGTTGTAGGAAAATGTTTTTGATAACGAATAAGAGTAACATCTCTGCTTGTAGATGCTATGAAAAAGCAGGAGGTATTAATACTACTAATGATGAAATTGTATATGTATACAAATAATTGAATTATGATAAATTCCAATAAGTCGAACAGTTAGGAAAATAAGAATTTGTGGAGGTAAATAATGAGCGAAGTTTATTTTTCAAATAATAACTTACTAATTAGAAGCATGGAAGTCGATGATGCTAAAATAATATACGATACATATTTATCATATGGGTGGCATCCGTCTTTAGAAACCTATGAAAATTACTACAAAGAACAGGGAGAAAATAAAAGAAAAGTATTTATTGCGGAGTATGATGGAGAAGTATCTGGACTATGTACTTTGGTATTAAATCCTATGGAAGGTCCTTGGGCAGGTCTGGGGTATCCTGAAATAGTTGATTTGACAGTGTTTTTCCACGTTCGTAATAAAGGAATTGGAAATAATCTTATGGATGTGGTGGAACAGGAGGCGGCAAAAGTGTCTGATATGATATATTTGGCAGTTGGTGTCCATTCGGGGTATGGTGCAGCACAAAGAATTTATGTCAAGCGTGGCTATATTCCAGACGGTAGTGGCGTGTGGTATCAGGGAAAACAATTAGAACAATACGCTCCATGCTGTAACAATGATGATTTATTGCTTTTCATATCTAAAAAATTATAATCAAGAAACAACGGAAACTTTTAGATTGACGAAGCGACAAATTCCAATTTGTCGAACAGAATAAAGTAACCCCCCCGACAGACTTTTTTTGAAAATCTGCCGGGGTTAATTATTTGTTTTCTGCGGAGCAATTATGCCTTTTTGGACCGTCGAGGACGCCGGTCCCTACAAGGAGAAATCAAACTTCCTTATGAGAACCACGCTTTGAAGCGCTTTTTCTTTTCAAACAGCGAAACGCTCTTGCATTTTTTGACAAAATGCGATACAATAAAGGCATTACCATAACAGAAAAGAGAATTTTATGAACGAGGAAGCAAAAAGACAAGAAGAAAAGCGGATCCGCATGACCACCGCGCCGGTGGAGCGGCTGATCTGCAAGCTGGCCGTGCCCACCATCATCAGTATGCTGGTCACCACCTTTTACAATATGGCGGACACCTTTTTCGTCGGCAAGCTCGACAACACCAGTGCCACGGGCGCCGTGGGCGTGGTATTCTCCATGATGGCCATTATCCAGGCCGTGGGCTTTTTCTTCGGCCACGGCTCCGGCAATTACATATCCCGTATGCTGGGCAACGGCAGGATAGAGGAGGCGGAGCGCATGGCGGCCACGGGCTTTGTGTGGTCGATCCTGGGCGGCAGCCTCATTATGGTGGTAGGTCTCGTATTTCTGGAGCCCATCACCTACCTTCTGGGCGCCACGCCCACCATCCTACCTTACGCCAAGGACTATATGCGGGTGATCCTGCTTGGCGCGCCCATTATGTGTGGGTCGCTGGTGCTGAATAACCAGCTCCGTTTCCAGGGTAACGCCTTTTATTCCATGGTAGGGCTCTCTGCCGGCGCGGTGCTGAATATCGCGTTGGATCCGCTGCTGATCTTCACCTTTGACATGGGTGTGCTTGGCGCGGCGGTGGCCACCGTCATCAGCCAGGCGGTCAGCTTCGTGCTGCTTTTGGTGGGCGTGAGCAAGGGCGACAGCCTGAAAATCCATTTGAGAAATTTCACCCCCAAGGGTTCCTATCTTTTGGAGATCGTTCGTGGCGGCACGCCCTCCCTTGGTAGACAAGGCCTTGCCAGCGTGGCCACCATGTGCCTCAACAATATGATGCGCGCCTTTGGCGACCCCGCCATTGCCGCCATGGCCATCGTTTCCCGCATCACCATGTTCATGGCCTCCGCCATGATCGGCTTCGGCCAGGGCTTCCAGCCCGTTTGCGGGTTTAATTACGGTGCTAAGCTCTACGGCCGCGTGCGCCGCGCCTTCTTCTTCTGCCTGAAGGTGTCGGTGGTGTTCCTGCTTTGCATCTGCACGGTGGTCTTCCTTCTGGCGCCGCAGGTGGTGTCGCTTTTCCAGAAAAACGACGCGGAGGTGCTGCAGATCGGTGCTATCGCGCTGCGGTGTCAGCTGGTTGCCATGCCTCTGATGGCCTTTGTGGTCATGGCCAATATGATGCTGCAGACCATCGGTATGATGTGGCGGGCGACGGTGCTGGCCACTGCAAGACAGGGGCTTTGCTTTATCCCCGTTGTGCTGATCCTGCCCCGCTTCCTCGATATCTGGGGCGTGTATCTGGCACAGCCCGCTGCAGACCTGGTGGCCTTTCTAGTGGCGCTGCCCATTACCCTTGCCGTGCTGCGGGAAATGAAGGCAGCCGAGGAGCGGCAGGCTTGATCCAACCCCTTAAATCAACCCGGTTTTTTCATAAAAGCACGGGTTGATTTTCGCAAATATATGCGTTATACTTATTGTAAAATAAAGCGTAGATAAAGGAGTTATTTGATGATCAATCTGATTCCGACCCCCACAAAATGTGTAGTGCAAAATGAGCAGTATCATGGAATTTCTCATACCGTTTGCGCGGATATTGCGGAATGGCAGGATGGCGCGTCGGCCTTTTGCGAGAGCGTTTTCAAAATTTACGGTGTCAGGGTGACGGTCGGCGCACCCGGCGGCGTGGAGCTGCGGATGGATCCGACGCTTGCCGCCGACGCCTACGCGCTGGACAGCACCGCGGGTGCGGTGGTGATCCGCGCCTCGTCCTTTGAGGGCGCTTGCTACGGCCTTGCCACCGCGCTGCAGCTGATAGAGGTGAAAAACGGCGTGCTGTCTGTGCAGAGCGTGGCGATCGAAGACCGCCCCGAGAAGGAATACCGTGCCTTCATGACAGATCCGCAATGGACGCTTCAGCCCTTTTCCAAGCTGCTGAAGTACGTGGATCTCTGCTTTTTCTATAAGGTAAAATATCTGCATCTGCATCTGGCAGATTCCCGGCATTATTGCTACCCCAGCAGGGCGTTCCCGCGGCTGAATGCACCGGGGGAGTATTACAGCTTCGAGCAAATGTCGGAGCTGAACGCATACGCGGCAGCGCGTGGCATTTTGCTGGTGCCCGAATTTGAATGTCCCGGCCACGCCACGCCGCTCACGCGGGTGTACCCCGACGTATTTGCCAACCATACCGATCGCGAGGGCGGAAAATTCTATAACGAGCTGGGAGCTGAAATTGACCCGTCCGGCCTCATTTGTGCGGGCAGCGCGTGCAGCCTTGAGGGCGTGAAAAAGCTGATCGCGGAGCTGGTAGAGCTGTTCCCGGCAGCGCCCTACATTCATATCGGCGGCGATGAAGCACCGTATCAGATGTGGGAGCAATGCGTGGATTGCCGTGCTTATATGGAGAAAAACGGTATTCAGAGCGCACGCGATCTCTACGGCGAATACGTGGGAAGGGTGGCATCTTACGTGTTTTCCCTCGGAAAAACGCCCATGGTCTGGGAGGGATTTTGCTCGGAAAGCTCCCATTATATTCCCAAGGAAACGGTTGTCATTGCGTGGGAATCTCACTATCAGACCGCACCCGAGCTGCTTCGGAACGGATTCCGGATCATCAACGCCTCCTGGCAGCCCCTGTATTTCGTTACCAGCCAAAAGCGCCGTTGGAACGCGCAGGATATTTTGAACTGGGACGTTTATAACTGGCAGCATTGGTGGGAGCATTCCGTGGCGACCCTCAATCCCATTCACGTGGCACCCACGGAAAAGGTGCTGGGCGCTACCCTTTGCGCGTGGGGGATGGAGTACGAGCAGCTGATCACACGCTTGCTGGAAAATATGCCCGCCTTTGCCGAGCGCACCTGGTCTATGGAGCGACATTACGATTTTGATACCTACAGACATATTGCAGAGCCGCTTTGCGATAAGGCGGCAACGCTGATCAGAGAGTGATATAAAATAGAAAGATCCACCCCAACGGGGTGGATCTTTCTATTTTATATTTAATGATGCGCGTACTTGCCCTTCATTTCGGAAAGCACCTCTACGAAGCGGGAGAAGGGTGCCTTGGCAACGAAAAGATCGTAGAAGGTCTTGATCATGGCAACGTCCTCGGCATCGGTGATACCGCTGTAGGTTGCCAGGGCTTTTTCGATACCGTTTTCGGTCGTATAGGCAGAAATCTCTGCGGCGGCCGCGTCACCGGGCATATCGAACAGATAGCCTGCCGCAATGCCTACGGCGATGTGAGCAGGGCAGCCGCCCTCCTCCTTCACCATGCGGAAGGCACCTACCAGACGGTCGTCGGGGGAGAGCTTGCGCTTGGGATCGCGGCCCACGCGATCCAGCGTATCCACCAGCAGCTTGTTCTCAAAGCGCACCATCAGCTCCTCCACGAACTGCATCATATCGTCGGTGGGCACGCCGCGACGCTTCGCGAGAGCGCGGGCAGACTCGACCAGCGCACGGAACAGAACGTACTTGATCTCGCCGTCGCAAACGGCGTCGTAGATGGTTTCAAGTCCCTTCTGATAAGCAATATAGGTGGTCAGGGCGTGGCCCATGTTGTGCACCAGCAGCTTGCGCTCGATGTAGAAGGAGAAGGGAGAGAAGGGAACAAGTCCCTTAACGGGGGGGATTTCGCCGCCAACGGGGCGGAATTGCGTAGCGTCTGCGGGCAGCTCGCTGTACACGTCGGCACAGACGGCCAGGGGATGCTGTGCCTTGAATTCGTCTGCCGTGGGGGGGACGGTTCGACCGACGGATACGGATACGAAGCCGATGTTCTCCTCAAAGAAGGCCTGATCCTCGGCGGGAACGTGGGGGGCAACGAGACCCTTCAGATACTCACCGGAGCCCACCAGGTTTTCACAGATGAGAATGTTGAGGGGCTTGTTTGCGGCCTTGCGTGCCGAAATGGCCTTGGCAATGAGGGGTGCCACGAAGGGGAGAATGTTGGCGCCAAGGGCGGTAGCCATCACGTCAGCCTCGGCAATGGCGGCCACCACGGCCTGCTCGTCGCGACCGTTGACGGCGGAAATGTTCTCCACCCAATCGGGCACGTATGCGTCACCACGGGTCACGAAAATGGGGTATTTTCCCGCCTCGTTCATGGCGTTGACCACCTCCAGATTGACGTCAATAAAGGTGGTGTGATAGCCGGAAAGGTAAAAGCGCTCGGCAATAAAGCCGCGGCCGATGTTGCCGGCACCGTACATAACTGCTTTCATCATCTTATTTATCTCCTTTAATTTAATAGCGGTTCCACAGCGGCGGCGATCCGTGCCGCCACCTCCTCGGGCGTGCCCTCGGCGTTGATAATGGCCACGTTGTCGGTAAGGGTGTCGAACACCCGCATAAAGGTGGCGCGGAAGAGGGTGAGGGTCTCCTCCTTCTCGTAGATCTCCCTCTGCTCACCCCGTTTGCCGATGCGGGCAAGGGCGGCGGCGGGGGAAATGTCCAGAAAAATGCAAATGTCGGGCGTGCGGATCTCGGGGCAATCCACGTTCATTCGCCGCACCCAATCATAATCCGTAAGACTGCCTTGATAGGCCAGGGAGGAGTAATAATAGCGGTCAGAGATCACGTCAAAGCCGTCCTTGAGGCGTTTTTCGATACCGTCCTCGGCCTTATTGTGATGGATGCGATCCAGCGTGAAGAGCGCGGCCATCTCCGCAGCCGTGCGGGGATCCTTTCCCGAAAGCGCCGCGCGGAGCATTTTGCCCGTGACGCTGTCGGTGGGCTCGGCGGTGGTTGCCACTTTTCTGCCCCGTTTTTGCAGATATGCGGATAAAAATTGCAGCTGGGTGGATTTTCCACAGCCGTCAATGCCCTCAAAAACGATAAACAAGGGTCTCGTCATGGCGCACCTCCCATTCGATGTGATCTTATTTATTGTAGCACTTGGCGGCGTGTTTGTCAAGGGCGGCGGGGGAGTTTTTGCGCGGGGGTTGACATTTCTCCCTCTTTGTGATACAATATGAGAATAATTCTCAAATTGAGGTTTTGAAATGGAGAAAAAGCAATATCAGACTGCCGGCCGCACGGCCTTGGTGGAGTATTTGAAGCGCGTGGCGGCTGCACCGCCACAAACGGCCGACGAGGTTTATGCTGGATTGGCCGCAGAGGGGAGCGCCCCGGGAAAAAGCTCGGTGTATCGGCTGCTTTCCGGCCTTGCGGAGAGCGGCGAGGTGCGTCGGTTCCGCGCGGAGGACGGTGGCCCCGTGTACCAATACGTGGGGGAGGATGGCGATTGCGCCGGGCATTTGCATCTGCAATGCCTTTCCTGCGGTAAGATTTCTCACCTGAAATGCCATTGCAGCCGGGAGATCCGCGACCGATTGGCGGAATCCCACGGCTTTTTGCTGGATAACGGTCGCTCGGTGCTGTACGGCACCTGCGCTATCTGCGCGAAGGGAGGGCGGGCGTGATGCCAGAGGTGTTGCATGAAGCAGAGCATATTCTTTCCCACGGATTCCTTGATACGCTGAAGCTGCTGCCCTTCCTCTTTCTCACCTATCTTCTGATGGAGCTTTTGGAGCATAAAGCCGGGGAACGGGTGGAGAAGATCGTTCAAAAAAGCGGCCGCGTGGGCCCCCTTCTGGGCGCCGCGCTGGGTCTTTTGCCCCAATGCGGCTTTTCCGCTGCGGCGGCGGGTTTTTATGCCGGCGGCGTGGTGACGGTGGGCACTCTTCTCGCGGTGTTTCTCTCCACCTCCGACGAAATGCTGGCCATTTTCCTCGGGCGGGGACTTTCCCCACGCATAATCCTCACCGTTTTGGGGGTAAAATTCATCACAGCTGCCCTGGTGGGCTTTTTGGCGGATCTGCTTTCCTGCCGTCGGAGGGGTACCGTCGGGGTAACGGAGCTTTGCCGCGAGGAGGGCTGCCATTGCGAGCGGGGCGTGCTGCGCTCGGCGCTGCATCATACGTGGCGGATTGGTCTCTTCGTGCTGCTGATCAATCTGGCGCTGGAGGCGCTGTTTGCCCTGGTGCCCATGGAGGCCCTGGTGGCCTTTTTGCAGCAGGTGCCCCTCCTTGGTATTCTGGCGGCGGCGCTGATCGGCCTTGTGCCCAGCTGCGCCGCATCCGTGGCAATAGCCACTCTCTACGCCGAGGGCGTGCTCTCCATAGGCGCGCTGCTGGCGGGGCTTTTGCCCGGCGCGGGCGCGGGGTTGCTGGTGCTTTTGCGCACCCACCGCAACCGTCGGAGCTGTCTGCTGCTGATGGCGGTGCTCCTTGCCGTGGGCGTTACCGTGGGCATCCTTGCGGAGCTTTTGGGGCTGGACGCGCTGTTGCAGCTTTGATATTGAAAATATAGAAAAAGCCGTATCAAAAAAGCGCTTTTGCGATGCAAAAGCGCTTTTTTCAATACCGTTCAGGGGGTAATCTCAAAGGCCGCGAAGCCGTAGGGGGAGATCTCCGAGAGCGTGACCACGTTGCCGTGCAGCTCGCCCGTGCAGTTGACAAAGCGGATGCTTGCGTAGGCGCGATCCAGCGTGACGGTGGGGGTGGGGATCTCGTCCTCAAAGCTGTTGAGCAGCGCCACCGCGAGGCTGCCGTCCTCGCCGCGGGAGGTGATCATATAAAGGTAGGGATTTTGAGCGCAAACGGCGGGCAGAGGCTTGCCGCAAAGCCACGGAATGGCGTCGAGCAGCTGCCGCTGACGGTGGTAGCTGCCGTGATAGTTGGGCTGCGGCGTGCGGGCGCTGTGATAGCTGTCCTCCGCCAGCACGAAGAAGCGCTGCCCGGCGACGTTTTCGTAGAGGTAAGCGCCGGGGGTACCGGCGGGCAGCAGCGTGGAGAGGGGCTTGGCCGTGGGGGCGCAGGTAAGCGCGTGGAGGGAGAGTCCATCGGAAATGGGCATTTCGTCATCCTCCTTCGGGAAGCGCTCCGCCGTGGCAATGGTGGGCGCTGCCTTCAGCAAGCCCACGTCGACGCCGCGATCCCGGAGAATGGCTGCAGCTTTCGCGTCCAGCAGTGCGCCGTGACGGAGCGCCGTGAGGGGCACGTGCCGCGCGTTTTCCCCAAAGACAGCCACGGGGTAGTCTCCCTCCGTATAGGCGGTGGAAATGCTTGCCTCGGCCAGCAGCCGTGCCGCACGGCTTGGAAAGCTGCTGTGCAGATACGTACAGAGCCCGGCGGGCTTTTCTGCGGGTATATCCCACGTTTTGACCTTGCGCATTTCCTCAAAGACGTGAATGCCCACAGGCGTTTTGCCCCGGAAGAGCTGGTCCACGCCCCGGCGCAGGTCTCGGTTTTTCAGGTGCCGCTCCACGTAGCCGGTTTCGTAAAACACGCTTCTGTTATAATCAAACATATATTTCTGATCGGCGTCCACTGCGCCGGTGGCGATCAGCGCCAGATCAAACAGCTCGAGAAAACGGGCGGGCACGTTGTAGCGCGGACGGGGATACACGTCGCCCTCGGCGGAAACCTCGATGTCCTTGTCCGTCTGTCGACACCATGCGGCCTGCACGCGGGTGTATTCCACCGCCGCGGCAATGCGCCGATCGTGATAAGGAGCGCCAATGGTGCGCAAAAAGGGCTTGGTGCTGCCTGCAAACGCCCGGGCGATCTCGACGCCGTCTGTACCGTCCAGATCCCAGGTGTCAAAGCACATACAGGCCCCGAGGCGCACTGTCGCGTCTACCTTATCCACGGCTCCTCTCATTTCACGGGCGAAGGAAAGCAGGCTTTCTCCCTGTACCTCCAGCCAGGCGGTGCGGTAGGGGCTTTCGCCGCTGCAAAACAGCAGCGTCTCCAGCTCCTCGCGGGGGATCTCCTTTCCAATGCGCGCAAAAAAGGCGGCCATGTGCTGCTCACAAAAGCATCCCAGGTTATAGACGTTTCCGCGGGTGTTGAGGCGGAAATCGTCGTCCAGCATGATCAGATCCGGGTGCATGGCGGCCACGGTCTGTAGTGCCTTGGCGTAGCGGGCTCGAAACTGCGGGTCCAATGGGCAGATGGCGTAGGGCGTGCGGTTGCCGTCCAGCCCCACGATGGGAGAGTAAGGCAGCATCTCTGCCTTTTTGGCGTGATTCAGCACCACACCGTGACCAAGGGAGTCCATCCAGACGCCGACCTCGAAGCCGTCTGTTGAAAATTGCTTGATGTAATGTGCAAGCCTTGCGGGATCCTCAAAAAGCGTGCCGCTCTCCGAGGCAACCTCGCCCACGCAGCACAGGATCACGCGGTCGATCTGTGCCGCCCGCAGCTGCTCTATATAAAAAGGGTAGGAACGCTCGTTGACCGTGTCAATGGCAACGGGTGCAAAAAAACGATGCATAAAAAAGCCTCCTTGTGGAAAAGCTACATTTATTATATATAGTGCTCGCGAGGATGTCAATAGCGCCCTTCGGAAAAAAATTCAAAAAATTTTCGAAACCCCCTTGACAAAACGGAACGGGAGTGATAATATATAAAGGCTCTCGCTGAGAGGGCTGCCACGGCGGCTTGAAAGAACCTCGAAAAAAAGTTAAAAAACTTTTGAAAAAGGTATTGACAAGCGAAGAAGGTTGTGGTATAATAACGGGGTCGCTGTGAAAACGGCGGCGAAATGATCTTTGAAAATTGAACAACGAGAGATAGTATGAAGCACAGCAAGTGCGAAAAATATCTCGACAATTCTG
>JAFTQT010000085.1 GCA_017462615.1 Clostridia bacterium | reverse complement strand
TGCCACCTGACCGATCATGCGCTCGCCGGTCTTGGAGAAGGCCACCACGGAAGGGGTGGTTCTGGCGCCTTCGGGGTTGGGGATCACGATGGGCTCGCCGCCCTCGTAAACTGCTACACAAGAGTTGGTGGTACCAAGATCAATACCAATAATTTTTCCCATAATAATCAATCCTCCTGAAGAATATCTTCAATATAATAAATTCAAATTTGTTTCTTTTTAATTTGCAACCTTAACCATTGCATAGCGCAGCACGCGCTCGCCGCGGCAGTAGCCCTTTTGCAGAACCTCTACCACGACGCTTTCTCCCACGCTTTCATCCTCCACGTGCATCACGGCGTTGTGGAGATTGGGATCAAATTCCTTGCCTATGGGATCAATGACCGAAACTCCCAGCTTTTCCAGGGTCTCCTTGACGCTTTTCAGCGTCATTTCCACGCCCTTTGCTACGTTCTCGCCGTCGCTGTACTGCGCGGCACGCTCCAGGTTATCCACCACCGGGAAAAGCGCAGAAAGCGCGTCGCCGTACGCGTCGGTATAAATGCCCTCCCGCTCCTTCTGGGTGCGGCGGCGGAAGTTGTCGTACTCTGCGGCGATCCGCAGGCATTGATCGTTTTTGGCGGCGGCCTCAGCCTTTGCCTCCTCCAGCTGCTTTTTGAGATCGGCAATTTCTGCCTCGAGCTGTCGTTGCTTTTTCTTGCTATCCTTGTCGCTCTTGCTCTTCGGCGTGGCGGCAGGTGCTTCCTCCACCGGCGCGGCGGCTGCCTCGTCGGTGACGGTCTCGTTCTTCACTTCATCCGTCATGATCTTCTCCTTTACTCGTGTGCGGCTCGCTCAGCAAATAGCTGATATTGCCGCCCAAATTATCCAGCGTGGCCAGCACGCGGGCGTAGTCCATGCGCAAGGGGCCAATGACACCGACGGCGCCAACCGTCCTGCCGTTGCTGCGAATGGGCTTGAAAACAAGGGTGGAATTGTTGATGACCTTCACCGAGCTCTCGGAGCCGATCACCACGCTGACGTTCTCGCCGTCAGAGTCCGAAACCAGGTCAAGAATATCGTCCTTGCGCTCCAATGCTCCCAGCAGCTCGCCGAGGTTTTCCGCATCGGAAAACTCCGGATATTGCAGAAGCCTGTCAAGGCCGCTGACCTTTAGCTCGCCACTATCCAGCTCACTTAACACCTCGTAGATGCTCTTCATCACCGTGTTCACCAGCACCGTGTCACCGGACATCCGATTTTCCAGCGCGATGATGATGGGCAGCGAGATCTGCCCCGCATCCAGTCCCACCACCAGCTCGTTGAGAGCGGCGGAAAGCCGCGCGAGAACACGCTCGGAAAGCTCACCTTCCGTAATCACGTTGCGGGTCTTTACCGCGCCGTTGGAGGCTACGATGATGAGGATAAAGCTGTGGGGGTCGATCATGGCTGCCTCATATTTCGTCACCGTCACCGCGTGGGCGCGGGGCTTGATGGCGAAGCCCGTGTAATTCGTGAGGCTCGATGCCACCTTGGAGGCCTTTTCCAGGATCTGATCCAGCTCTGACATTTTGATCTTCATCAACTGATTGATCTGGGCGATCTCCTTGGCGGTCATGGCGTATTCCTCAAGCAGCGTATCCACGTAAAGGCGGTAGCCCTGCTTGCTGGGAATGCGTCCCGCAGAGGTGTGAGGCTGCTCCAGATAACCGAGGGCCTCCAGCTCCGCCATTTCATTGCGGATGGTGGCAGAGGAGCAGGAAAGCTGCTTGCTTTCCGTAATATACTTGGAGCCGATAGGCTCTCCTCCCTGAATATGCGCCTCGACGATAGCTTTCAGGATCAGTTTTTTCCGTTCGCTGAGCTCACCGTGATGTACAGACATATTCGCGCCCTCCTTTCGGTGCATTTTAGCACTCTCGTTTTGAAAGTGCTAACTCACAACTAAAAATATACCACTATTCTTGCCCTTTGTCAAGGATTTTAGCAAAGTTTTTTCTCATTTTTTCCTGGAGAGTGCAAATTTTCACATTTTCAACATCATTCCTTTGCAATTTGGACATTTTTGAGAGCAGATCAAAGGAAGCAACGACCATCCCCTCCGAAAAAATTTTATCAAATTGGGGTTTGTCGGGGGATGATCACACTCAACAAAAGGCCCCCTCCGGGAGGGGGCTGGCGAGCGTATGCGAGACTGGGGGAGCCAGCGCAACTATAACAAAGCACTCGTGATATGGCGAGATAAAAAACTCAGTGTACGTGGGCTCCCCCACCCGCTTCGCGGGAGCCCCCTCCCGGAGGGAGCCTGACACACATATGATCGCACCGCGCTATCACATACTCCCCGATAAATCAAAATTTATCGTTCCTTCCACCCACGATGTGCGTTGTCCCCTTTTTTGAAGGTTTTGGAGGTGGAGGTAGTGAATTTCTTTGCCCCGATGGGGCAAAGAAAGAGAAGGAGGAGGGCGCTTTTGCAAAAGTGCCCTCCTCCTTCCCACGTTCCTTCCCCGCTTTACGCCAGCGGGATCGGGAGCGGGAGAGAGATGATGCGATCCATATTCACGTAGACGTTTTCCGGCTTGACGCCGATCTCCTTCATATACACACGGGAGCGAATGACGCCGGTGTTGTGGGTGTTCAGTCCTTCCCCACTCTCTCCGTACCAGAAGCGCGGTCCAATGGGCCAGAGATAGGCGGTGGCGCCGATGACCTCATAGCACTCTCGGGACACGTTGCCACAGCCATGGTGACCCACCTGCACCACGTCGCTCTTCAGGCTCTCGCGGCAGTTTTCAAGCAGGTCGTTGTTGCACACCCACTCCGCATCACCCAGAAACAGCACCGACTGCCCGCCGCAAAGCATTTTATACACCACGCTGGAATCGTTCATGTTCATTTTGGTGGCAAAGGCCATATCGGGCACGTGGATCACCTCAAAGGCGATCTCGTCCAGGCGGATCACATCGCCCTTCTGCACCGTCACCACCTCGGCACCGACAGTATCGGCAGACTCCAGAAGTAGCCGGCGCACGGTGGCGCGCCCCTCCCTCGCCTCCGGTGAGAGCTTGGTATAGAACTCCTCCGGCAGCAGGTGACAGTAGAATTTTTCTACCGTAAGCCGTGCACGGAGCGCCTCGTTTTGACACAGCGTCAAATATACGCCGTAGTGGTCGTCATGCAGATGGGAAAAGAACCACGCGCTGACGTGGGGCTTTTTGCCGCCCGCAAGATGTTCCAGTGAACGAAGCAAGCGCTCGGTCTCCTCGGGATGGCCGCCGTCAAAAACGATCAGCTTGCCTGCCGCCGTTTGGATGATGAAGCTCTGATTGTTCATATCCAGGCACTCGGAGCATTGCAGGAAATGCAGGGCTGCACCCTCCATCTTCTGCGGCAGCTGCCGGCGGAAGGCAGCACGTGTAAAGGAATAGGCATACTGCTCCGGCATTTCCAATGTCTCATTTTCCGGAAAGGCGTCAAAGGTGGCGTACACAAATTGATAGCCGAGAATATCCTCCACGAAATGATAGGCGGCCAGCACCGTGCCCACGCAGCCGTCATCCAGCTTGCGATAAGCCGAGGTATAGGGGGGCTCGGTCTCCGGCGGCACGCCAAGGCCGGTCAGATACAGCCGTTTTCCCGCCAAGCGCAGCTCATATTCCCAAACGCCCTCGCGGGAACGGGAAAAGGACACGCCGTCCAGCACCTCACGGCTGGTTTTGCCCACCACGATCTCGCACGGCACGGGCGCGGCGCTGTCCTGACGGATCTCCGGCGCTTTGCCGCAGACCAGCTTGATATTTTCGCGCAGGAAGGAGGCCGCGCGACGCTCGTTAGTGGTAGCGGTGACAGAAACAATAATAACGTATTCTGTAATTCTACTCATAAAACACCTCGCAGATGCATTTTTTCCTTATTATTATAAAGTGAATCGATGTCATTGTCAAGTATCCATTCGCCTTTTTATATGCAATAAAAACCCCCCGTAAAACGGGGGGTATTTCAATTTCGGGCATATGCCCTATTCCAAGAATGCAGTTCTGCATTCTTGGTGGCAAGAATCGCAACGCGATTTTGCCGATACTACATGGCTACGCACAAGTGCGCTTAAGATTGGCCTGCCAGCTTGGCAACTGTTACTTGCTACCCGTAAACGGGTTGCTACACAAGCCTTCCTCCGGGAGGAAGGGGGACCGCTTGCGGTGGAAGGAGCCCGCGTGTACTAAAATTGATATCTCGCCATATCACAGCTGCTTTCCCTCAGTCCCGCACTCTCCCTCAGTCACGGCATGCCGTGCCAGCTCCCTCTCGGAGGGAGCCTTTCTCACAAACACATTCTACGCTTATCTTTTATCTGCTTTCTGTTCATCGGCTTAGCCTTTTTTGAAC
>JAFTQT010000084.1 GCA_017462615.1 Clostridia bacterium | reverse complement strand
TTTTTTGTCCCTTGGGGCAAAAAAGAGGGGACGTGCGCGAGCGCCCACTGTGTGGGATGCAGCGAGCGCTAAGGAGTGGCAGCCGTCGCAGAACGCGAGCAAAACGCGATTTGCGATGCGTGATGCGAAAACGGCAACAGGAAAGAGGAGGTGCTTTTTGCAAAAAGCACCTCCTCTACCTCCGGCTTATCCCTCCAGATGCCGCTTCAGGTAACGGCGGAAGTGGGTGTCCTTATACAGGCAAGCGTCAAACACCTCATGCACGTATGGCTCGATGCGATGAACGGTCTCGGTCAGCGTCGCCTTGGCCGCCTCGCGATCTGCCTCGGTGCCGCCGCCCAGCAGCGCCTCGTGCCAATCCGCGTAAGAAAGAACGAGATCTGCGTGATAGGCAAGATAACGGCGGGAAGGGTTCGGGTCGTCGTAGGCCAGTCCCGCATCCTCCCGGAAGGCCGCTACCACGCGACGCGCCTCGGCGCAGTCACGGTGTACGCGGTCAAAGGCCTTTTCCCGCTCGGCGCGTACACGGGGCGGATCAAAGAGGGTGGAAAGGGTGGTCAGGTACTGTACCACCGCCCCGGCCTCCTCGCCAAAGGCCGCCGTGAAATACTCCTCCACCACGTCCTCAAAGCGGGAGTGCTTGTTCCACAGAGCCTTGGCCATGGCGTACTGCGGCAGCCCCGTGGGAAAGGCCGCACGCTGCAGCTGACAGCTGACCATACCGTCAAGGCCGATCTTGTCAAGCCCCGCCATATCGGTGTGCAGGATACGGGCACATTCCATATAACCGGGATCCACATCGTGATCCCACATCAGATGATAGTCAAAATCAAAGCTGTCGCCGGGCAAGAGCTTTTGCCAATTCCGCAGCATGGCCACGTTGGCGGCAACAGAACGAGGCATGGTCAGCTTGTTGCGCTCGAAGGGCGGGATCTCCACCTTTTCCGTAGCGTCAAAATCCGCAAAGGCGTTGGTATAGGTGCGGGAAATGGGCGCAAACATCAGAACGAAGCGATCGGGGTTGTGGAACGTTTCCTTTTCCGGCGCCCACAAAAGATCGCGATACAGCAGACACACGATGCGGGTGGAAATGCCCTCGGCGGTGAGGCGTGCATCCACCTCGTTGAGAAGCATGACGTAAAAATCAGCGGGGAGTGCTTTGACACATTCCGAACATTCGCAATGGTTGTTGGCGCCGTCCGCCAGCCAGAAATGCAGGAAATTCACCTGGGGATGCGCCTTGCAGTAGTCCGCGACCGCGTCCACCACCCGTTGGCGAGTCTCCTTGTTCGAATAGCAAAGGTTGGTATTCAGCGCCACGCCGCGGAAAAGCTCCCGTTTGCCGCCCAGCAGCGCCAGGTGCCGGGTGACCTCGGGAGACAGCTCGCTGTGATCTACCACCCAGCTGGTGCCGGCAATGCCGAAGGGCTCACAGGTCCAGCCGTGACCCATGGCGTGATAATCGAGAGAACGCAGAGCGATGTCCTCCTCCAGCCGTGCCATGATGCGATCTACGTCCGCATCGTTGATGGGAGAGGTAGGCATGGCAGGGTTGGCGGTCTGGTTATAAAAGCGCTCAAAGAAGCAGGAGGGGGTCTTGAACTGCACGAAATAGCCGTTCATACCCACCTTGGGCAGCCAATCGATGGTGTTTTTTACGTGCTCGTAAGCCACCGCGCCCTCAATGCAAATGGCACGGTGACGGTAGGAGGGCTTTTCCTGCAGCGTCAGCGTCAAGGCCGCGGAATCAATGGTACGGGCGGGCAGGATCTCGCCGCTCTTGCCGGGGAAAAGGAACCGGCAGCCCAGCTCCTGCAGCAAACGGTAAGCGGCCATCAGCACGCTGCGCTCGTTGGCACCGGTGATGCGTCCTGCGCCATCCTTCACGGCAATAGAAAAGCCGTCGTTGTCGGCATCATAGGGCATGGTGCCATCAAGTCCCAGCCACAGCACGTGGGTAAGGGTGGGGTCTACCGCGTCGTAAACGCGCTCCTCCACAAAAAGTGTTCCGTCCATCTGACGGAGATAGCGAGAAAGCTCCGCTGCCGCGAAGGCTACGGTGGGATGCGCGCCCACTCTTGCTAAGATCAAATTCATATTCTGCTCCTTTCCGCACCACCAGTGGCACGGTGTTATCCTGTGTTCATTATAACATGAGCCGCGCCAAAATGATAGCAAAATCTTGACGATTTCCCTCTTTTTTGTAAAATATTGCGCCAAAATCGACTTCTTTGCTAAAAATTTCTGAATTGGTGCTTCAAATTTTGATTTATCGGGGAGGAAAAGCGGGAGCAGGAGGAGGGCGCTTTTGCAAGAGCCGCCTTTTGAGGGAGAGGAGGCTCTTTTTGACAAAAATTGCCTCCTCTTTCCTGTTGCCGTTTTCGCATCACGCATCGCAAATCGCGTTTTGCTCGCGTTCTGCGACGGCTGCCACTCCTTAGCGCTCGCTGCATCCCACACAGTGGGCGCTCGCGCACGTCCCCTCTTTTTTGCCCTTCTGGGCAAAAAATTCACCCTCACCTCCGCAAAAACCTTCAAAAAAGAGGTTGGGCAATTCATAGCGAATGGAACCGGGTTTCCGGTTTTGATTTGTTGGGGAGCGGGATTCTCTCCCTCCGTCTCGCTGGCGCGATCCACCTCCCTCGTCAGAGGGAG
>JAFTQT010000083.1 GCA_017462615.1 Clostridia bacterium | reverse complement strand
TTTTTTGTCCCTTGGGGCAAAAAAGAGGGGACGTGCGCGAGCGCCCACTGTGTGGGATGCAGCGAGCGCTAAGGAGTGGCAGCCGTCGCAGAACGCGAGCAAAACGCGATTTGCGATGCGTGATGCGAAAACGGCAACAGGGAGAGGAGGCGCTTTTTGCAAAAAGCGCCTCCTCTCCCTCAAAAGGGCGCTTTTGCAAAAGCGCCCTCCTCCTGCTCCCGCCTTCCCACCAATACATCAAAATTTGAATGCTAAATTTTGGGTATACAGCCTCGTAGGGGCGACCTACGGTCGCCCGCCTATTGGGATGTTGCCGTTTATAGTGGGCAAACCCGCGCTCGGCGGCGCCGAGGGCATGCGCCTCCTATCGGGTACAGATAATAGTCGGGAAATAACAAAAAGGGGCATGCGTCGCGAAGGACCTGGGGGTGAGGATAGCAATTCTTGACTTCATGGTATTGGACGCCCCCGCTCACTTTTCCTTTGAGCCTCTCCCATTTGTGGACTTTCACCTACGCAAAAGCAAGGGGGATACACAATAGAGAATTTTAACCACCGACATTTGTAAACATTTTGTAAAGCGGCTTGCCAATCGTAAGATATGTTGCTTTTTGGCAAAATCCGTCCTTGTTAAGAACGCCGGGGCATGTCATACTGTAAAGGTAAAACATTGTACGCTTTGGCGCATTGCGCCCGTGCAAGCAAGGAGGAATTTATGAAATTGATGAAGAGAAGCCTATCCCTGTTGCTTTGTATCTGCCTGCTGACAGGAGCGCTGCTGTGCTTCACGTCCTGCCAAAAGAAGGAAGTGACCGTCGACCTTTCCGGCTATCAGCTGGTGTACGACAGCAGCTACAAGAACACCTTCGGCGCGTGGATCAAGCATTTTGGTGACACCGTTTCCGCCGTTGTCGGAAAGACGATCAAGACCGGCACCTCTACCGCCATGGTGGAGACCGAGGCGGAGATCCTGGTGGGCGACACCAGCCGCCCCCAGACCGCTGAGCTCCTCGGGAAAATCGAGGGCGAGGGCTACGCCTTTGGCGTCGTGGACGGTAAGATCGTGGTGATCGGCACCACCAAGCTGATGACCGTCGTGGCTGTGGAGGCCTTCCGCAAGGCCTGCCTTACCGGCGAGGGCACCACCATCACCGTGAAGGAGACCGTGGTTTCCAACGCGCCCACAGTACAGATCACCGGCTCTTACTCCGTGCTGTATAACGAGGAGTGGGACGACACCAAGAACGACGGTCGTGGGCCGAACTCGGAATACGACGCAGAAAATCCAGACGCCCTGGATTACGGCGTGGTGGCGGCAAAGCAGGTGCGCGATGCGCTGAAGCAGGTGGTGAACAACACCTCCACCTCTCTGGAGCTGAAAACGGACAAGAAGGAAAAGACCGCCCGCGAGGTACTGATCGGCCGCTTGAACCGCGATGCCAGCATGAGCTTTATCAAGAGCATTGGTGTGGAGGAATACGGTGTCGCGCTGTACGACCAGACTGTGGTGGTAGCGGGCCATAACGACAATGGTCTGCGCCAGGCGATCACGATGTTCGAGGATCTGATCTCGCTTGGCGCCACCACCGACGAGAACGGTAAAAAGCTGGTGGTATGGCCTGCCGAGCTGCGCATGACCGCCACCAAGGACTTTGGCTGGACGCTGGACGTGCCCACGCCCGAAGGGGAGGGTGTGGAGCTCACCGGCTCCGTTGACGTGGGCGAGGGCTCCGTAGAGCTGTATTATACCGGTAAGGGTGTAAACGCCGAGGCCTTCAACGCCTATTGTGCCACTCTGCCCGAGGCCGGCTACGTGCTGCTGCAGGAGAACAGCATTGAGGGCAGCATCTTCCGTACCTACCGCAACACCTCCACTAAGGTGCTGCTGTATACCGCCTACGCCGACTGCAAGCACGCCTTCAGCCAGGGCGTCACGATGTACGACAAGTGCATTCGCCTGGTCATCGGCAAGTCCGACGACGTGGGCAACGATTACGACAAAGCCATCTTCTCCCCCAGCTTCAACAGCTACACCAAGGTGACCGATACCCGCGTCACCGCCGTGCGCTACGATTACGGCGCTGCGGATTACGTCAGCGGTAACTGCTACGTGATCCAGCTGGAGGATGGCTCCTTCATCGTGCTGGACGGCGGCGTTGGCGGCAAGGGCGAGTACAAGCGCCTTTATAACGTGCTGAACGATCTGCACACCCAGACCTTCGGCTCCGCACCCTCCAAATCCAATCCCATCAACATTGCCGCATGGTTTCTGACCCACGGCCACAACGACCACTACGTTACCTTTGTGGATATGTGCAAGAATTACGGCCAATCCCTCAAAATGGATCTGCTGATCGCCAACAACGCTTCTGATATGGAGTGCTACAACACCAGCAATCCTAACCTCTACGTGCGCAACGCCCTCAACACCATCTCCAATTACACCCAGGGCAGCACCAAGTATCTGAAGGTGCACACCGGCATGAAGCTGTACCTTGGCAACATCGAGATGGAGGTGCTCTACACCCACGAGGATATCTATCCCCAGACTCTGGAGCGCTTCAACAATACCTCCACCGTCATCCGCACCACCATGAACAACACCGACGGCAGCGGCAACGTGCAGGGCACGCCCGCTAACATTCTGTGGCTGGGCGACCTGGAGACCAAGGGCAGCGCCTACCTGCGCGCCATGTACGGCAGCTATCTGGAGTCCGATATGGTGCAGGTGGCGCACCACGGCGGCAGCGGCTGCGAGCGTGAGCTCTACGAGCTGACCAAGGCCCGCATTGTGCTCTGGCCCTGCAGCGCCGCTAATATGAAGGACAGAGCCGGCAGCTCCACCGCTAAGATCGGCACCTATAAGTACGTGGACTACCATCTTTACAACATGGCAACCGTGGAGTATCACATCGCCTGTGATGCTTTTAATACCACCATTACCTTCACCAAGGACGGCCCCGATATGAGCGTGGGCGGCAAGACCGGCCTGTACGACGCCTACGATCACGCCACCGTGGTCATCGGCAGCAAGCTGGGTGATGCCATTGTGAAAATGAAATAATTTCTCTTGGGGAAAAGGAGAAGGAGGAGGGCACTTTTGCAAAAGTGCCCTCCTCCTTCTCTTTCTTTGCCCTCACGGGCAAAGAAATTCACATCCTCCACCTCCAAAACCTTCAAAAAAGGGGACAGCGCACATCGCGGGTAGAAGGAACGATAATTTTTGATTGATCGCCCCGTTTGGGGGCTTTTTGCTTTGTTCGCATCTTTTTTCCCCCTTTTCAGGTTTTTGCGGTGGTGAGGGTGAATTTTTTGCCGCGAGCGGCAAAAGAAGAGGGGACGTGCGCGAGCGCCCACGGTACGGGATGCAGCGAATGCTAAGGATATGGCCTGTCCTCGGCTGCTGATAGCTCCCCGATAAATCAAAATTTGAATGTAAATTGGGGTTTGTCGGGGTGTTCATACAGCCTCGTAGGGGCGAACTGCGTTCGCCCGCCACCAAAGATAACCACCGCAAAAACGGGCGAACGTAGTTCGCCCCTACCACGCTGTAACAACTAAAACTTGATGATTATATCTGCGTATCTGCGCGTCATCTTGAGCGGAGTCCGCCCGAGATCCTGCCATCGCTACGCTCGGCACTGCTACGCAGTTCGACTTCGCGCGCTTGCGCGCCGCTCCGCTCAGGATGACACGGGCGGACGAAGTCGAAACC
>JAFTQT010000082.1 GCA_017462615.1 Clostridia bacterium | reverse complement strand
CAAATTGGCTTTGCGGGCGATTCGTGAATCGCCCCTACGAGGGCATTAACGCTCGACAACCCCCAAATTGGCTTTGCGGGCGATTCGTGAATCGCCCCTACGAGGGCATTAACGCTCGACAACCCCCAAATTGGCTTTGCGGGCGATTCGTGAATCGCCCCTACGAGGACATTAACGCCCGATAAGCCCCAAATTGGCGTTCGAGCAAAATTCAAAGATTGTTTACAATAAGAGGGCGGTAGGCGCGCTTGAGTGCCCCCGCCGCTTTTTATTTTGAGGGTGGGGGAGGCGGCGCTTCGGGGGCCGTGCATCGGGAGCGAAAAAAACCAAAATCGGGGAAAATATGAATATTTTGAACAAATTGTAAACACGATAGAACGCGCACCAGGGGCGGATTTCCTCGTGTTTTTCGGCATTATGTCACATTATTTGTTCAATTTTTGTTCAAATTTCCAAAAAGGCGAAAAAGCCAAAAAAACACTTGACTATTTTGGGAAAATTGCGTATAATGTACTTGTAAAAATTGTAACAACTTGTTTTTGATTTGTTCACAAATTCCGGTTGATACAATCCGCGGGCCGCACGGCCTAATTTTTACAAAAAGGAGAAAAATTATGAAAAAGAACACTCGTTTGGTTCTGCTGGCTGTGATGCTGGTCCTGATGGTTGCTATGACCATTATGGTTGCATCTGCTGCTACCATTGACGTGGCTAAGGGCGAAGACCTTGCCGCTAAGGTTGCAGGCGCTGCTGCCGGCGATACCATCAATCTGACTGGCGACGTAGAGCTCTCTTCGACTCTGACGATCGACAAGGATCTGACCATCACCAGTGCGGGCACGGTTAAGGCCGGCGCCGGCTTTAAGAGCGACGTGCTGATCGAGATCACGGGCGCCGCGCACGTGGTCGTAAAGGGCGGCTCGTACCTCGCTCCTGCCACCGTGTTCAAGATCAGTGGCACGGCAACTGCCGAGTTTGGCGACAACATTATTGTGCAGAACACTGCTGCTGCTGCCAGCGGCTGCTACGCTGCCGTTGACGTTTCCACCACGTCTACTGCAGATCCCGCCGTTACCCTCGGTAAGGGTTGGTTTACTTACCTCGGCTCGTATGATAAGTCCGAAAGCAAGCCCAATCCTCCTTCTGCTGACGCCTCCACGGCCCTGCTGATCAATTCTACCGCTATCATCAATATTGCCGGCGGTAAGCTCAGCTACAAGTACAACTACGACGTAAAGGCCTCCAACACCAGCGCCGATGGCAGCACCTATGGCCGTGCCATTACCGTTAATGCTGCAGGCGCTACCGTTAACATGCTCGACGGCGGCCTGTACCACGGCGGCTCCAACTACATGATCGTTGCCAACTCGGGCGCTACCGATTTCACGCTGAACATCAGCGGCGGTGAGCTGTACTTCTACCGTCTGTGGAGCGCCCAGGCCAACTCCACGCTGCACATCACCGGCGGTACCTTCCGCAACAACGCTGGTCAGCCCAACAACGGTCACTGGATCGCCGGTTGGAAGGGCTGCTCGATCCTGATCGAGGATGGCGACTTCATTGCCGGTACCGGTAATGCCAACGCCATGTTCAATTTTAACAACCCCGGTAAGTACGTCATTTCCGGCGGCACCTTCAATTACAAGCAGTCCGGTACTGACCTTCCTGCTCTGATCCGCGTTTCTGACACTAACGCTGACATATCCATCACCGGCGGTACCTTCACTATGGCAGGTACCCAGGGTAGACTGATCGAGAAGAACAACGGTAAGCTGACCCTTGACGGTGCTACCTTTGTTAACAACAACTCCAACGCCGTGTACATCGGTATTCTCGGTACTTCCGGCGCTGTGACCATCAAGAACTGCGACTTCTCCGGCACCAGCGTTGGTAACTGGCTGGACGTTACCTGCAGCGCCAGCGAGATCACGATCGAGAACACCACCGTCGTTTCCGTCGGCCACTGCATCTACGTGAGCCCCGCAAGCAGCGTTGCTCCCAAGAAGTTCACCCTTTCCACCTCCTCTCTGAAGTCCCTGGAGGGCCGTGCCATTAAGGACGCTAACGGTCACCTCACCGTGGACGACGATACCATCTGCGTTTCCCTCGGCCCGGATGAGGACGCTGAGATCTTCCGTGTAAACGGCCGTCTTTACAGCTGGGATGCCGCTCTGGAGGCTGTTGCCGACGGTGGCGTGATCGAGGTTGCCGGTAATGCACAGTGGGCACTGATCGTTACCGTAAACAAGACCTTTACCATCAAGTGCGTTGCCGCCGTTGACGAATCCGGCCTTGCAACCGGTATCATTGGCGGTCTGGTGGTTTCTGCCGGTAACGTTACCCTTGAGGACGTTACCATGCACACCAAGCGCGGTGACGCCATCGCTATGAGCGTGGCAGGCACCTCTCTGACCATCAAGAGCGGTAGCTACCGCAGCGACGCGCTGTCTCTGATCTCCATTACCAGCGACGACGTTAAGGTCGTGATCGAGGGCGGTACCTTTGAGCAGACCTCCTCCAACCACCTGATCCTCGTGCAGACCGGCACCACCATTGAGAACAGAAATGCTGAAAAGGTTCCGCTGCTCATTAAGGCCGGCTCCTTCAAGGGCAACACGCTGAACTACTGCATCAACCTCAACTCCTGCACTCGCGTAGACGTTCTGGGCGGTACCTTTGAGGGTGGCCAGGCTTGGTTCCACCTCAATACCACCGGTATCTACAACCTGGGCGATCCCGCTAATCCCGACGCACTGGTGTGCAAGGACGCTACTGCCCGTGCTATCTGGGCCCGTAACGCTTCCCGCTACGACGGTGAGATCAACATCTTCGGCGGCGTTTACTCCCTGTCCAAGGATTGTGGCGCTTCCTACCTGATCAACGCTGCAGGCGCTGACATCAACATTTCCGGCGGTAAGTTCTCCGCTCGCGTTGCTATCGTGTCCATGCACGACGGTGACTTCGTATCCGAGGTAAGAATTTCCAATGGTGAGTTCTACGGTGAGTACACCGCGGCCATCATCAACTTTACCTGCTCCGGCTCTACCAAGTACGAGGACAACGACGGTGCTCTCTACATCACCGGCGGTCGCTTCGTAGCAAACCAGAAGGGTGATATCATCAACTTCCGCGGTGATAAGCCCGAGGCTCTCATTGAGATCAGCGGCGGTACCTTCGAGGCTGCCGACTCCCGTATCATTTACTGCGGCTCCTGCCTTGCAGACGTAACCATCAAGGGCGGTACCTTTATCGCCGGCGGCGCTCGCGTATTCTACTTCAACTCCTCCGCTAACACCTTCCACATCGATGGCGGTACCTTTATTCTCCAGAATAAGGCAGGCGGCGGCTACGCAGACGAGGCTCTGATCTTCTGCTCCGGTAACGCTAAGTCCACCATTCGTATCACCGGCGGTACCTTCATCAACCAGCGCGCTAACAGCAAGCAGCTTGCCCGTGTACAGAACGAGATGTGCAGCCTGTTCTTCGCAGGCGGTAAGTTCTACATGGCCAACGGTGACGGCTTCTACTGCAACGACCTGAACGACTCCAACAACAACGTTCCCGTTGACAAGAACATGAAGGACACCGTTGACGGTGTTGAGTACTACGCATTCGTGATCCGTGAGGGCCACGACTTCGCTCCCATCCCGCTCCTCCTGCCCACCATGCGTGTGAACATGGAGGCTCAGGGTATGCGCTTCACCTCCATCATTCCTGCCGAGAACATCGACGCCATCAAGGCAACCGGTGCAACCAACGTATCCTACGGTACCATCATCGTTCCCGCCGAGTTCCTGAAGGATCTCGAGGTAGCCGATGGTAACTACATCGCAGCTCTGAAGGCTCTCGCAGCCTCCAAGGGCGTAGAGGAGTCCAAGATCTTCGTAGACGTTCCCGCTGTTGAGGGTATCATTGAGAACAAGAAGAACGATGAGCTGGTTGACATCACCATCCACGCTTCTCTCATCAACATCAAGGAAGAGAACTGGAACCGCGCTATGGTTGGTATCTCTTACATCAAGGCTACCTCCGGCGAGGGTGACACCTACTACTTCTCCGCTGCTAACGTTGACGCGTCCATCACCTTCGCTAAGACCGCTGAGAACGCTTACAACGATCTGAAGGAAGCTTGGCAGAAGCTCGGCACCAAGATCTACTGCTACAGATCCATCAAGGACGGCAAGTCCTACAGCCGCTTCGCTCCTTCCGTTCAGGAGTCCCTGAAGAAGTACTTCAACCCTGCACAGTAAGGTAATTACCTGAAATCATGGGATGACGCGCGCTAACGCGTGCGAAAGCGAAACAACAAACACTGCGCCCCCTCCGGATTTTCCGGAGGGGGCGTTTTCCATGTGGCGTAGCTTTTCCGCGATTTATTTCCGTGTGCTATTGCTTTTTGTGGTTGATTGTGGTAAAATAAAAGTATGAACGATCCCGGCTTGCGTCGGGGCTGGAGGTGCTTGGCTATGATGAAGGATGTGTTGCGTGCCGCCGTTGCGGTGCCGTCGCTGCGGGTGGCGGACGTCGCCTATAACGCGGCGGAAATTGAAAAGAAAATATGCGAGGCAAGGGCCGCCGGTGCCACCGTTTTGGTGCTGCCGGAGCTGGCGCTGACCGGCGCCACCTGCGGGGATCTTTTTGCATCGGAGCTGCTACAGGAGCGTGCCGCGGAGGCGCTGTGCCTTCTGGCCGGTGCCGTGCCGGAGGGGATGCTGGTGGCAGTTGGCGCACCGCTTTTGGTGAACGGCGTGCTGCTGAGCTGCGCCGTGCTACTTTCCGGGGGCAAGATCCTTTGTGCCGTGCCCAAAACGCATCTGACGGAGGCGGAGGGGCGCTGCTTTACCTCCGGCGCCGAGGTGGAGGGCACGCTTTTGACGGTGGGCTGCTTTACCTTCCCGGTGAGCACGTCCCTTTTGGTAGAGGCCGCTGACGGCACCACCGTGGGCGTGGAGTTGGGCGCTGATCTGTACGCGCCGCTGCCGCCCTCCACGCTGCTTTCCCTCGCGGGGGCGGAGGTGATATTGCATTTGGGTGCCGATGGAGAGACCGTCGGCCGTCGCGCCTACCGCCGCGAAACCGCTTTGCAGCAATCCGCCCGCAGCTACTGCGCCTACGTGATGGCCAACGCGGGGCTTGGAGAATCCGGCGCGGACGGCATTTTTGCCGGACACGGATTTTTGGCAATTAGTGGCAGAACGGTAGCGGAAAATGAGGAGCTTGTGGCAGAAAATTATCTGCTTGTGGCTGATCTTGATCTGGCCGGCCAGCGCTTTGATCGTCGCCATGATAAGACCTTTACCGCCAGCGCTGCCCATTACGGCGTCGGGGAGGGTGTGGAGCGCGTGGCGCTGCCGCAGCCCTTGGCCACCTCTGACGGCGCGCTGCTGCAGGTGGGGCGGCTGCCCTTTGTGCCGGAGCGCAAGGCCGAGCGTACCGCCCGGTGCCTGGAAATTTTTGAAATGCAGGCCGCGGCCCTTGCCCGCCGCCTCTCCGTGGTGGGCGGCAAGCTGACCATTGGCATCTCCGGCGGCCTCGATTCTACCCTGGCCGTGCTGGTGGCGGTACGGGCCATGGAACGCCTGGGACTGCCCACCACCAATATCACTGCCATAACCATGCCGTGCTTCGGCACCTCTGACGACACGCTGAAAAACGCCCTGGAGCTGATGGCGGTTCTGGGCGTCCACGCAAGGGAAATTCCCATCAAGGAGGCTGTGCTGCAGCATTTTAAGGATATCGGACACGACCCCGCCGATTATTCCGTCACCTATGAGAACAGCCAGGCGCGGGAGCGCACCCAGGTGCTGATGGACGTGGCAAATCAAGTGGGCGGCATCGTGCTGGGCACCGGCGACCTTTCCGAGCTGGCGCTGGGATGGTGCACCTACAACGGCGACCATATGAGCATGTACGGCGTCAACGGCGGCGTGCCCAAAACGCTGGTGCGCTGGGTGGTGGAGACCGTGGCGGAGGAGGGGCTGCTGCCCGCCGCAACGCCCGTGCTGCTGCGGATCCTGGATACCCCCATCAGCCCCGAGCTGCTGCCCCCTGACGCGGTGGGCAAGATCTCTCAGAAGACCGAGGATATCGTGGGGCCCTATGCGCTGCACGACTTCTTCCTCTATTACGCCGTGCGGTATCAGTTCCGCCCTGCGCGGATCTACGCGCTGGCCTGCAGGGCCTTCGACGGCGTATTTGACGGCGCCACCGTGAAAAAGTGGCTGGCGGTGTTCTGGCGGCGGTTCTTCAACCAGCAATTCAAGCGGAATTGCCAGCCGGACGGCGTGAAGATCGGAACCATCGCGCTTTCTCCCCGTGGGGCGTGGCAAATGCCCTCGGATGCCGCTGCCGCTGAATGGCTGCGGGAGATCGAGGAGATCGAAATTTGATCGAAGAAATGAAAATCGGCCGCCGCGTCACCGCGGTGGCCGATTTTGTCAAAAAGACTGAAAACTCATACCGTTTTGGGACTATTTCGCAAGAAAGCGCCAGGGGCGCTGGACGTCCGTGGGGGAGGCGTAGTCAATGCCCACCCGTGGGAGCGCCTCGTAGGGCGACGCGGGGGAGCCGTCGTCTTCCACCCAAATGCCGCTCTCCGGCGTGAGGGGAAGGGCGTTTTGGCAGCAGGTGATCCCAAGCAGCTTGGTGACGCGGCCGGGGCCGGAGGCACCCTCCACGCCGCGGATCAGCACCGCCTCCGGATGCCCCTCGGGGCCCGTGACCAAATTCAAAAGACTGTGGATGCCGTAGCAGAGATAGACGTAGGTGATGCCGCCGGCGCGGTACAGCACCTCCGTGCGGGGCGTTTTGCCCTTATGGGCGTGACAGGCGGTGTCCTCTTCGCCGAAATAACATTCGGTTTCGGTGATGCGATAGCGGTGTTTGGCATCACCCAGCTGCACGCAAAGCCACTTGCCCAGCAGCGCCGGCGCCAGCTCGGTGGCGGGGCGTGCCCAGAAATCTGCGCCCAAAATCATACCGTTTGGCCTCCTTTTTGATTTTTCTGCCTTTATTATACGCCGCCGTGCCTTGCTTTGTCAAGTATTTTGGCCAGGCGGAGCATAAAGGTAAAAAGAAAAATATTTTTTCAAAAAAGGGGTTGACAAGCGGTCTTGAATGTGGTATAATACTCTCGTTCCGAAATCGCTGGTGTGGCTCAATGGCAGAGCAGCTGATTTGTAATCAGCAGGTTGTTGGTTCGACTCCGATCACCAGCTCCAGTGATATTCGGCGGCGGCACCGCCGCCGATATCAAACAATTTTATATGGGAGCGTTCCCGAGTGGCCAAAGGGGACAGACTGTAAATCTGCTGGCAATGCCTTCGGTGGTCCGAATCCACCCGCTCCCACCAACAAAAACAGAAAATTTGTCTGTAGACAAATGTTCTGTTTTTTTTTATCCAAGCCGCAGGCTTGGCATATAATCACGACGCAGTCGTGCATATCAT
>JAFTQT010000081.1 GCA_017462615.1 Clostridia bacterium | reverse complement strand
ACGGTCTTCTTCTGGGCGACGCCCATCTCAACAGCCTTCTTGACGGTGCTGACGTCGGGATCGTTCACCTTGTAGCCGCAGGCGGTGCAGAAGCCCATGCCGTCGGCGGTGTGCGCCACTACCTCAGACTTTACGTCGTGGAAGCAGTTGGCCACGTGCCAGTGACCGGTAGCATCATAGCTCCAGTCCTCGACAAAGGTGTGGGTGTGATCTGCTGCGTAAGCACACACGTCACAGACGCCGTCGATATTTGCATCGACGTGACCCTGCACATCCTTCATTTCAGAGGTGTGCTCACAGGTTGCCTTGTGCCAGTGCATGGTGGCATCAGAGCTCCAGCTCGCGGTGTCGAAGGTATGCTCGTGGGGCGGTTCTTCAGGAGCGGGCTCCTGGCAGGACACGAACAGCACACATACCATCAGCACCAGGGCCAGAATGGAAAGTAACTTTTTGTTCATGATATAAGCCTCCTTATATAAATTTTTGAACAAACAAATTTAAGGTGAGAGGGTAACGCGCCTCTCATTGCGCGGGGGACGCTGTTAAGAATAGTAGCAGCAGGCAAAGAGCCATTGATCCGCCTCGGAGGAGTACAGGCGATAGCCGATCTCGTCCTCTGCCGTGGTTTCCGCCCAGCCGTTGCCATCGCTGAAATAGCGCTGGGAAACCGAGAACTTCTGCAGGAAGATCTTCAGATCCTCCGTGACGGGATATACTCCCTCCTCGTTGGTGATATAGTCTGCGTACTCAAAGATAAAGGGACGGTAGTTCTCGTCGTTGTTGTCACCCAGATACTGCAGTGCCGCGTTACCGGGATCCTCCACGCAAATGACACTGTGCTCTCCGAAGCCGGTGAAGGAAACCTCAAAGCCAACGGAGGAGCCGGGGGGCGTATAATCCGCAAAGAAGCGATGACGGCGTCTGATCTTGGCATAGAGAATGGGACCGTTTGGCTGACCGTTCTCATCCTTCAGATGATAGTAGCCATCCGCAGGGTTGATGGCAAATATAGAGCCATCCAGCACGTAAACCTTATCCGAGATCTTACGCTCCGGATAGGTCAGCGTGCCCTTTTCGATGTCGTCGTCACCAAACACGCCCCGGGCAGCCAATTCTGCCGCGTTGGCATACTGAGGAATGGTTTCCCGGTAGTAATCCTCGTTTTTGTAGCTGCCTGCATAGCGCAGGAGGAAGGTGACGGTGATGGGGTAGAGCCCCTCCTTTTGCGTGGCGGTAACACCGAAGGTATACACGCCGCCCACGTTCTTGGCATCCACCTCGATCACGTAGCGGGCATTGCGGGTGTAATCCGCCTCGGAGGCACCGCTGTCAACGGTGTGGGAATATTGCTTGTAGGCAATGTGACCGTTGTAAACGTCAATGCTGGGATTGATCTCATTGGCATTGATGTCCGCAATGGTATCCACGTAATAGGTGCCTGCACGGGAGGGAGAAAACTGATAATAAATCGTGCCCCCTGCCTTCTTGATCTCGGTGGTATAGCCACCGGGACGCGTGATGGAAATAGCAGAATAGGGATCCTTACCCGTTCCCTTGGTCTTGATGTGCTCAAAGATCTCGATCACCAGCTCCCGGCGGCCGTTGGTGGCCACGTAAGCGTTGGCATCGTAGACGTACTTTTCGGGCAGACCGTGGAGGGTCACCACGTAGTCACCGTCAAGCCCCTTGATCCTTGCCACGTGATCCGCGCCGAAGGTGGCACGCTGCACGGAGGTCTCGTTGGCCCATTGCACCTCAATGCCGGCCGTTCCGGTAAAAATCTCCTCGTCAAAGAGGATCTGTACCGTAAACTCCTGATTTTTGGGATCGGCGGGGTCATCGGTGGGGTTGGAGGTGTTGCCGGGATTCTGCGGCGTTGTGGGGGGCTTGGGCTCAATGCCGTGATAGACCCCCTCACAGCCCGGAAGAGTAAAGATCGTGAAAAGAAGCAGTAAAGCGCACAGTATTCTTTTCATACCTTGTCGCCTCCTTTCTTTTTTTGATATCGACGCTCCCGCAGGCCAAAGAGATTCAAAATGTCAGCGAGTCGAAGCTTGCGGATGATGATATCCGCCACAAAAAGCACCACAGCGGCGATCATAAAGAGAGAAGCAGGGGAGAAGGTATAGGTTGCCACGTCACCCTCTCGGTTTTCAAGGGTGATGAGGCTGCTGTCGGTGTAAACGGTGCCGTTTTGCCGCAGAAGCTTATGCAGCGTTGCCACGCTGAACACGTGGAAGCTATCATACTCATCCGTATAGGGGATGTGTAGACAGGTGCTTGCCTCGTAGGAGCGATTGGCATAGGCGTAGGTAACCTCCACCGCGTATTTGCCGGGGGCTACCAGGGGAAATTCGTATATGTAGCTCTGAGCGTTGAAGGGCACCGTTTCCGTCACCGTACTGCCGTCGGGCAGGGTCACGGTGACGGTTGTCACCGCATCAAAGCGCAGCGTTTCCGGCGAAACGGTCAGCATGGCAAGACCGGTTCCCACTGTCAGATCAAGCAGGAAGGGGTGATCCAGCTTTTCCTTTGGCACCGCCTCTGCCAGCATATTGAGAAAGAGGGTCTGGCCATTTCCGGCCCGATATTGCTCTACCCACTTGCCGGAAAGGCTACTGGTAAAGGTACTGACCCGCCCCTTGCCGTAAGACCAGTAGGAATAGATCGGCGCCTCTGTCACCTTGCCGCTGGTGGTGGTAAAGTCCGCAGTCAGCACCGTAGTGGCGCTGCCCTTGGGCTTGCTGTACACGTAGCCGCCGAGGTGCGGCAAAGCGGTCTCGATGCCCGAAAGCACCCGATCGGCCTGCACGCGCACGTTGAGCGGGATATCCCCCTCAATGACGGTTTCGGTAATATCGTTGGCGATATCAGTCAGCATGATCTCGGAAAGCTCCTTGGGGCTTGCGGCGTAGTAGTACTTACCGCCGCCCTTGGTAGCAATATCCCGCAACAGCTGCAATGCCACGCCGGCCGCATCGTCACCCTCGGTGGTTCTCGTGCCGGTATTCAGCACCGAGGTGGGAATATTGAGGCTGAGAAGATCCTCCGCCACGGTAACGGCGCTTTCCTCCTCGCTTGACCAGGTGCGGCCATCGCTGATGAGGAAGAGCTGCTTTTTCTCCAGCGTGGACTCCAGTATCTTTTGCTGGGCATAGGCCATGGCCTTGCCGAGAACGGTTCCCTGGGTAGGCTGCAGCCCGTCGATCAGCTGATTGATCCGCTCCCTGCTGCCGCCAACGGGCGACGAGGGGAACACCTGGGTATAATCTCCGGAAAAGGAGATGATGATGAGAAAATCGTGATCGTTCAGAATGCTCACCAGCTGCTTAGCAGCCGCCTTAGCAGTATGCAGCTTTTCCACGAACTCCATACTGCGGGAGGTATCAATGACCAGACACACCAGCTTGGCGTCTTGATCGCTGTTGCCAAAGCGCACGGGGAGCATATCCTCCAGAGTCTTCAGGGCCTGATCGGTCTGATTCTGGATCTTGGTATCGCCAAAGGTGGCAAGGCTCTTGCCGTAACGGGAAACCACGGTATCCAGGCAGGAAAGGAAGGAGGTCACGTTATTGAGACTCCGCACATCCACGTCGGAAAGCAGGATCTCGTCGTAAGGGATCAGCGTTTCCACCGTGCAGGGCACGTCAGGGTTATTGTAATACACGTCAATGACGGCATCCTCGCCGTACAGCTCCCGGGCCCGCGCCTCGTCGGAGGCGTTACCCGTCACCAGCAGCACGTTCAGTTTACCGGAAACGGCTTGGGTAAAGGTATAGGCATTGTTATGAGGCGAAGTATCCGCCGCGCCCTCCGCCGCCTCCGCCTTGACCGTTACGCAATAGTCGAAGCTACCGGCCACGTTGGTGGGGAGCGTAAAGGAGAGCACGTTGAAGCCGCGGGTCAGCGTCACGTACCGGGTCGCCACCACGGCATCACCGCAGGTGAGAGTCACCACGGCGTCGGTGCGCTCTGCCGCGGATTGCAGCAGTACGTCAGCCGTAGTCTCGTGATTGAGGTAGGTGGAGGCGGTCACGTCCACGCCGCTGATCTGTACCTCGCGGTCGGCAGCGGTAAGGTTGCTGTCCAGATACACAGCGTCTACGTAAAAGCCCTTTTCGATGAGGCTGTCCACCACGCCAACGGCGCCATCCAGCGTGCCGCTGCGGTTTTCAGCGCCATCGGTGATCAGCACGACGCGCTTGACCACGCCCTCGGGGAAGAAGCTGCCGGCATATTCCAGCGCCGCCTTGATATCGGTGCCGCTGCTATCTACGCCCGTATTGGAAAGCCCGGTGAATTTCTCACCCACAGGCGTGATCAGCTTTTGATCCCGGCCGAAGGCAACCACACCCATTTTGGCATTGCGGGGCAAAGCCTTTTCCACGTCCCGGATGGCGGCCTCGGTCGCTTCCCTTCCGCCTTCGGTGGAATAGGAGGTATCGGCCAGCACCAGCACGTAGGTCTCGGTCATAACGGTGGTGATCAGCATACCGGCGGCCACCAGCGTGACCAGCGCCACCAGCAGAAGATGAATGGCAAGCGTGGCTATCACGCTTTTGGTACGGTTCTCCTTACGAATGGCGATAAAGGCAGGAATCAGAACCAAAGCGAGAAGCGGGATGGCCAGCAGCAGTAAATACGGCTTATCGAAGCTGATATTTATCATAGCAATACACCATCCAATCCACCATAAATATCACGGCAAGCAGAACCATCAGCCAAATGAGATCGTCATAGATTCCGTCAAGGCCCCCTTCGCCCGCATCGCCCTGCAGGCTGAAGGTCGCGCCGGTTGCCATTACAGCGCTCTCCGCCTCCTGCATCTCACAGAAGACGCGATAGCGCCGCAGGGTGCCGCCCACCGTAAGGCTCACGGTATAAGCACCGGGCTCCCGAAGCAAATATTCTCTGGCCGCAAGTCCCGAGGTGGGATAGGCCACGTCGCCGCCGGGCGTTTCGATCTTGATCTCCGTGCAGCCCGCGGGCACGTTGATCTCCAGGGCCTCACCGGAAACGTAGTTCACACGGTCCAGCACGCCTGGGAAGGAGTAAGAAATCAGGTTATCCATGAGAGGAATGAAGTCGGCGAGCATCGTAAAATTGGAATCGTGCAGGCTGAAGGCAAACACCACCTGATTGTTGCCAAGGGTGTTCTGACCCGCAAAGACCAAGGGCTGTCCCCGATAGGAATACAGCGTGGTAAAATTGCTGTAGAGGCCGTATTTCATGTACTTGTACACGTGCACCGCCTCGCCTCTCAGATTTTCCACCAAGCGCTTTGCCATGGAGGCAGAGGAGGTGGTAAGCGTCAGAGGAACGGCCTCCTGCAGCGCAACCTCGCCCTGTACGCTGAAGCCCGCCTCGGCAAGATTGCCTTGCGCGTTCAGCAGCCATACGGAGCCATCCGCCGGCAGCGCCGCGGGGGTGTAGCTATCGAAGATATAGAGGCTATAGCCCGTAACGGGAACGCTCCCCGCCATGCCGCCGCCCGCCTTGGCGTAAGCATCAGGCGTGACGGTGGTGACCTCCACGTTACCGACGGCACCCAGCGCCGACTGAAGGAAAAAGGGCGTGGCGCTGACAATGAGCGCCGTTTGGTCATTTTCGCTGATACGATTATAGACCACCAGCACGTTGTCCGCAGCAAGAGCATCGTTGCCCGCCAGCTGCAGCCGGAAGCTGCCGAAGCCCGGCGTTTGCACCGAAAACAGCACTGTTTCCGCCGTATCGGCAGCAAGCGTCAGCGTCTTGCTATCCACAGGCGATTCCTCCTCGCCGAGGAAGAGCGAAACGGAGACCTCTCCATCCTTGCCGTAGGCAGAGAGGGTCACCTCCACCTGCAGCGTCTCGTTTTCGGCATCAAAGGTATATTTGGCATCGGAAAGAGCGAAATTCTGCTCCCCGCCGCCTACGGTGATCAGCTCCACGTTGCGGTGCTGCTCATAGCGCTTGTCGGTGACAAGATACGTGCGTACGCCGCTGTTGGCGTCGAAATAGCTCTGTGCCATGGAAAGGGCATCCGCCATTTCGGTATCGCCGAAAGAGGCAACGACACCGGAAAGCTTTTCCAGCGCCTTTTTCTTATCGCTCTCCCGTAGGCAGAGCACGTCGGTGGAGTTATCGTCCACGGTGATCAGCGTATATACGCCACCCTGCAGAGATTCCTCAATGAGCGTTGCCACCTCGGCCTTGGCAGCATCCAGGCGGCTACCGCCGTCGGATTGCATATTCATGCTACCGGAGGCGTCGATGATAAAGCAATATTCGTTGGCCGCGCCCGGAAAGGTGATGACCGGGTGGGCAATGGAAAGGGAGATGACCACCACCGCCAGAAGCTGCATGATAAGGCTGATCAGTCCCGCAATCTTGGGGAGCTTCTTGCGCCGCTTCAAAAAACGCTCGCTGTAATGCCAGATGTAGTTGGAGGCAACGGTCTGCTCCGTGTATTTATTCTTGATGATGTAAATGAGAATGAGGATGGGCACACCGATGAGGCCAAGAAGGCCGAGGGGATACAAAAATCTCATTTCAGCACCCCCGTATCCACCAGCCGCCCGAACAGCACCTCACCAATGGATGCCTCAGCCGGGATCAGCTGATAATCTCCGCCCGTGGCGGTGGCAAGATCGCGCACGCGACCCGTCACGGCAGCCAGCGCTTCCTTGTAAGCCTTGGCGATCTCCCTATCGATGTTCTTGCGATAGGTATCCTCCATATTTTCCGAATCAAAGAAATGCACCTTGCCCCTGATCTGGGGGTTCAGCTCCTCTGCGGACAGCACCTGCAGGCAGAGCACGTGGCGCTTTTTGGCGGCAAGATGCTCGATGGCCTCGGCGAAATCCTCGTCGGTGAGAAAATCCGAAATGATAACGCTCATGCCGTCACCGTAGCCCACCTTTTCCGGCAGGATCGCCTCGCTGATGCGGCAATCTCCCCCAAAGGCGATCTCGTTGAAGCGATGGACGTTCTGGAAAAACGCCTCCTTGCCCACGATGCCGGAGATCACAGCCTCGGTCCGGTTGCCTCTGATGATATACACCGATACCTTATCCATTTCCGCTACCGAAAGGTAGGCCAGCGCCGCGGCTACCCGCAGGGCCTGCTCCGCCTTCTTGCCCTTGCCGTGCTCCATGGAGCGGCTCACGTCAAGGTAAATGCGGGTGTGCATCTGCCGCTCGTCGAGAAATTGCTTCAGATAAAGCTTCTCGCTGCGGGCAAAAATGCGCCAGTTGATCTTGGTGGTGTCATCCCCATCCACGTACTCGCGGTGATCCGCAAATTCCGCCGAGGAGCCGTAGCTGCGGCTTTTTCGATTGCCGCCGGGGCTGCCGCCCACGTTGTTTTTGAGAAGCGTCTGCAGTGATTCGATCTGCTGCAAAAACGCCTCGTCTATTACGATTCTGGCCATAGATTACTTCTTGATTTCCTTCAGAAGCATGGCTACCACATCGTCCACGGAAAGCTTATCGCTGACGGCGGTATAATTGATCTTTACTCTGTGACGGAGCACGGGCAGCGCCAGGGCGTTGATATCCTCAAAGGAAACGTTGAAGCGTCCCTCCATCAGCGCACGCACGCGTGCGGCAGAAACCAACGCCTGCACGGCACGGGGGGAGGCACCGTATTTGAGATATTTCTTAGCGGTGGGAGTGGCAGCGTCCAGCTCCGGATGGGTGCCGGCCACCAGACGGGCGGCGTAATCCAGCACCTCGTCCAGAACCGGAACCTCGCGGGACAGCGCCCGCATTTCCAAAATGGTCTTGCCGTCCATCACAGCCTCGGCGGTCTCCTCCAGGGTATAACGCGTCATCTTGACGATATCCAGCAGCTCCGCCACAGTGGGAAAACGCATCAGCAGCTTGAACATAAAGCGGTCCATCTGAGCCTCCGGCAAGGGGTAGGTGCCGTCCTGCTCGATGGGGTTTTCGGTAGCCAGCACGAAGAAGGGCTCCGCCAGGGCATAAGACTTGCCCGCCACGGTCACCTTATGCTCCTGCATGGCCTCCAGCAGCGCGGACTGGGTCTTGGGCGTGGCGCGGTTGATCTCATCCGCCAGCACCAGATTGGCAAAAACCGGGCCCTCGCGGAACTCGTTTTTCATATTGCCGTCAGCATCCTTTGCGATCACCTCGGTGCCGGTGATATCCGCCGGCATCAGATCGGGGGTGAACTGAATACGAGAGAACGGGAGCGAAAGCACACGACCGAGAGAACGGACAAGGCGGGTCTTACCCACGCCCGGTACACCCTCCAGCAGCACGTTACCACCGGCCACGATGGCCACCAGCACGTTGTCCACGACCTCCTCCTGGCCAACCAGGTCCCGGCGCAATTCCTCCTTAGCTCGCGCAATCGCAGCGCCAAACGCTTTTACTTTTTCCATGTTTTCCATTGTATGTATCCTTTCCTGCATCGCCGTGTCAGCCTTTGGAACCGTCAGAGAGTCGGGCGAAATAATCGATCAGTTGTTGTTTCGTGGTTTCATCCAGGTTGCCGTACTGCAGCAGATCCTCGATGCGTCGGTGATAATAGCCGTATGCGTCTCCGTAGGGCACGTGCGCGGCACCGTTCTCACCAAAGGGGTGATAGATGGTATCGTTGCTGCCAAACAGCTCGTTACCCTCACCGTAGCCGCCAGCGTTTTCGTTTTCATCCTCTTCATCGCCCTCACCCGACTGGTCGGTAGAGAGCGTAGGAACCGTATTCACCAGCAAAGGCGGAATCTCCGCCTCGGGAATGTGGAAGATCTCCGCCAGCTTGTCTACCACTCGCAGGCAGATGGTTTTGTTGGCGTATTGCGTGGATAGCTCGCATCCCACGTCGTCCCCCGCCTCGGCAAAAGCTTTGTCTACCAAAGCGCTCACGGTGTTTTCGTTGCCGCTTTGGTCAGCGGCAGCAGCGGAGAGATCTGCCGCAAATTGAGAAAGTCCCAGATAAAGCGGATCCTGTGCCAGCCGTGCGTATTCCTCCACCACGGCGGTAAGAGAGGCGGTAAGATCCGTAGCCAGCGCCCCCAGCGCGATAGTAGCCTCTGCTCCACGGTAATGCTCCCGCAAAGGGACGAGGTCCTCGCCAAAGCCGATGCCGTTGAGGGCGATCAGCGAGGCGGCCAGCGCCTTGGCATCGTCATGCATGCCTTCGTCCAAGGCCACGGCCAGCAGCTTGAAGGTATTGACGTTTTCGATCAACATATCCACACTGACGATGGTGGCAATGACCTCACTTTTCATGCGGAACTGGGTGGTAACGCTCTGCAGCGTCGTGTACAGGCGCTCAAGCTCAGCGGTGATCTCCACCCTCGCTGACGGCGTCATGGCCTCCGTGGCCTTTACCTCGTCGATCAACTGACGCAACGCCCCCAGCTGAAAGCTGCTGATGGCAAAGGGGGTATCCTCCGACGGCTCCTCGGCGCTTTTTGTCGGCAGGGCCACGGCACCAATCAAAACGGCAGCCGAAACGAGAAGCGCGGCAGCCGACCGCCAGAAGCGCTTGAGGGGAGATTTTGGGGGTGGCAAGGCACGCAGAGCCTCCTCTGCCTGCTGTCGCTGCAGCGGTAGCAGCTCGCCCTCCGCGTCACGAAAGGCGATCATGGTCTCTACCGCCTCATTGAGGTGATAGGTTCTGTCAAGGTGACGTGCCAGACGCTTGTCGCTCTTTTTCAACAACAGGTAGGAAACGCTGAAAACGGCGGTGCCCGCAAGCAGCCCGGGAATCAGCAGCAAGGGCAGCGGCAGGGGCAGCGCCAGCTTATTCAGCAGCAGTAATAGCCCACAAAGCAGCATCGCTACCGCAAGCCCCAGGGCCAGGCTTTTATACAGCGCCTCACGTCCGGCGCTTTTTTTGATGCGTAAAAAGGTTTCGCTCATAAAGGTCCTTTCAGGCACGAGGCCACGGCGCGGAGCAATGACACAATCTTCAAAAAATTATATACGCGCGCAAAATTACATCATACAGTATAACAAATATCTAAAGGGTTGTCAAGAGATTTGGTGTAGACAAAATGCCGAATTTTGTCTTTGAATATAAAAAAGAGCGGCGAACGAAAGCGTTCACCGCTCTTTTTTACTGCTAAAGACGCTTAGCCTTCCTCAAAAAGCGAAGCAAGGCGCTTGGCGGCAGCCGCCATATTTCCAAGGCCTTCCGCTACCGTTTCGGGGGTAAATGCACCCAGATAGGCGTCCGCCTCCAGGGTCAGCTCGCCGCTGTAACCGATCTCGCGAAGCGCCTTTGCCACGGCGGCAAAGTCGATCTGCATGGAAAAGGGGATCTGATGGCTGTCGTGCCAGCGGTCGTTATCGTGAATATGTAAAGCCTGCAGATGAGGGCCGAGATCACGGATCATTTTGGCAGCTCCCTCACCGGAGCCACGCATTTCGGCGTGACCGATATCCAGACACGCCACCAAAAAGGGGTCGTTGACGGCGCGGATATGGGCGAGAAAATCCTCGGAGGTGGCACAGGCGGAGAACTTGGATTCGTCCTTTTCTCTGTCCCAGTCCCACATATTTTCCGTAGCCATCTTGACACCGCACGCCTTGGCAAAGGGCAGCAGCTCCGCGTACATTTCCGCGTTCTCCTCGGCGGTCTTGAAGTTGTCGGGATGAATGACGCAAATGCGACCACCGGCCTCGGCGGTGCATTCCAAAGCTCGCTTCATGAGATCCTTGATCTCGGGGCAATACACCGGGAAGGGTGCGTGAGATTGATTGCAGTAGATGCCGTTATCCCTTCCGATCTGCTTGAGACGGCGAGCGAAGGTCAAATAGTCTTTCTCCCGCAAGGGGTGGGGGATGTTCTTCACACACTTATTTGCCCAATCGTAATGACCCATGGCAAACATAGAAAAATCAAAAGCGTCAAAGCCGGCCTTGGCAATCAGCTCCACGGCTCTTTCCTCACCCACGTGATGGGCTGCGCTGGCGATCTCGGTGGAAATGTGCAGCATACTTCGTCTCCTTTTCGTTATTGAAAATCAATATCCACGGCAAAGGCTTTTTCCTTGCCGGGCTGCAGACGGAACATATCGTTCTTCTCGGAAAGATCCTCAGTCTTGCCGTTGGCAAAGGAGGGCAGACCGTTCCAGGGCTCAAGGCAGAGGAAGCTGGCATCGGCGGCAGAATCCGTCCAGAAACCGAAATAACGGGTGCCGGGGTAACGAATAGTGACGGCGTGAGTGGCCTTGTCAGAGGCAAGGGTAATGGCCTCGGGTACGTTGGCAAAGAAGTGACCGTCAATGGCAAAAAGCTCACGCTTCAGGTCGAGATATCTGCCCTCGCGCAGGGGGTAGGCCATACGGCGCCCGCTGTCAAAGCAATCGTCGGTGAGGATGATCTCGTCGGGAGAGGCATCCTCTCCAAAATCAAGGTAATAATCCTCAAATTTGCCCGCGCCGCCCATGGGCACGTTGAAGCCGGGATGCGCACCGAAGGTGGCAGGCATCACTACGTCACCCGTGTTTTTCATGGTGGCGGTGCTACGCAGCGTTTTGCCCTCCAGACGGTAAGCAATGGTAAATACGAAGGCAAACGGGTAGGATTTCCGCGTTTCCTCTGTATCGGAGATGGTCATGACAAGGGTGGTATCGGTGGCCTCGGTCACGGTGTAGGTCATTTTTCTGGCAAAGCCGTGCGTGCCCATTTCGTAGGTCTTACCGTTCAAAGTGTACTTGCCACCGAAAAAGCGACTGCAGATAGGGAAAAGCCAAGGAGCGGTATCACCCCAGAACTTGGGGTCGCGCTGCCAAAGGTACTCAGTACCGTCTGCACGGCAAACGGCGGATTGCAATTCTGCGCCAAAATCGCTGATCTTGACGGTCAGATGCTCGTTTTGCAGGGTGTAGATCATGATGTTACTCCTTTTCCGTTTCGGAAAATTCCGATTATCACTCACATTATAGCACACTTGGCGGCGGTGCGCAAGACGAATTTGCACAAAAATTGCCAATTTTCTCTCGAATGCCTTGTTTTTTATACCGTTTGGTGGTATAATGTAAAAAATATGGCTCAAATTCCTTTGAAGTCTCCGAATCTGCCGCCGGATGTCCGCTCGATGCAATGGTGCGGGAGACGAGGCGACGGCATCGGATGTGATGACCGTAAATGCAAGGCTTTTTGCTGAAATCCACACCGTTTTGCCATTAAATCAATTTCAAAAGAGAGGTTACGTTATGAAATTAGCAACCACCACCGCCGATTTTAGTCGCTTTTGTGCCACTCTGCCCGAATGTCTCGCCCACGTGCGGGCGGCGGGCTTCCGCTACGTGGATCTGTCGCTTTCCAAGGACAAACGGCTGTTTTCCGCAAACGAAAGGGAATGGCGCGGTGCTGCCGAGGAGATCGGTGAGGAACTGGCGCGGCTGGGACTTACCCCCGTGCAGGCGCATTCTCCCAACAGCAATCCCTTCTCCGTGGGCGCGTGGGAAGAGGAATGCCGTCTCGGCGTTCGTTCTCTTGAGGTGTGCGGCCTTTTGGGCATTCCCGATCTTGTGGTGCACGCAGGCTATACCGTCGGCATGGAAAAACAGCCGTGGTACGAAAAAAACAAGACCTTTTACGAAGCGTTGTTTCCCACAGCGGAAAAAACAGGCGTTTACATCCTCACCGAAAACACCTCCAAAAACAACCTTCCATCCGGGTTTTACCTCTACACGGGGCAGGATATGGTGGAGTTTATCGAGGGCATCAACCATCCGCTTTTGGAGGCGGTTTGGGATACCGGTCACGGTATCAGCGAGGGATGTCAGTATGAAAATATCACGGCACTGGGACGGCATTTGCGCGGGCTTCACGTGCACGACAACGGCGGCCGCGCCGACGACCATGGTCTGCCCTACACGGGCATTCTGAATCTGGATGCCGTGATCAATGCGCTGATCGACACAAACTACAAGGGGTACTTCACCTTTGAGGCCGAGTGTGCCCTGCGTGCCGCCAAAACCCGCAATCCCCGCCAGACGTTTGAGCGGGATACGCGCCTGCTTCAGCCCAATTTGGAGATGACCGATGCGGCGGAGCGCCTGCTTTATACCATCGGGAAATGCGCTCTCGATGCCTATGGAATTTTTGAAATATAATGCTGAAAATCACACCGTTTCAGGGTATAATAAAAAAACTGTGGAGACGTTGTCATGAAAACGCTGTCTGAATTATTTTCTCATTTCTTTACGCACAAGGATTTTCTCCCCCCGGCCTCCGAGATCGCCGGCACGCTCTTCACGCCGCTTCATTTCATCTGTGCCGGCATACTGCTGGTGCTCTTGGTGACGACGGCTGTATGGGTGGCCAAGCGGCGCGAAAAAACCATCCGCACCGTGTTTTTGGTGATTTGGCTGGCAACTCTGATATTGGAGCCTACCAAAATCGTATGGGAAACCCTCTCCGGCGCTTCCCACAATTTTGAGTGGGGCGGTATCCTCCCCCTTTACCCCTGCAGCATCTTTATGTACGCTATGCCCTTCGTCATTTTCGGGCGAGGGAGGCTGCGTTATATGGGGTGTGGCTACGTCTGTACGCTGGGCTTGCTCGGCGCTGCTGTCAATTTCTTTTATCCCGCTAATATCCTGTCCAATTATTCCTGCCTTTCCTTTGCGGGCTTTCATACCTTCTTTTTTCACGGAGCGATTCTGTTTTGTGCGCTGGTGATGCTTATTTCCGGCTATCATTCCTACAAAAGTGCCAAAACGGTATGGGATTTATTGCTTCCCGCCCTGCCTGCGCTGGCCGTGTCCGTTGTGGCCAATCTGGTGAATTTTTCAAAGATAGGCTCAGACTATATGTTTTTCAAGCTCAATTCCTTTTTCATGGCGCCCCTGGGTGCCCTTCTGCCAGATGCCGTCTCTGTTTTGCTTGTCTACGCCATTTATCTTTTCATTCACGCCCTTCCCTACTTACCCTGTTATATCCGTCATCGACTGCTGACCGCGCGAGGCCTTCATGCTTCGCACGTTTTGCAAGAGAATAATAGCGAACTCAAAAACAAGGAGGATCCTATCATTGAACGCGATCGTATCACACATTAACGACGCCCTTTACAGCTACGTGCTGATCATCCTGCTGGTGGCAGGCGGACTGTACTTTACGTTCCGCTGTCGCTTCGCGCAATTCCGTATGCTGCCGGAGCAGCTGCGTGTGGTGCGGGAGCGCCCCGCAGATGACAAGGGGGTTTCCTCCTTCCACGCGCTGATGGTCTCCACCGCCTCTCGTGTGGGCACCGGAAATATCATCGGCGTTTCCACCGCTCTTTGCCTCGGTGGCTTTGGCTCCGTCTTCTGGATGTGGGTCATTGCCTTGCTTGGCGGTGCCACCGCCTTTGTGGAGAGCACCCTTTCTCAGATCTACAAGAAACGCGGCGCCGAGGGCTGCTACGGCGGCCCCGCCTATTATATTGAAACCGCACTTAAGTGCCGTCCGCTAGCCATAGCCTTTTCGGTGCTGCTCATATTGACCTACGGTGTGGGCTTCAACATGCTCTGCTCCTACAATCTGCAATCCACCTTCTCAACCTACGGCTTTTACGACACCACCACTCCCTGGATCATTGGCCTCGTGCTGGCGATTTTGGTCGGCTACTGCCTCTTCGGCGGCGGCAAGCGTATTCTGCGCGTTACCGGTGTGCTGGTACCCGTTATGGGCGTTTCTTATATTCTGGTGGCACTTGTCATCGTGCTTTTCAATCTGCCTACGCTCCCCGGCGTTTTCGTCCGCATCTTCCGTGAGGCCTTTGATCTGCGCGCCATTTTCGGCGGCTTTGGCGGTTCCTGCATCATGTACGGCATCAAGCGGGGCCTCTTCAGCAACGAGGCGGGCGTAGGCTCCGCCCCCAACGCCTCTGCCGCAGCAGAGATCAGCCATCCGGTAAAGCAGGGGCTTGTACAGACCCTTTCGGTGTTCATTGACACCATTCTCGTCTGTTCTGCCACGGCCTTTATGTGCATGTGCTCCGGTGTAGAACCCACCGAGGCGCTGTCCGGTGCCCCCTTCGTGCAGGAATCCCTGCGGGCGACGCTGGGCGGCTTCGGCCCCGTCTTCATCACCGTGGCCATGATCCTGTTTGCCTTCACCACGCTGCTTGGCAATCTTTACTACGTAAATCAGGCCTTCAGCCACATTCTGGGACATCTGCCGGGCAAGCGCTTTTGCTACGTGTACTATTTGCTGGCCTCCGGCGTGATCCTGCTGGGCGCCGGGCTGAACGCAGACCTCCTCTGGGGCATTGCCGACGTCACAAGGGGATTGATGGCACTCATCAATATGCCTGTGATCTTTTTGCTTGGCAAATACGCTTATCGGGCACTGGCGGACTACAGACGGCAGAAAAACGAGGGGCTTGACCCCACCTTCCGGGCCGTGAGCATTGGCATCACCGACGAGCTGGATTATTGGGATTAGCTAAAACCCGAACTTTATTAAATTTTAGACTCGGAATCCGGTAGTAAAGCCGAAAGAATTCATGCACAATCCAAAATTCTATTGCAGCGTTGAAAAATGCGTATAAATTGTTAGGAGAAAAATACCGTGGCAATTCATGTTCTGCAATTATGTATTAATGATTCTATGAGATCCTTGTTTGATCCAAATTCACAACCTAAGCAAACCCGATTGTCTAATTCTCTCAAGTATGATATCCATTTAGCAATCGAAAAGACCGAAAAAATGCTCAACGATGCTGGGGATGAATTTATTGTGGATGTGGAGTGTAATAAAGATAATCCCTGCACAGATTTCCTGGATCTCACGGAATACGAGTATAGCTGTAATGAATTATTTTGGCGGGGAAAAGAGCTGGGCTATCGATATAAATCCAGCGTCTCAATCATTTGGAATACAATGTCGCAAGAGCTTCAAAAAAAGTATCCTGGCCGAATATTTTGTGTCCATTTTTGCGTTCAAAGAGGATTTTCGGGCAATATTCATGTCAATTTTCATCTAAATAGGATAGGGGAATTCCCCATCAATCATGATGTGAAAAGTTACAGAAAGCCTACTATGTACGCAATTTTTAAAACGTAAATATGCAAAAAGAATATTTCACTTCGGCAGAACTATTATTGGCTATATCTAATTTTTAGAGAAGTTTTTAAGAGTCAGAAGGAGATTTGATATGTCCGTTGAAAAAGCAAAAGCACATCTTGCGGCGGTGGGACTTGCCGACCGCCTCGTCATTCACACCGAGGAAAGCGACACCGTAGAGCACGCGGCCGCAGTTCTCGGCTGCGAGCCCGCCCACATTGCCAAAACCATGTCCTTTCTGCTGGAGGAGGGCCCCATCGTTATCGTTTGCGCGGGCGACGCCAAGATAAAAAACAGCAAGTATAAGGCAAAATTTGCAAAAAAAGCCACCATGGTTCCCTTTGCAGACGTGGAGCGCCTGGTGGGCCATGAGCCCGGCGGCGTCTGCCCCTTCGGCGTTGCCTGTGGCGTGCGCGTCTATCTGGACGTTTCCCTCCGGCGCTTCCCCGTGGTTTACGCCGCAGGCGGCGCCCGCAACGCTACCGTGCGTCTCACGCCCGAGGAGCTTGCCAACGCGGTAAATGCCACCGAATGGGTTGACCTCTGCGACGGCTGGCAAGAGGATGAAAATGCCCAGTAAAAAGGAGCTGAAAAGGGCGTTTTTGCGCACCGTTCCTGTGCTGACCGGCTATCTTGTGCTGGGGATGGGCTTTGGCGTGCTGCTGCGCACCCACGGTCTTGGCGTGCCTTGGGCGCTGGCCATGAGCGTGCTGATCTACGCGGGCTCTATGCAATACGTAGCCATTGATCTGATCGCGGGAGGCGCCGGACTGCTGACCGCCGCCCTCACCACGTTGATGGTCAACATCCGTCATCTGTTTTACGGCATTTCCATGGTGGATCGTTATAAAGGTGTGCGAGGCAAGCCCTTCCTTGCCTTTACCCTCACGGATGAAACATACTCTTTGGTTTGTGCGGAGAAGGAAAAAGACGAAAAAGCCCGGGGACGGTATTACTTTTTGGTATCTCTCCTCAATTATCTCTACTGGATCTCCGGCAGCGTGATCGGCTCACTTCTGGGGGCGCATCTGCCCTTTTCCACCGAGGGGATCGATTTTTCCCTCACCGCCCTTTTCCTTACGGTATTCGTGGAGCAATGGCTTTCCACCAAGGATCATCTGCCCGCCATCATCGGCGTGATAGCCTCCGTGCTGTGTCTTCTCGTCTTCGGCAGTGAGCGATTTCTCATCTTTGCCATGATCCTTATCACGCTTTCACTGGCACTTCTGCGCAAAAAGGAGGGCAAACGGTATGAGTAATCTGCAAATTGGACTGATGATTGCCGTAATCTCCGCCATCACCGCCGGCTTGCGCTTTCTGCCCTTTCTCATCTTCCGGAAAGGAAGAAAGACCCCCGCCTTCGTCACCTATCTTGGCCGTGTTCTCCCCTATGCCACTATGGGCATGCTGGTGGTCTTTTGCCTCAAGAACGTTTCGCTCCTCAGTGCGCCATACGGTCTGCCGGAGCTGATTGCCTCGGCTCTTGTGGTAGTGCTGCACGTCCTGTTCCGCAATACGCTGGTCAGCATCCTTGGCGGAACCGCCACCTACATGCTGCTGGTGCAGCTGGTGTTTTGAATCTAAACAAGGAGCTGAGTCACCAAAACGTGGCTCAACTCCTTGTTTTTGTGTATATTTGAACCTATAAATTGGGGTTTGTCGGGGTATTCAAATAGAGGAAATCTCTCCCTCCGTCGCCTTCGGCGCCACCTCCCTCGTCAGAGGGAGGCCGGCTATGTTTGCCGTGCTGCACCTCTTTCTTGTGTTCCATTTTTACTTGCAATGT
>JAFTQT010000080.1 GCA_017462615.1 Clostridia bacterium | reverse complement strand
CGCAAGCCTGAAAGATCAGCACCACGCGGCAGGAAAGACTGTCCTCCACAGGCTTCAGCGCCTTAGCCGCGCCCAGCAGCATCGCCGTGTGGGCATCGTGACCGCAGGCGTGCATCTTGCCGGGGGTGCGGGAGGCGTAAGGGAGATCGGTCTTTTCAGTTAAGGGCAGTGCGTCGGTATCGGCGCGCAGCGCCACGGAGCGGGCGGTGCAATCGGGGTTGAGAAAGGCAACGATACTGCTTTTGCCGTACTTTTCGGTGTAAGGGATATCCATCGCCTCCAGCTCGCGGCGGATGAGCGCCGTAGTCTTCGGAAGATCGAAGGCCAGCTCGGGGTACATATGCAGCTCATGACGGATCGAGAGAATATAGTCCTTGTCAATGGTAACAGGCAGTTTGCTCATAGCGGCTCCTTTCAAAGCTCAAATACAAAATCCATCAGCGGCGCGTGCTGCTGTGCGCCGTACACGTCCCGTTCGCCAAGCGCGCCGGAGGCCAGCGGCCGCACGATGGTAGCCTTGATGGCCTTGGCATTGGGGAAGTAAACGATGGAGATCACGTCCTCCTCCGCTACGCGGTAGAGGGCGGCGATGGTTTTTTTGTTGATGATATCCGCCGCTTTTATTTTATCAAACATTTCCTTTTCCTTCAAGAGGATATCCAGCGTCAGCTCAAAGGGTCCTGCGTTTTTGGAGCGGATGACGTTGGCAACGTTACGGAGTGCAATCTTCATGCCTTTACCTCCTCATAGGTGATGGGAAACAGAGAAAGGGGATTTTTGTGGCGGAGCAGTGCGTACACGCTGAAGGTGTAGATTGCCCCCACCTTGATATCCGAGGGAGAGAAGGGAAATGCCACGTTGCCGGCGGTGGCGATACGTCCCTCATAGCCGTAATGGAGCAGGGTGGAGCGTGCCACGGAGCAGACGGCGGCGGAATGCTCGGCGGTATCGGCCACCGCGTCGATGACGATGCCGATCTCGTGAGAGGTGATCTGCGGCGCGGGCTCCAGCGCACCCATCACGCCGTTTTTGCCGTAAATGATAAAATCCAGCTCAAAGGGGAAATTGGCGGAAAGATTGGCGGCGGTGCGTTTTTTGACGTTTTCCACGATGGTATCGATCTGTGCGATAAACAGCGGATCGCGATTGCCGCAAATGGACACGGTGCGATAGCCTGCCTCCCGTGCGCCTTCCAATTTTACGGTGGGAACTGTCTCGGGCACGAAGCGAGAGCCCGTCACCCGTACGCGGCGGTCGCTGACGGCCTCAAAGGTGCAATTCAGCAGATTGAGGTGACCGCCGGGTCCGGGGAGAATGTAGGGGTCTGTCTTTTCGTAAAGGGTATGAGCGGAAACCGAGGTGGGGGTGCATTTGCGACCGGGGGAGAGGGGCTCCACCTCAAAATAATCCTCACCGAGATAGCCCATCATGCAGTCCGAGGCGCTGCCGGGGGTAGCACAAATGGTGGCGCACTCCAGAATTTTGCCGAGATGCAGGGAAAGCGCCTTGTCGTAGCCCGCGCGAATGGCGGGGGCGGCAAAGGCGGCGGGATCGTAGCAGCGACCGCAAATCACCACCTCCGCGCCGTCATCCAAAGCCGCCATAATGGGCTCGATACCCATCTGTGCCACGATGTGCGTGCTGTCGGTGATGTCCTTTTCGGTGACAACGGGCGCAGGGCCTAATTTTTCAATGCGCCCTGCCCGCAAATGCTCCAGCAGCGCGGGCTTTTCAAATTCGGCGGAGATCACCGCCATTTTGAAGGAAAGCTTTTCTTCCTTGGCGATCTCGTGGATGATGCCTACCTCGCGGGCAACGTGTACGTCGGCACCGCAGCCTCCTGCTGTGCCAATGACGAGAGGAATCTGCAATTCCCGTGCCGCCTTCAGCATCAGGCGCAGATCGCGCTTGACGGCGGTGGCGTTGGTGAAGGGAATACCGCTGCCGAGATAGTAAGGCCCCGGATCGGTGGAGCCACCGTCGCAGGCGATGAGGTCGGGCTTTAAGGCGACACCCGCCGCGAAGGATTCCTCCGGAAAGCCGTAGCCAACGATCCCCGAGGGGGATAAAATTTTATATTCTTTCATAATTACCTCTTAATATAGCTTGGTGTACTCAAAATCGGCATCAATGCCAAGATCGGCCAATGCCTTTTCACGGTTGGCATCCACCTCGGCCTCATGGTTCTTGTAAAGATTGTTGCCGCGGCAGTCGATATCCACCACGAAGGGGCCAAGCTCGTCGATCTTCAGGCTCCAGGTGGCCTCGATGGTGCCAAGCTCACGGAAAAGATCCACCTTCTCAATTTCGATATGTTGGATCCAGGAATTGGGGCTGACGCATTGGGGGCTGACGTGCACGCACTTTTTCTCGCGCATCATGGCCATGGTTTCTTCGCCCATGGTAGTCTTGCCCACGATCATGCGCAGTCCCCATTCATCCACTGCCCGCGCGCCCCACTTTTCAAAGCGGATGCTGGAGGTGGGCATAAAGGAGATGAGACGCCATTTGCCGTCCGGCTCGGGGAGCACGATGGGGCCTACGTGGATCAGCAGATCGCGCTGCTTGCCCGCGTCGGGCAGAGGGTGATTTTCGTCCAGTACCCAGCGGTGCAGGCGGGAGCGGCAGGTAAAGGCCTCACCTGTGAGATACACCACGTCGCCGATTTCCAATTTTTCTACGTCCTCTTGGGAAAGAGGGGTTTTCAAATGATAGGTTTTCATGCTTTATCTCCCTTCAAACCAATTGGGGCTGTCCATTTCCTCCATGGCGCCCTCGGCCGTCACGCGGAAGCTGCCCCGTCTTGCCACCATGCAGTTGCTGCTGATGGCCACGCAGATGCCTGCGATATGGGTGTAGGCATATTCCACGTTTACACCCAGCACCGAGGTGTCGCCGCCGATGCCCATAATGCCCACGCCCAGACTGTTGAGGGCGGTGTAGAGATCCTCCTCGATCTTGCGGAACTGCGGCTCGGGGTTGCGAGAGCCTACGGTGCGCAGACAAGCGGCCTCCTTGGCAAGATTGGCGGCAATATTGGCCGTGCCGCCGATGCCGATGCCCAGCACGTTGGGGGGGCAGATGCCGCCGGAGCGGGTGGCCTCCACAAAGGAATCGATGACGACTTTTTCAATGCCCTTGATACCGTCGGCGAAGGCGACCACGCGGTGACGGGTGCCGCCAAAGCACTCGCTGCCGCCGCCCTTGGCCACGTAGGTTACCTCCAGATCCTTACCCGGCACGAACTGATAGGTGAAGTTGGGTACGTTGTTGCCCACGTTGTCACCGGGATCGTAGCCCGTGAGGGGGTGCTTCATGGTAGCGCGCAGAAAGCCGGATCCGGTGGCACGGCGCACGGCGGCGCGGGTTGCCTCCTCCAACGCCATCATGCCGCCCTCCAATTGACACTCGTTTCCTACCTTAAAGTAAAAGATGGGCCAACCGGTGTCGGGGCAAGCGGGGTTTTTCAGCTGGGCAGACAGCTTGATGCTGTCATAGGTCTTCTGCAAGCCCTCGCGGGCGGCGGGACGGCTCTCTCTGCCGATGGCCTCCTCGAAGGCGGCGCATACGTCGGGAGCAATGGTGGTTGAGCCCTTGGCGATGGCTTGGAAAATGGCTTCTTCAAAAATTTCTCGTTTGATCATGATAAAATCCTCCTTGTTAGCCCCATTATACCGTATTTTGCTGTTTCCCGTCTTGCAAATGGTCTTTTTTTAATTGCATTTCGTCCAAACTAATGCAATTTCCTCGATTTTGTGCTATAATGAGAGAAAAGTGCGATCATAAGGGATCGATCCCTCAAATTTTGATTTATTGGGGCGTTTGATGTGACAGCGCGGCGTGCGTTGCCTTCCCCAGTGGGGGAAGGCTGAAGAACTCGTTTTCGAGTTCTTCTAAAAGAACGCAACGCGTTCTTTATGGGACACACGAAGTGGTGGATGAGGTGTCATCCGCGACGCACAACGCGGCAACCTCCAATTTATCCCTCCGTTTCGCATAGCAATTCATGATTTTTCAAGAAAGGCTCACTTATGACAGAATTCATTACGCTTTCGCATTTCGGCGCGGCAATGCGGCATTATCATATTTATCGGCTCAAGGCCAGCACCCTGTCTCATCAGCCCCATTACCATAATTATTACCAGGTCTGCTTCGTGCTTTCCGGTGAGATCCTGCACGGTCAGGGAGAGGGAGCCGTAACGCTTTCAGCGGGTGACGCTTTTATTGTGCCGCCGGGCTTCGTGCACAGTCTGCATTTTGGCAATGCTTATGCGGAAATTTACTCCCTCGCCTTTGAGGAGGCGCTCTTTTGGCCGGGCTTTGCCGGCTCCGGCGCCTTTCGCTTTATGCGGAGTCTGCGAGGCGAGGCGGCAGAGGCAGCCGCGCTTGACGTACGGTTGCGTGTGGTGCTGGACGAGGGCGTGCGCCGAAGCATTCGTGCTTTGCTGGATGCGCTCATTCGCCAGCAGAGTAGTGACTGCCCGAGAGAGCTTTCCGCCGCTCCCGGTATCACGGAGGCCATACTCTATCTCCTTGCCCAAAGCTATTACAGTCAGCCGCAAAACGCTGAGGGGCTTGACCGTCTGATGAGCTACAATAACACGCTGCAGCAATGCATTGCCTATGTGGATGCCCATTATCGCGAGCCGCTGACCTTGGAGTCGGTGGCGCTGCGCTTCGGGCTTTCGCGCTCCTCCTTTTGTATGGTGTTTCCCCGCTTTGCGGGCATGCCCCTGCGGCAATACGTGGCCACCAAGCGCATCGAGGAGGCGCAGATGCTGATCCGCACCCACCCGGAGCGCTCCCTTGCCGCCATCGGCGCCGAGGTGGGGTATGAGGACAGCGCCACCTTTTACCGCAATTTTCTGCGGATCACGGGCGTTTCTCCTGCCAAATACCGGGAACTGAATGGCGGCTGATTTTGCGCTTTTTTTGGTTCTCCCTCTTGTCAAACGGTCAAAACTGTGTTATACTTAAAAAGTATTTAATTCTCATGAAAAAGAGGTGCTTTTATGTCCAACTATAAAATGGAAACCAAATGCGTGCAGGGCGGCTACACTCCCGGCAACGGTGAGCCCCGCCAGATCCCGATCATCCAGAGCACGACCTTCAAGTATGCTACCAGCTCCGATATGGGCAAGCTGTTTGACCTGGAGGCCAGCGGCTACTTCTACACCCGTCTGCAGAATCCCACCAACGACAGCGTCGCTGCCAAGATCTGCGAGATGGAGGGCGGCACCGCCGCTATGCTGACCTGCTCCGGCCAGGCGGCCAACTTCTTTGCCGTGTTCAATATTGCCTCCGCAGGTGATCACGTGGTAGCCTCCTCCTCCATTTACGGCGGCACCTTTAACCTGTTTTCCGTGACCATGAAGCGCATGGGCATTGATTTCACCTTCGTTTCTCCTGACGCAAGCGAAGAGGAGCTGAATGCCGCCTTCCGTCCCAATACCAAGGCCATGTTCGGCGAAACCATTGCAAACCCCGCCCTGACGGTGCTGGATATTGAGAAGTTTGCCAAGGTGGCTCACGCCCATGGCGTGCCGCTGATCATCGACAATACCTTTGCCACCCCCGTCAACTGCCGCCCCTTTGAGTGGGGGTGTGATATCGTCACCCACTCCACCACCAAGTATATGGACGGT
>JAFTQT010000079.1 GCA_017462615.1 Clostridia bacterium | reverse complement strand
CCGAGGCAGAGCTTGGCTGTTTGCTGCGAGCGGTGGAGGCATTGCCTGTGGGAGCGCGCTGTGCCGTTGTGCCGCCGTCTCCCTCCGTGCCCCAGCGGGCGCTTTCGCTGCGAGAAGCCGTGCTTGCCCCCGCAGAGCGCGTCTCCCTGGAGGCGGCAATGGGGCGCATTTCTGCCGCTCCTACCGTGGCGTGCCCTCCTGCCGTGCCGGTGCTGATGAGCGGCGAGCGGGTGGATGCCGCAGCGGTGGCGCTGCTTCGTTACTACGGTACTACCCACATCAGCGTGGTGCGGGAATGATCGCTGCATAAACTATAAAAAAGTAGTCGGGTGCTTTGGCACGGATCCGGCTACTTTTTTCGATTTGTTTACATTCTTCCCCTTGACTTTTCCTATAAAAAATGGTAAAATATTAGGGTTCAATTAGTTTAGTATTAAATTATTTTTGAAGAAGGAGGAACTATGTTCAAGCGATTGCTGAAATGCGTGCGCGAATTCAAAAAGCCCACCATCATCACGCTGGTCTTTATCATTGGCGAGTCCATCATCGAAACCTTGATCCCATTTATCACCGCCGCGCTGGTGAATAAGATCAAGGCAGGCGCGGAGCTTGCCGAGGTGATCCGCACCGGTGTGCTGCTGGCGCTGATGGCCTGTGTGTCTCTTGTCTGCGGTGGCGTTGCTGCCTCGGCCTGTGCGAAGGCCTCTGCCGGCTTTGCACGAAACGTACGCAACGATCTTTTTGACCGCATCGGCGCTTATTCTTTTGAGAACATCGATAAATTTTCCACCTCGTCTCTGGTTACCCGTATGACCACCGACGTGCAGAACGTGCAGATGTCCTACATGATGATCATCCGCACCGCCATCCGCAGCCCTCTGATGCTGATCTTTTCCGTTGTCATGGCCTTCGTGATGGGTGGCCCCCTTGCCCTCACCTTCGTGGTGGTGATCCCCGTGCTTGGCTTTGGCCTCTGGACGGTAGGCCAGAAGGCGCTGCCCGCCTTCCGCAGTGTATTCCGCAAGTACGACCGTCTCAACGAGTCCATTGAGGAGAACGTGCGCGGCATGCGCGTGGTCAAGGGCTTCTCCCGTGAGGACTACGAAAAGGAAAAATTCGGTGCTGCCGCGGAGAATATCCGGGACGATTTTACCCGTGCCGAGCGTATCGTGGCCTGGAACCGCCCCATCATGCAGTTCTGCATGTACTTCAACATGATCTTCGTGTTGATCGTGGGCTCCCGCATGGCCATCAACGGCGAATACGGCGTGGATGTGGGACAGATCTCCGCCATGCTCACCTACGGCATGCAGGTGCTGATGTCCCTGATGATGCTTTCTATGATCTACGTGATCCTCACCATGTCCGCCGAGTCCATGAAGCGTATCTGCGAGGTGCTGGACGAGACTCCCGCCCTTGGCAATCCGGAGGATCCGGTGACCGTCGTGGCGGATGGTTCCATTGATTTTGACGGCGTGAACTTCAAATATTCCTCCAAGGCTAAGCGCTACGCGCTTTCCGGCGTGGATCTGCACATTCGCTCCGGCATGACCGTGGGCATCATCGGCGGCACCGGCTCGGGCAAGACCTCGCTGGTGCAGCTGATCCCCCGTCTTTACGACGTTACCGAGGGTGCCGTGCGCGTGGGTGGCGTGGACGTGCGTCGCTATGATCTGAAAACGCTGCGTGATGCGGTGGCCATGGTGCTGCAGAAGAATCTGCTCTTTTCCGGCACCATCAAGGAGAATCTCCGTTGGGGCAATGAAAATGCTACCGACGAGGAGATCCGCGAGGCCTGCCGCCTCGCCTCCGCTGATGAATTTGTCATGAGCTTCCCCGATGGGTACGACACCTACATTGAGCAGGGCGGCACCAACGTGTCCGGCGGCCAGAAGCAACGCCTTTGCATTGCCAGAGCACTGCTGAAAAAGCCGAAGATCCTGATCCTCGACGATTCTACCAGCGCGGTGGATACCAAAACGGATGCCTGCATCCGTGCCGGCTTTGCCACTTATATTCCGGAAACCACCAAGATCATCATTGCCCAGCGCGTAGCCTCCGTGGAGCACGCCGACCTCATCCTGGTGATGGAGAACGGAGCCGTCAGCGCCATGGGCCGTCACGAGGAGCTGATGCAGTCCTCTGACATTTACCGCGAGATATACGAGCAGCAAACCAAGGGAGGTGGCGACAATGAGTAAAAAGCAAATGCCTCCCCGTCCCAAGGCGAATCCCCGGGTGCTGCTGCGTGTGATCCGGATGCTGTTCGGGAGCTTCCCGGTGCTGTTGCCGTTGACCATCGTTTGTATTCTCATTTCTGCCGCAACGGCAGCGATCCCCTCTATCTTCATGCAGCAGATCATTGCGGATATCGAGCGCTTCCAGGCGGCGAGTACGCCCTGGAGTGAGGCCGCAGGCGAGATCCTGCCCCAGGTGATGCTGCTCCTCGTCTTTTACGTGATCTCTCTCGTTGCCATCATTTTGCAGACGCAGCTGATGGCCATCATCACCCAGGGCTTTTTGTGCAAATTCCGCAGAGAGATGTTTGATAAGATGCAAAATCTCCCTATTCGCTATTTTGATACCCAGAAGCACGGCGATATCATGTCCCGCTATACCAACGATATCGATGCGCTGCGTGAGCTGGTCTCTCAGTCGCTCCCCTCGCTTTTGCAATGCATGGTGGTGCTGACCTCCGTGCTCTTCCTCATGCTTTATTTCAGCGTCTGGATGACGCTGGTGCTGCTTTGCGGCGTGGCGGCAATGGTGTTTGCCTCCAAAAAGATCGGTGGCGGCTCGGCCAAATATTTCGTTCGTCAGCAGCGGGCCATGGGCAAGACCGAGGGATTCGTGCAGGAGATGATGAACGGTCAGAAGGTCATCAAGGTCTTCAATCACGAGGAGAAGGTGGCAGAGGAATTCAAGGCCATCAACCAGGCGCTGTTTGAGGATAGCGCCAAGGCGCACGCCTATGCCAACACCCTGGGGCCGATCATTGGTAATATCGGCAATATCCTTTACGTGATCATGGCGGTGGCCGGTGGCATTTTCCTGCTGCTGAAGGTGCCCAACGTGTCCATCGGTGCGTTCCCCGTCTTCGGTATCAGCATCGTGGTGCCCTTTCTCAATATGGCCAAGCAGTTTACCGGCAATGTGAACCAGGCCTCCCAGCAGATCAATGCGGTGGTTATGGGTATGGCCGGCGGCGCGCGCCTGTTTGAGATGATGGACGAGGCGCCGGAGGCCGACGAGGGATACGTGACCCTGGTCAACGCCAAGCTGGATGAAAACGGCAATCTCACGGAGACCGCCGAGCGCACCGGTATGTGGGCGTGGCGGCATCCTCACCAGGCTGAGGGCACCGTGACCTACACGCCTCTGCGCGGTGACGTGCGTCTTACGGAGGTGGATTTCGCCTACGAGGAGGGCAAGCCGGTTCTCCACGACGTGACGGTGTATGCCGAGCCCGGTCAGAAGGTGGCCTTTGTGGGCGCCACGGGTGCCGGAAAGACCACCATCACCAATTTGATCAATCGCTTTTACGATATTGCCGACGGCAAGATCCGCTACGACGGCATCAATATCAACAAGATCAAAAAATCCGACCTGCGCCGTTCCCTTGGCATCGTGCTGCAGGATACCAACCTCTTT
>JAFTQT010000078.1 GCA_017462615.1 Clostridia bacterium | reverse complement strand
TGCTCGAATAATCGGGATAGGAAGTAACCGTAAAGAGAACGCAATGTTCGGGATCAACTTGCTGACCGTTTTCATCTATTGTAGGTACATATCCCGTTCCGTAATATTCAGTTCCACCCATCATACCATATTTGATTTGATATTTTGAAAAATCCACATCATCAACATTTTCAGCTATCCAGAATTCAAGGTTGGATAGCGGTTGGCTAAAATCGTCAATATCATCTTGGTTGCATCCGACAAGGCAACACAGAAGTGCTACCACGGCTAAAGTGAAAGCTATTATTTTCTTCATTGTGTTAACCTCCTAATCTATAATTTTAACAGTATTGTTATCGTCAACCTCAAAATTAATTGTTATTTCGTCAGTATAAGTAGCTAAATAGGTGTTATCGCTTTCGGAGTAGCCTATCAAAACAATCTCAAAGTAAATCGAGCTTCGGCTGCTTGTTAAATTCTCAAAGAGTTCTTCGGGTATGCGGAAAGTTTCCTTTGTGTTATACTCAACCTTTGCTCCCAAAGAACCGCTTGTTGTCACTACGTATTTGTCGTTAGAAAAATCTTCTTTAATCTCTTTTAATACGCAGAGGCTATCCGTAGAAAAATAAGCATCATAATTTTCGGTAGGCTCGCGATATGGCAACTCTCCGTTCAAAGTCCAATCGTAAGCAACTATCAATACAGAGTAAGGTTCATATCCCTCGTGTCCTGTTTCATCAAGGTATCCTTCTGCCCATCCATAAGCGATTTCTAAAGAAACATCATCTAACGGATATTCTGTTTGATTGGTTCTTATTCCAAGAAACATTGAGGGCACTCTGCTAAAATAATAATATCCTTCCTCAACTTTGTACGAAGAACAGGAAGCCATAGAAAAACAGAGCAACACCATACATATTGCCGATACAATTCTTAATACAATTTTTCTCATAAACAACCTCCTGTTCTTTTTTATTATTTAACGAATGTCATCTGTTCCAAAAGGAGCTTAACATCTTGCTCTATGTTTTCACCCGAAAGATCGAATTGAACCACGAAAAAGATGTTGTTACCATCTCCTGTGTAATTGAGCACGGCTATTTCGGATTTCCACTCATCATCATTCTTGTAGCAAACGTGGAGGCTGTACGGAAGTCCGTCTTTTTCTCTTGCTGTTTCGGTAGCCCATGGGTACAGATCATAATCAATTACATTGGTTGAATACACAAAGGTTTCAAGCGTATAGTCAATGTTGTAATACTCATAGATGCGCACAGTAACGGTAGCGTTTGCGCCATATTGATATGTCACAAGTGCATTTTCGTTTGTTTTTTTATAGCTAATGTTTGTGGGGGTATATTCTTCAAACAAAATTAGTGCTTGCAATCCTACTGCGTTTATAGCTTCTTCGAGGTTGTCGGTAGTTCCAAAAATGTTCACTTTAGGCTCATTGGAAATCGCAGACAAAACACGAGAGAAGTGTATTTCATCGTATCCACGATCGGGAAGTATTGCAGAACATTCAAAATATACGGTTGCAGGGATTGCAGTAGTAGAGGAAGCGTGGTCATCATATACATCTTCATCTACGGGGGCGTTAGGATCGTAGTCAACATTCTCGTTTCCACCCGTGCCGCCGTTAATTTCTACACTTTTTTGGAACGTTCCGGCATCAAAGTATAGGTTAAGTGCAACAAAATCTTGATCTTCAAATAAATCGAGTGTAAATATACCGTTATTATTAGTTGCTACTTGCTTGCCGTCCGTGGATTCGATACGTCGGATAACTTGATCAGCAATTTTATTCGATGAACGGAAGAATACTTCGTTATTTCCTTTACATTCACTCAGATAAATCGTAATGACGTCTGCTTCATTTGGGATTGTATAAGCATCATAGATTTCCAAGTAAAGCGAACCATTGGCGATACTGAATATGTTGTTATATTCATTGTCGTCAATATCGGGATTTGTGTTACCGTCATTACCGGGTATAATTTCGGGATCATAATCACCCAACTCGTTGTTATCAAACAATCCCATTTGAAAGGCAGCAAATACGCCCGTAATTATCAAGCAAAAGCAAGCAGCAATTGACACCCACTTCATCCAAGCGTTCTTGTTTCGGTGAGGTTTTTCGTCTGCCTTAAACTCTGCCGCTTCTTTGATGTGTCGGGAACTAATATTTCCCATAGCTTCAGAAATTTTTTCTCTTTTCATATTGTGACTCCTTTTTCAATTAGGTACTGCCTGAGCTTTTCTCTTGTGCGAGAAAGACGGACAGTTACAGCGTGGTTGTTCATTTTGAACATTGCCGCAATATCTGAAATGGAATCTGAAAACCAATAACGCCTTACGAACATAATGCGATTGGTTTTATCCAAGCCGTCAAGGAAATCATCGAATAACTCGGTAAGCTCTTTGGCGTTAACCTCGTCCTGCACGTTTGTGGCAGAGGGCAAACAGTTTTCAAGCTCGTCAAGAGCCACGTCGTAGTAGCTGTTTCGCTTCTTTGCGGTGTTTTGATGATAACGCTTGATAGATATGTTCCGAACAATGCGACAAATATAGGTAAGTAGAGGATTAGGATTTTGAGGCGGTATAGAGTTCCAAGCCCCTAAGTAGGTATCGTTGACACATTCCTCGGCATCGGGATCGTTTTTCAGAATATTGACGGCGATTTTATGACAAGTATCTCCATACTTTTTCGATAGCTCAACGATTGCTTGTTCCGAGCGCTCGTAGAACAATTCAATTATCTTACTATCGTCCATATCATCACCTTCCTTTGTGTGCCTCACCTATATACTACGGTTTTGAAAAAGAATGTCACATAATTTTCCAAATATTTTTGATACTTTCTTGAATAAACGAAATGCGCCCATAACTTATCCAAAGCTATGGGCGCATCGTCGTTCTTAGATAGATTAATTTCCCACAACCTTATGTGGAACGTATTTTTATAAAATAATTATATCATACTATTATGAATATTTCAACTATATTTGCGGCTTTCCACGATATTTATGTAATTTGGGCATCGGTAATTTCACCGATGCCTGACTCATTATTCGGTTGCGTCCGATTGTACCTCCATCGCGAGTCGCGCTCCGAGGCGGAAGACATATTCGAAGATATATCCGATACGATATTGAAAAACCGCCGGAAATGTGATATAATCATCAAAGGCTTTGATGGAAAGGAGGGCGCGCTTTGAAAAAGAAAATAACCATTGGTATTCTCGCTCACGTGGATGCGGGCAAAACCACCCTCAGCGAGGCGCTGCTCTACGTTTCGGGCAGGATCCGCACCCTGGGGCGGGTAGATCATAAAAACACCTATCTTGACACCAATGCTATCGAACGTGAGCGCGGCATCACCATTTTTTCCAAGCAGGCCAGATTTTCAAGTGAGAATTGCGACTTCATCCTCCTGGATACGCCCGGCCACGTGGATTTTTCCGCAGAGACCGAACGCACGCTGGCGCTTCTTGACTACGCCGTGCTTGTAATCAGCGCCTCGGAGGGAATACAGAATCATACGCGAACGCTTTGGCAGCTGCTGGAGCATTACGGCGTGCCGACCTTTCTTTTTGTGAATAAATGCGACCTCTCCATCAAACGGAAGGAGGAGCTCGGAAAAGAGCTTGCGGCCGTTCTGTCCCCGTTGTGCGTCGGCTTTTTGGAGGCGGAGCAGCGCGAGGAGCTGGAGGAAAAGCTCGCCTTTGTGCACGAGGATTTTATGGACAGCTTTCTTGCGGGTGAGGGCGTTGACGACGGCGATATCGCTGATCTGATCAGCCACCGCAAGCTGTTCCCTTGCCTCTTTGGCTCCGCCCTGCGGATGCAAGGCATAGAGTATTTACTGGATACGCTGGACAAATATACCCTCTCCCCCATCTATGACCAGGAGGGCTTTGGCGCAAGGGTCTATAAAATATCGCGCACAGGAACGTCGCGACTGACCTATATGAAGATCACCGGTGGCACCTTATCCGCGCGGGATGAGATCAGCTACCTTTCTCCGGAGGGGACGCGCATCACGGAAAAGATCAGCCAGATCAGGCTCTACTCCGGTGATAAATTTGAGCAGATCGATACGGCTGCTGCCGGAGAGATCTGCGCGGTGATCGGCCTTTCCGCCTCTTACGTCGGCCAGGGCCTCGGCCTTGAGCAGGACACGCAAAAGCCGCTGCTGGAGCCCGTGCTCTCCTATGCCATTCATCTACCTCCCGAATGCGATACGCGGGTCTACTTCCCGAAGCTGAAGGAGCTGGAGGAGGAAGAGCCCTCCCTCCATCTGATGTGGAACGAGGAGCTTTCGCAAATTGAGGCACGACTCATGGGTGAGGTACAGACCGAGCTGATCAAACGGCTGATCCACGATAGATTCTCCATTGATTGCACCCTTGGCGCAGGAAAAATACTCTATAAAGAAAAGGCGGCGGGAAGGGCGATCGGCGTCGGGCACTTTGAGCCGCTGCGCCATTATGCAGAGGTACAGCTGCTGATCGAGCCGCAGCCCAAGGGCACGGGAGTGATCTTTGACGTACGTCTGCCCGAAAACACCCTGGATCTGAATTGGCAAAGGCTGATCCTCACGCATCTGTACGAAAAGGACCATCGCGGCACGCTGACGGGCGCTCTGCTGACGGATACCAAGATCACGCTGGTAGCGGGCAAGGCGCATTTGAAGCACACCGAGGGCGGCGACTTCCGTGAGGCCACCTACCGGGCGGTACGGCACGGGCTGATGAAGGCGGGATGCACGCTGCTGGAGCCCTACTACCACTTCAGACTGGAGATCCCAACCGCCTCGGTGGGGAGAGCCATGTCCGACCTGCAGGCGCGCTTCGCGGATTTCGAGCTGGAGGGCTCGGACACGGAGCGCACCGCCATATGCGGCAGAGCACCGGTATCTACGCTGTTTGATTACACCAAGGAGGTCATTGCATATACCCGAGGCGAGGGGCGGCTCTTTTGCACCTCGGATGGATACGAGCCCTGTCACGATCAGGAGGACATCGTCGCCCAAACGGGATACGATCCCGAGGGCGACCTTGACAACCCGCCCCATTCCGTATTTTGCGCCCACGGCGCAGGCTTTACCGTGCATTGGAGCGAGGTTGACAGCTACAAGCATCTGGAGGTCGACCTCAAGGATGCCTCCGCAAGCGCGACCATCATGCCGAAGGCAACCACCCTGGCGCGAAACTATCACATCAGCGACGAGGAGCTGGAGACCATCATGCTCCGCCTATTCGGCCCCATCAAGCGCAAGCAATATAGCGACCCCAAGGTGATCTCCGGAGACGGGCAAGGAAAGCCCCACAAGCAAAAGACGGCACGCCCGAAGAGAAACATGGTGATCGTTGACGGCTACAACCTGATCTATACCGACGATCACTTGAAGGAGACCGCTCAGTTCAGTCTGGAAAAGGCCAGAGAGGAGCTGATGGATCTGCTCAGCAGCTACGTTTCCTATACCAAGACAGAGCTGGTGCTGGTGTTTGACGCATATCTCGTGAAGGATGGCGAGGGCTCGGAGCTTAAGCACGACGGCTATAAAATCGTATATACCAAGGCCGATCAGACTGCTGATGCGTATATCGAGCGCATGATGCATGAGCTTGGCCCCGATTACAGCATTCGCACGGTGACAAACGACAAGCTTCTGCAATTCTCCGCAGTCCACGAGGGCATCTCCCGCATGACCGCCAAGGAATTCCTGGAGGAGCTGACGCGCATCGGTAACGAGATCACCGAATTCGTCCGCAAGCTTTCGGAAAGCAAGGCTTGAGTCGGTTTGGGTGAAAATCCAAGCCGTTTTATCCTTTGTTAATGACAAATCTTTTTCGAAAGCCAAGACATTCAATAAGAAATGAAAAGATACGGCAACTAACAAGACATGAAGACATTCACCTAACACACATTTTAAGGAGACCCAAAGCATGACTAAAGACATCATCAAAGCCGTTGTAGATAAGCACGATCCCGAGTGGCTTTTAAGGGCCGGTTGCCCCGATGACGAATACGATCCCGAAATCGAGATGATTTTTTCTCGCATACGCAATGATATGACAAATCAAGAGATTGCAGAGATCATCCACGCGATATTTCTCCAAATGTTCAATGATTCACTTGACGCAGAATTATGTAATATTATGGCATGCGAAATGCTTGCTATGACTTCAACGTCGTAATATTTTATGTCTCGCGGCCCATACGCTGCTTATTTTATTTACAAAAGCGTCAAGGGGCTGCTTCATTCACGCAGAACAAAAGCACACGAAATGTCCATAACAAAAGCCGCTTTGCTATCCCAAACGATGGCAAAGCGGTTTTTAAGGTAGAAATCCTTACGAATTTCGATTTTAATGCGCGTTTTTTAGGTGCGCTCTCGCATTCAACGTATGGAATACGCCTATCGTGCCGGGATCACGCCTTCTGCATCAAATGACGCAGCCCCTCTTTCGTTACGCACTCGCTGCCTGCGTTCCTCTTTCCTTCTCCGCCTTAATCCCCACAATCAGCACCGCAAGTTTTTCCTCGTATTCCCATCACTTATCGCAAGAAAATATGCAACAACTTCTCATAAAATTTGCTCCTGTAGGGCTGATAGCGCATAGGCAGATCCAGCCAGGTTTTTTTATCCACAATAGATTTATAGTGGGTGAAGGCGTCAAAGCCTGCCTTGCCGTGGTAGCTGCCCATGCCGCTTTCGCCAACGCCGCCAAAGCCCATGGCGCTGGTGGCCAGGTGAATGATCACGTCGTTGATACAGCCGCCGCCATAGGATAACTCAGTGGTGACGCGCCTGACGCGCTTTTTGTTTTCGGTAAAAAGATAGAGCGCCAGGGGCTTGTCTCTCGTCTTGAGCACGTCCACTACCGCATCGAAATTCTCAAAGGTCAAAACGGGCAGAACGGGGCCGAAGATCTCCTCCCCCATCACCGCATCCTCGAAGGTCACGTTATCCATCACCGTGGGCGCGATCCTGCAGGTATCGGCGTCGACCTCACCGCCTGCCACCACCTTTTTCGCATCGATAAGGCCGCAAAGGCGGGCAAAGTGCTTTTGGTTGATGATCTTGCCGTAATCCGCATTGGCCAGCGGCGCCTCTCCGTACTGCCTTCTGATCGCCTCCCTCACGGCCGCCACAAAGGCCTCCTTCACCGAGCCCTCGCAGAGAACATAATCGGGTGCCACGCAGGTCTGGCCGCAGTTGAGATACTTGCCAAATACGACCCGTTTGGCGGCTAATTGGATATTGGCACTGGCATCCACGATGCAGGGGCTCTTGCCCCCCAGCTCCAGAACTACGGGGGTCAGATGCTCCGCCGTATGCCGCAGCACTTCCTTTCCTACCGCCTGGCTACCTGTGAAAAATACGAAATCAAATTTCTGGTCAAGCAGTGCTGCGTTCTCGGCGCGCCCACCCGTGACCACCGCCACGTATTCGGGCGTAAAGCATTCCTTGATGATTTTTTCAACCACCCGACCGGTGGCAGGCGCATAGGCGCTGGGCTTTACAATAGCCGTATTACCCGCGGCAATGGCATTGGCCAGCGGGTCGAAGGTCAAAAGGAGTGGGTAATTCCACGGGCTCATGATCAGCACGTTGCCATAGGGCACGGGCTGCCTGTAGCTTCGGGCAGGAAACTGGGCAAGGGGTGTTGACACCCGCTTTTTTCGCGCCCATTTCCTCACGTGCCCGATCATATAGGAGATCTCGGACAACGCCATGCCCGATTCGCACATAAAGCCTTCAAAGCGGCTTTTTCCAAGGTCTTCTTTCAGCGCTGCGCTGATTTCTTCCTGATATTTTTCGATTGCTGCGTACAGCTTTTTCAGCTGTGCCACCCGAAAGCTGACGGGCAATGTCGTACCGGCTCTGTAATAAGCGCGCTGCGCCTCCAACAGGCGCTGTATTTCTTGATTTGTCATGCGCCACCTCCATCGTTTCAAGGCTTTTTGCATCTATTGGACTGCAAGGATTATACCATATGGAGGGCCAAATGTCAAGAATCCCGCCCCCGGATCGGCCTTATGCGCCACCGCATACTGCCGTGGGGTACAAAAAACAGGGGAAGACTTGCTTTTTGATGAAAAATATGCTATAATCTTGACAGAATTTGGAAGCCGCTCACACCGCGTATGGAACCGCAAAAAAGAGGGAAAATATGCTGTGTGGACACGGCATGCTGCGGAGGGACTCTCATGTATGATAACAACCAAGCCACATCCAATAACGACACTTCCCTTCTTCTGCTGAAGGAAGCCTATGAAAAAGTGCAAGAAAGTGCGAAAAAGTGCCATAACGGTATGTGTTTTTCCACACTCCCCCCTTCTGTTGACGCGACCAAGGCGACCGAGGCGGAAGCAAGTGAGCGGCTGGAGGAGGCGTTGACGCGCCACCTGCGCGTCGCCCACGCGCACAAAACGGCAAGCCACGCCGACGCTGTGCGGCTGACACTTCTCACGCTCGCCTCACCGATTTTGGGGGAGAGGTCGCTGCGCCAAGGTGATGAGATCATTACCGTGGGTCTGGATGCCACCGATATTGCGGCGATCAAAGACTTTGGCGCCGTGCCGGTGCTGGTGGACGTGACGCTGCCACATTACAATATCGATACCAAGGAGCTGGATCGGGCGCTCTCTCCCAACACCCGGGCGGTAATGCTCTCTCACACCCTCGGTTATCCATTTAACCTGAAAACGGTGCGGAATTTTTGCAATGATTACGAGCTTTGGCTCATAGAGGACAGCGGCCGCGCGCTGGGCGCCGCCTTTGATTTTGACGGCACACGATACGAGACCGGCACCGTGGGGGATCTCGGCGTCGGCAGCCTTTCGCCCCTCTCACCCCACGGGGGCGGCTGTGGGCTACTTTACACCCGTGACGATGCACTTTCTACCGTTGCGCAGGAGCTTTTGGAGAGCACGCTTTCCCTCGCACCCACTCCCCTGCAAGCGGATCTTGACGCGGCACGCCTGGCGGCACTACCCCAGGTGGGAGATGCCCGCCGCAGGGCTACCGCTCGGCTGTGGGAGGCGTTGCAGCCCGTGGCCAACCGCCTTGCTTTGCCCGAAGCCCTGCCCAACACCCATCCCGCGCCGCTGGCGTTTCCCCTCGCCTGTAAGGAGGGGGTGAATGCAGGGGCGGTGCTGGAAAAGCTCCGTCAGCGGGGCATTCCCTGCTATCCCTTCCTTTCTGCCGAGGAGGCAAGCCTGCTGGCATCGGTTTGCGCAAGCGGTAGCTGCCGCCCGGTAGGTGATCTGCCCGTTACCCGTCGCATTCTCACCGACACCCTGCTGATTCCGCTCCCCCTTGGCATCACCGACGAGACGCTTGCTCGAACGGCAGCCACGATCCTGGAGGCACTGGCATGATCGAGCACCTGAAGGCCAACAAGGATAAGCTGCGGGACACAACCTACAGTATTCTGGGGCTTGTGCTGATGCAAGCGGCGGCGCAGCTGCTGCTTTATCCGCTGCTGGCGCGTATGATGGGCGAGGTACGCTACGGTGAGCTGCAATATCTGATGGCCTTCGTCAACGTGGGAACGGTCTCCATCGGCACAGCGGCCAATCTCTCCCGCATCACCGCACCCCAAAGGGAGCGAGAAGGCGCGGGGGGCTCCTACAACCGCTTTTTGCTGACCGTTTCCCTGCTGGGGCTTCCCTTCTGCCTTCTTATCCGCCGCTTTGGTGGCGTTTCCATGGATCTCCCCACCACCGTCACCTATTATCTGGTGTTCGTGGCCATGGCCTTTCGGTATTACGCCGACGTGATCTATAAGATCACGCTCTGCTACCGCCGCTATTTTCTCTATTACTTTACCATCGGCGTTGGCTACGTGCTGGGCGCACTGCTCTTTTGCCGCACCGGCATCTGGCCCCTTGCCATCCTCACGGGCGAGCTTGCGGGCGTGCTGATGGCATACCTCACAGAAAAGGAGCTGCGGGGCGGTGGAGCATCCGCCGTGCATCTTGAAAAAAGCACCCTGCGGGCGCTACTGCTGCTTTGTCTTTCCGAGGGCGTGGGCAACCTCATTCTCAACGCCGACCGACTGATGCTGAAGCTGCTGGTGGGCCCTGCCGCCGTTACGGTCTATTATCTCTCCACCTTGGTGGGCAAGACCATGTCCCTGGTCTCTACGCCCCTTTCCGGCGTTTTGCTTGGCCATCTCGCCCGCTACGAGGGCGGGCTGCGCCGTCGGACGCTGGGGTGGCTCGTTCCCGTCAGCCTCTGTGTCATTCTGCTTTGCACGGGCGCTGCGGCGCTGGGCGGGTATTTGGCGCTCCTGCTGCTGTATCCCGCGGAGCGCGCGGCCGTTGCCCCCTATCTGATTCTCGGAAGCCTTTCCGAGGTGCTGTACTTCACCACCACCGTTCTGACCGCGCTGCTGGTGCGCTTCGGCAAAAAGCGCTATCAGATCTACACCAACGGTCTTTTCGCCCTCTGCTTCATCGGCCTCGGCATCCCCGCCACCCTTCTTTTTGACGTCTGGGGCTTTGCCGTGGCTGCCGTCATTGCCGGGGGGCTGCGTTGGAGCACCGCCGTTGCACTTCTCTTTTTCAGCGCAAAGAAATAACACATACACATACCGACACCGCCGAGGATCTCGCCGCTACGCTGCGGCACGCTTTCCCCGGCGGTGCTTTGCACGTTTCTACATCATCCGAAGGGAGGGAAACGTGCTTTGTTTTTTGCGCTGCCCAATACGCTGCCGCCGGCAGGGCTTTTCACCGCCGCCCACGGGCTGCTGCTGCTTGGCACGCTGCTGGTGATGGCAGCGGCACTCCGGGTCACCCGCCTGTTTACAGAAAAAAAGCTCCGCCGCATCTTTTTATATCTTACGCTTTTTCTGCTTTTGCTGGAGGTGGGCAAGATCCTTTTTGCCCTCTTGCGCATCGGCACCCGAAACCCCAACGAATTCGTGCCGCTGTATTTTTGCAGCATCACGCTGGCGGCAGGGCTCTTCAGCGGTGCAGGGCGCGGACGCCTCCGCCTCTGCGGCGATATTTTCCTTGCTACGGGCGGTCTTGTGGGAGGCATTGTATTTTTACTGGTGCCCGCCACGTCCCTGCCAAGCTACCCCGCGCTGCATTTCCTCTCTCTATATAGCTTTCTTCTGCACGGGGCCATGGTGTATATGGGACTTGCCCTTCATTTGAGCGGTCTTTATCGCATCAAAACAGCGGACCTTCCTCTGGCTGCGCTCCCCATTTCCATCACCGCCGCGGCGGCGTTGCTTGTGAACCATGTCTACGACCTTGTCACCGGCACCGAGATCGCTAATCTGATGTTTCTCTCAAGAGATTTTCCCGGCACACCCATCTCGCTTCTGTATCGACTGCCCCGTCCGCTCTTCACCCTTTTGATGTGGGTGATCCAGGCCTTCGGCCCCTTTTTGCTGGTGCTGCTCGTCGCCCGCCTTACAGGCGGCAGGCGCGTAACCCAAGCCCACCCAGAGAATTGAGGAAAAAAACGTGTTTTTTGAGCTTTTAAGAGATTTTTTGCTCCACGGTCATAAGCTCACCACCGTGGAGCGCTTCGGATTCGGCTTCAGCCTCGGCGTCGGTATTCTGCTGGCCGTGCTGTACGCCTATCAATTCGTGTATATATTCGTATCGTTGATCAAGCGCCCCAGACGCTATCCGCCTACTGATCAGACCAGCCGTTATGCGGTACTGATCGCCGCCCGCAACGAGGAGGCGGTGCTGCCGGAGCTTTTGAAGAGCCTTGCGGCACAGGACTATCCGCAGGAGCGCTTTCGGGTATTCGTAGTGGCGGATCATTGCACCGACAGCACCGCCGCCGTGGCACGGCAGCACGGTGCAACGGTGCTGGAGCGGGATGGCGACGGCCCTCGCGGAAAGGGACACGCGCTGCAATTTCTGCTTTCGCACATTCAGCGCACCGAGGGCTTTCGCGCCTACAGCGCCTATCTCTTTTTTGACGCCGACAACGTCCTACGCCCGCAATTCATCACGGAAATGGACAAGGCACACGTGGCGGGAAACCGGATCCTCACCTGCTATCGCAATTCCAAAAACTACGGCACCAACTGGATCAGCGCGGGCTACGGGCTGTGGTTTCTGCGGGAATCCCGCCATCTGAACAATCCCCGGGCGCTGCTGGGGGCCAGCGCCGCCATTTCCGGCACGGGGTTCCTGGTGGATGCGGAGATCATTGAACGGAACGGCGGCTGGGCGCACTTTCTGCTGACGGAGGATATCGAATTCACCGTTGACAGTGTCCTCCACGGAGAGCGGGTGGGCTATTGCCACGGCGCGGAGCTGTTTGACGAGCAGCCTGAAACCTTCCGCCAATCCTACTGGCAAAGAAAACGCTGGGCCAAGGGCTTCTTCCAGGTATGCTACCATTACGGCGGCAAACTCTTACAGGGCGCACTACGCCTGCGATGGCCCTGCATCGACCTGTTGCTCAGTATCCTGCCGGCCTTTTTGCTCTCTCTCATTCAGTTGGTCACGCTCACCGGCCTTTATGTGGCGCATCTGATCCTCTACGGCTGGTTTTCCGGCCCCCTTTTGGGGTGTATCGCCTCCTTTTTTACCTTTGCTTATGCGTTGCTGCTGGTGGTGGGGGCGATAACGCTGGCAACGGAATGGCACAGCATCCATTGTAAAAAGTGGCGCGCCGTGGTGTATCTTTTTTCATTCCCCATCTTTATGATGACCTATATTCCCATTTCTCTTGCCGCGCTTTTCAGTCACGTAGAATGGCGCCCCATTGAGCACAAGCACGTGACGACAGTTGCCGAAATCGAGGGAAAGGGCAACGTTCAAAAACGGAAAAAATAAAAAATCCCCGCAAACGGGGTGAGAAAAACAGCAAAACGCCCGACAGAAATATCTGTCGGGCGTTTTGCTTGATTCACGCAGACGCATCGCCTTGAGGAATATTGACAAAATGCACAGTTACATACGTGTTGGATGCGGAGGCCTCTGTGACGAAGTCAGAAGTCCAGCCCCAGGTATCCGCTTTTATTTCCACCGTTTCGCCCGCTTTCAAATCTACGTGAAACGACTCTTCGTCGCCCGCATCGCCTTTTCTGCTCGTGATGTGCACTTCACCTTCAAAGTCCTCACGCGCCACGATAGTAAAGCGCACCTCATGGTATGTCGAAAAAAGAGTATCGTGGGGGATATTAGGCGTAAAGCCCGTCACATATATATCCACCGCAGACTCTGCCTTGTAGGAATATGCGGGCAAAGCGTACCCGTTCTCATCGGTCTGCACGCTTTTGCAATCATACATAACAGAAGAACCATTATTCGGCCAGAAGTCGCGAACGGCTCTGAGATAGCGCATAAATGTCTCGTCATATTTCAGCACCCTGCCCTCTCCGAGATGCGTATCAACCAAGCAAATACGCTCCTCCGTCACGCGGTAGATCAAGTCATCCACCTCTATCCAGTACGTGCCGATCGGCACGGGCAATACGAGCGCCTCGTGTTTTTTCAAGTGGAGATCGTTCTGAACGATATCAAACTTCAAAATTTCATCGGAGATCTTCTCTTCCACCTCTCCCGTGAGTTCTAATTCCGCAAGCCCCTTTACAATGCGCGTCGCGGCATCGTCCACAGCACGGTCTATACATCCGGAGGAAACGAAAAACATAGTGCCTTGCAGGAATTCCGCACAATATGTCCGAATGATCACATCCCCCTCATAGGAGGATAACAGCTTTTGAGCCTTTTTGTACGACGGCCCCGACGCACAAGCGGTGAGAAAGATCAGCAAAACGATCAGTATCAAGCAAAGCATCTTTTTCATATCAGCACCCTCCCTTTCATCATATGGTGTCACATAAGCATAAAACCCCGGCATAATTAGTTATCTTGCACTTTTTTTAATAGGATTTTCAATTTCAGTATAGCATATTTACCCAACCGTTTCAATTAATATTCCGTAAACATTCTGTAAACAACAAATGTATAAGCTTTTCAAAAAAAACGCCCACGGCAGCATTTACACTACCGTGGGCGGGGCTTTATGGATCAGTCCGCCTCGTAGAAGGTCTTGGGAGAATCGATCAGTCGCTTCAAAGACGAGAAGCACATTCTCTGATCAAAGTACGTGCCGATCTCATACTCCAGACGGCCGAAGCTATCCTGCAGCTGATAGAAGCGAGCGATCGCCTCGGGATCTGCACCCATGGCCTTCAGCACCCAGGCCTCGGCAAGGCCGGCACAGAATTCCATATGGTACTTCAGCAGGCGCATGGCCACCGTGCGGGCACGGTAGGAGCTGACGCGATGCTCGGCAAAGAGGGGCTGATACTTGGCAATGATATCCTTCACCCCGCGAATCTGTTTGGCGCGCTTGGGATCGAAGTAGCCCTTGCTCTCCCGGTCGTTGCTCATGATGTACTCCATGCTGAAGGCATCGGAGATCTCAGCAAGGTAATTCCGCACGTCATCGGCAATCTCACCGTAGGCGCTTTCAAAATAATCCTTCACCAACGCCTCAAAGCTCACGTTGGTATCGAAGAGCGTCTCGGCATATACGTAGAAGAGGAACCCATTGGGGAAGTAGCTGCGCTGGCTGCCGTCCTCAATGAGACCGTCAAAGCCGTTGGCGCGGTAGCCGCGGATGTCATCGTAGATCATCTTGGCGAAGGTCAGCACGCCGGGGTCGCGGTACTGGTGGAGCCAGAAATGGTACTCATACACCATAGAGGGGCACTCGCCGGCAGCACGCCAAGCCTTGGCGTGACGGATGTATTCCTCCACCGTCAGGGGGAAGGTCTCGGGCTTATTGAGCTGATAGGGGGGCAGGGGTCTTTCCTCTACCAGCATGGGCACGGGAATGGTGTAAACACGGGTAATGGCCGCCAGCATGAAGGAGAAGCGCTTGGTGTTATGCAGCTTCTCTACCGTGGGCGCCCAGGTGGTGTCGGTGTAGCAGATGAAGACGATACGGGTAGCGAGTCCCTTTTCGGTAAGGCACTCGTCGATCTCGTTCAGGAGCATGACGTACCAATCGGAGGGGATCTTCTTGCGGCACTCGTCGCACTCGCAATGGTTGCGGGTGGCGTCTGCCAGCCACACGTGGATGTAATCCGCGTTCTGATGGGTCTCGGCGTAATTGGCAATATACTTGGCCACGATGGTGCGCGCCTTGGAGCTGGACATACAGAACTGGGTGTTCAGCGCCACGCCCTCGTGCAGCTCGCGCTTACCGTTGACCAATGCCAACAACTCACGGGATTCCTCGGGTACGGGGTTATCAAACTCCTTCACCCAGCCGTTGGTAGAGGAAATGCCGAAGGGCTCTGCCGTCCAGCCGTGACCCATATCGTGGAACTGCAGGCTGCGCTTGGCCAGCTCCGCCTCACACTGACGCTTCCACTGCTTGACGGTATCGGCGGTAACGGGCTCGGGATCACGGTTGGCGGTGTTATGCTGCGCGTTGTAATAATAATCGTAATAAACCTTGGGGTTATCGAACTCGATCATAAACACGTTCATGCCGATCTTGGGCTGGAAGTCGATGACCTCCATCATGTTGGGCTGATACTCCGCGCCCTCGTTGCACTGACCGCGGTAGCGGCAATCCGCCATCTTGTGATACTTAACGGGTACGATATCCTGCAAGGGGATCAGCTCGCCGTCCACACCGGGAAAGAGCCAGCGACAGCCGTTTTCGCGGAAGAAACGATAGACTGCAAGCAGCACCGAGCGGTGGTTGCTGCCGGCGATGATGCCGCCCTGCTCGTCGGTATCGATGTGCAGGATATCATCAAGGAACAGATCCTCGGCCTCGGAGGTATCCAGACCGAAATCCGACATCAGACCAAGGCGGAAGCCATCGGTGGCGTCGGGCTTGTATTCCACGGAGATGCCGCCGCACTCGGGCATCATCATCCAGAGATACTTACGCAGCTCCTCGGCTGCAAAATCCACGGTGGGGTGGGAGATCACTTTGTAGATACGAAACATATTTTTTCTCCTTTTATTTTATTTCAGTTCCTTCAACATTTCCAGCGTGCCCTTTACAATGGCATCGCAGGCGCCGAAGCCGGTGGTGCCGGAGCTGAAGCGACCCTCGTAGGAGCCGTTCTCGCGCACGCGATCGGGGATCACGTAGCCGTGAGAGCCGTTGGTCAGCTCGGAAATTACGGTGTGCTCAAAGGGAGAGCCCTCCTTGACCAAAAGCCCCAGCTCGGTGTAGATCTCACCAGGCATAGCAGCAATGGCCCAAGGGCCGACCTTGACCACCTGCACCACAAACTCCTCGGTTTCGGGCACGTTCCGGCTACGCTCCATAAAGGCCTTTGCCGTGCCGTACTCCCAGCTCTTCAAGTACTCGTTTTCGGCTCTTTTCAGCGTGTCCTCCGCCCATTTCCGTTCTCTATTGGAGATCTGGCGACGGTTGACGGTGATGCCGCGGGCAAAGGCCTTGACCTCACCATCGGCCGTGCCGGCAGGCAGGGTATCCAGCAGCTTGGAGACCGTATCGGCAAGGCCGTTGCCGATGACCTCGGGGGGATTGGCGGAGGGATCGCGGTGGCCGCCGTTGATATCGGTCTTGAAACCGAAATCGCGGTCATTGACATCGCCGCAGGCACCGTTGAAGAACAGCACCTTCACGTCCTCGCCGTACTTTTCCTGCAGAGCCTTGCGCATAAAGCCGGGCCACTCGGGGCTGAACTTCATGCGATCCTTGCCCCAGTGCGTATCGGGGTGGTTGGCGTAATTCACCATGATAGCGGCAAGCTTGCCCTCGCGCTCCACCTTCATCACATTGACGCGATAATCGGGGGTAGCGCAGGTGTGATCGAGGTCATCACGGGTGTAGCCGGGGTTGCACTTGACGGTGCCGTCCTTCAGCACCCAGTCGCGGCAGAAGCTGAAGCGCCGCTCCTCGGTGATACCGGCGGAAAGGGTAGCCTCCCTGCGGTCAGCAAGAGCCTCCACGGCGGATTGTGCGATACGCTTGGCCACCACGGCAGCGATCTCGGGCTCGCCGGGGCATTTCCAGCAATTATCGGGGGAGGAGCAGCTCATGTGCGTGTGGGTAGCGGCCAGCGTGATGTGGTCTACCGGCACGCCGGTAGCTTCAGAGGTCATTTTACGGATGGTATCGGCATAATGGGTGGGGAACTGCATATAATCGGCGGAAATGAGGATCACGGTATCCTCGCCCTCGCCAAAGGCACCAGCATTGGCACAAAGGGGCAAATGTGCGCTAAAGGCGTAATAGCCGTCAAATTCCCCGGGCATGTAACCGTAGGGAGGGGTAAAATCGACCTGTGCAAATCCTGCTTTCATAAGCAAATACTCCTTTTTGGAATTTTTGAGCGTTTTTTTGGAATTTCTGATCAGAACGCAAAGTCACCGATCACGGTGTGGTTATCCACTTCATACAGGGCCTTCAGCATCTGCACGGCGCCCTCCACCAGCACGTCGGGGGCCTCGGGACCTGCAAAGGCAATGTTGCTGTAGGTGCCCTCATAGCATCCGGAGCGCTGAATGATCTCAGGGGTGATATAGCCCTTATGACCGCCTACCAGCTCTACAACCACGGTGTTAGGGAAGGGAGAAAGCGCCTTGATCTTCAAGCCTACGTCGGAATAGACCTCGCCAGGCAGACCCACCAGCACAATGGGCCCCAGCTGCATTACCTGAATGTCCAGATCCACGGTCTTTGCCAGCTTCGACTCATCGCAGAGGTAAAGCTCCGCCAGGATATCCTTTCGCAGATCCTGCTTTTCGCCTGCGGCAAGGCGTGCCTCGCGGGTAGCCTGCCATTCTCTTGCCCAGGCCTTGTTCTTTTCCGTGGCCAGACGCCGAGAGGTCATGTAGGATCTGATACGGCTCTGAATATGCACAGTCTTTGTCTCGGTGAGGATGGCAGGGGTGATGCCCTCTACCGTTTCGGCAAGACCGTTACCGATCTCTTCCGAGGGCAGAACACCCTCGCGACAATGGCCGGTGAGGTGGCTGCCGGTGGCAAAATCATAGTGGTTCACGTTGCCGCAGCAACCGTTGAGGAACAGCACCGCAACGTCGCCATATTCACGGCGCAGCGCCAGGCGCATAAAGCCCGCATAGTCGGCGGAAAAGGCGTCGCGGCGGTTGTTGGTGTCCAGATGATTGGCGTAATTGACCACAAAGCAAAGGGGGTTCCCTGCCATGTCGTCAAAGCGGATCACGTTGACGGTATGATCCACCGCCGCATAGGGGCGCACCAGCTTTTCGGGGTTTTTCATGCTCGGGTTGAATTTGATAGTACCGTCGGTGGTAAACCAGTCACGGCAGAAATTGAAGCGTGCGTCAAAGCCCGTGCCAACGCCCATACGGCAAACAACGCGATTTTCCCACGCGATAACGGCAGCGTCAAAGGCAGCCTCCTGCACTCTGGAGGCCATTTCCGCATCGGCGGGCGTGCCCCAGCAATCCACGTCCGTGCCGCAGCCCGTGTGGGTATGGGTAGCGGCAACGAATACGTTCTCGGCAGGAATGCCGATACGCTCCGATATCCGACGGCGCAAGCCGTCCGTAAAATTCTGAGAAACGAACAAAATATCCAGCGAGATCAGCACGGCCATATTCGCGCCACTTTCGATCACCGCTGCGTGCGCCATAATAGGCGTGCGCGCGCCCTTGGCGTAATGTCTTTCGATCTGTCCGGGCATCCAGCCCTCTTCGGGGGTATAATCTACCTCCATAAAACCTGCCTTCAGCATTTATCTTCTCCTTTTTTCAAGTGGGATCGTCCGTCACGCCCCTCCGGGCGCACAGCGATGATCCTCTCTCTTCATTTTAATAAAAAATAAATCCGGTGTCAAGCCCTCCTCGTCATGAAATACAAAACCATACAAAAAAAACATTTTTTTATACAACGCTCGCGGCGGCGCTGCGCTGCGCAAAAAAATCAAAAAAGTTTGTCAAATATACTTGACATTTCCCGCGAGGCATGCTATCATAATGTCAAATATAATTGACAGGAGGCTGCATGGAAAACAACCGTATGCGCGAAGCACGCACCAAGCTGCATCTATCACAAGGAGAGCTGGCCCGACAGATCGGAGTCTCTCGGCAGACCATCAATATGATCGAGAACGGCGGCTACAACCCCACCATCGAGCTCTGCATCCGCATTTGTCGGGCGTTGGGGCTAACGCTGAACGATCTTTTCTGGGAGGAATAACGATGTTTTACGACGAACGCATTGAATTGGAGCGGGGCAAAATTGCCCGGAACGGCATACTGCTGGCCACCCTTTACGCGCTGCTTTGCGGCATGCTGCGCTGGATGAACGTGCTTTTGAACATGGACGGCAGCCACACCTACCCCAAAAGCTATTACTATTTGCCGGTGTGGTTTGAGATCGCCGTAGCCGTCACGGGGCTCGTTTGCCTTGCCGTAGGGCTATTCTTTAGCCTCGGTCGCCCCAAGGACGAGCGACTGACAGCCGAGTGCGCCGCCTATTGGCGTCGGGCAGGGACGCTGCAGCTTTTCGTTTCCCTCGCGGCGCTGGCACTCTTTTATCCCCTATCGCTACTGGTGCAGACAAATATCAACTACGCCGCCGTGGATACGATGCAGGTAGCCGTCAACCTGTTTTTGCTGTTGGCCGCCTACGTGGCCTTTGCCTTCAAGGAGCGAGATATCTACTTCAATTACGCCGCACTGGAGTCACCGCGCTACGGCCTTGCGGTGCTGAAAAATCTGGGCAAGCTGGGTATTCTCACGCTCTGTGGCCTCGGCATCTCCTGCCGCAGCACCGCGCTGGGCGCGCTGTGGCTACAGCACACCCGCATACCGGAAATGCTCCTCGCCTCGCTGCTGCTCTGGCTTCTCATTTTCATCATATTGGCCATCACCTATACCATGCTTTCGGTTCTGGAAAGACTCTCTTACGAAAAGCGGCGAGTGCTTTCGGGCGCCACCTTCGCCACGCTCCTGCTGGTGATCCTGCTGCGCGCAGCTTACACCGCGGTAGAGGCGCTTCTATTGAATAGCGGCGCCACCATGGTGGAGCAGCTGATCGCTCTCAATTACTTTGCGTGGCTGCCTCTTGCCGCCGGCTTTTGGTTTGTGCTGTTTCTCATTTACTTCTATCACGAATACCGGGAAACCGGCCGTGACCGCCTTGCACGCGTGGGCTTTTTGCTGGTACTTGGCGCGGAGGTTCCGGGCGGCGCTCTGGATTTTCTGCTTTCGGTTTTCCAAATGATCTTTCATCGCAGTATCATTGAAAATATCGAGCAAAATCTCCTGTTTGGCAAAATCAACGGATGGCTCGCAGCCTTCACCTATCTCGTTTTTCTTGCGGGCTTCGTGCTGCTGATCGCGGGCCCCGTGCGCCGCGCGCTTGTCGGGAAAAAGCATCTGATTCCGGCCACACTTCTCACGGCGGTAGCGCTTGGGGTGGAGATTTTCCTCTACACGCAGCTCCACGGCAACACCCTTCTTCTGATCCGGGATGGCATTGCTCTCATCCGGCAGCTCTATCTTGCGCTCTTCCTCTTCTTGCTCTCTCGAAGCATCTCCGAGGGAGACTCTGCTGCCATTCGGGAATGATGCTCGCCGGGGAAAGCGGGAGCAGGGAGAGGAGGTGCCCGAAGGACACCACTCTGTTCGCCCTCGGCGAGTGATGACGCTACGCTTGTGATGCGCGGCATACGCCGCATGATGCTTGCACTCGAAACGAGCGCAAGTGAAGCCTACAGAAGGCGAACAGAACAGCACTGTGTGGCGAAGCCGCACAACGTCATTGCCCCAAAGGGCAACATCACGCCGCCCTTGGCGGCACTTCACCCACCGATAAATCAAAATTTGAACGCTAAATTGGGATTGTGAGGATGTTCAAATAAAGAATATCTCTCCCTCCGTCGGCTCCGCTACCTCTTTTGTTCAAAAAAAGTTCACTTTTTTTCGCTTGACATCATTTGGGGGGTGTGCTATACTGAAAATCAGTCAAGTTGACTATTTTATTCCCCGAAGGAGCCCTGTCATGAAGCATCTTGCAAAAAAATGTATTGCCACCATCCTATTGCTGGCATTATTCGTTCCCCTGCTCGCATCCTGCAGCGCAGATAGCCTCCCCTTTGCTCTGCTGGGAAAGGAGCGGCGCGCCATCCGCCTCTTGAAAACCGACGTCAACCAAAGCGAGGGTGTTCAGTCCTATCGCGTCAAGGGTGAGCTCAAAATGAGCGGCACCGAGGGCGGCGAGCGCTGGGATATTTCCACCACGGAGCTTTTGACCGTTACGGGTCTGGAAGCCCCCGATAGCCTCTTCTACTATCAAAAGGCCACCTCCCTTTATTCCTATGCGAACGTCATCGCTCCCGAGGAGACCTACGTGCTGGAAAGCGGCTTCACGGGCGGCCAGATGTTTACCCGCCGCGCCGTAGGCGCGGGCGAGCCCGTTACCCTTGTCTCTCCCCTCACGGGTCCGGAATATCTCGCCCATCTGCGTGAGACCGGCAACGGCGCCCTTGCTGCCATTGCGGAAAGCGAGGCAGGTCACATTACATGTGAAAAGAACGACGCAGGCGAGTGGATCGCCACGTTTACCGATTTCAGCGCTCTGGGGCTAAAACAGCTCTGCAATCACTTTGAGGCCGCCGATCAGCTGCTGTACGCCACCATTGAAAACGCAACACTGTCCTTCCGCACCACCGAGGATTTCCGCCCTCTGGAGCTGAAGCTGGAGGTTCGCTTTGCGGATTCCCGCAACGTAGACGCAGCGCTTTCCTACACCCGCGCCTATGAGGAATACAACAACGCCACCGCGCCTGCCTTGGACATCTCCGATTGCCAGGAAACCAAGGACCTGCGGCTTGCGGAGGCCGCTGCCGCCCTCTTCCGTGAAATTGAGTGCGCCTCTTCCCTTTCCTTCACCAAAACCGAAAAATACTTCCTCAAGCCCGATACGGAAAGCGGCAAAAAGAACCAGCTGGAGCGCCACGACTACGAGGTCTCCCAAACCGAGAGCGAGAACGGCTACACCTTTAACGCCACCATAACCTCCGGCGAGGACGTGACCACCTATAAATACGCGAACGGCAAATTCCGCACCGAGGACAAGGCCGGACAGAATCCCGCCAAGACCATGACCGATGCAGCTGCCCGCGCCAAGGTCTACGATTGGTTTGATACCGCCTTCTTTGATGAGTGCGACCTCACCACCTCTGAGCTTGTTGACGGCCAGAGCCGCTTTAAGTTCAAATCTGTGGACATTGATGCCTACGCCTCCCGTCTGGAGGCCGTTGGCTCCGGCGTTGACAAGATCCGTCGCACCTCCTCTATGCTGGACGTGGAGGTAAAGGACGGCAAGATGGTTTCCTACTCCTACATGGCCACCATTTGGATCTACCGCCGCGGCAGTGCGTACGTGTACTACTACGAGGTCACAGTGGATAACATCTCCTACGAGCTGACGAAATAAGGAAGTTTGTTCTAAATTTGCAATCTTAAAATTCCAAATTTCTATTTTGCATTTTCCAAAATAAGCGTAAAACACCCCGAAAAGAGCCATAACATCCTCTTTTCGGGGTGTTTTTTTCCAAAATTAAAAGGATCTGTGGCAAAGCCATAGATCCTTTTTGCGTTATGCTCTCACGGCGATGCACTCGATCTCCAGCTTGCAGCCCTTGGGAATGGCCGCAACCTGCACGCAGCTGCGCGCAGGGAAGGGTGCCTTGAAAAAGCTCTCGTAGATCTTGTTTACCACGGCAAAATCCGCAAGATCGGAGAGGAACACCACAGTTTTCACCACGTTCTCCATACCGAGACCTGCGGCAGCCAGCACGTTTTTCAGATTGGTGAGAGACTGCACGGCCTGCGCCTCCACGTCTGCGGGAATGGTGCCGGTGGCGGGATCCACAGGGATCTGACCGGAAACAAACACCATATTGCCGAGATCGAGCCCCTGAGAATACGGGCCGATGGCGGCAGGAGCCTTATCGGTTGCAATTTGCTTGATCATTTTGATTCTCCTTTAAGAAACGATCTTGAAGCCCGCAGCAGTCAAAGCCGCACGGATCTCCTCGATCTGCTTGAAATCGCGGGTCTCCATACCGATCTTGAGGAAGCAGCTGGCCACGGCCATATTGGCGTCGGAACGCTCGTGATGCACACTGACCACGTTGCCGCCGCATTGCGAAATGATACTGCTGACGCCCAGCAGCTGACCGGGCTTGTCCTCCAGCGCGATCTGCAGGGTGGCATTACGTCCGGTGGTGACAAGACCTCTTGTGACCACGCGGGAGAGGATATTCACGTCGATATTGCCACCGGAAATCACGGCTACGACCTTTTTGCCGGCAACGGGCAGCTTACCGAACATAATGGCAGCAACGCCCACGGCACCTGCGCCCTCGGCGACCAGCTTCTGCTTTTCCATCAGCGTGAGAATGGCGGTGGCGATCTCGTCCTCGCTGACGGTGACAATATCGTCCACGTAGTCCTTAATTATGGCAAAGGTGTTGTCACCGGGATGCTTCACCGCAATACCGTCGGCAAAGGTGGAGACGCTGTCAAGGGTCACCACGTGACCTGCCGCACGGCTCTCGGCCATGGCAGGCGCGCGCTCTGCCTGCACGCCGTACACCTTGATGCTCGGATTCAGATGCTTGATGGCGTAGGCTACGCCTGCGATCAGACCGCCGCCGCCGATGGGAACCACCACCGCGTCGGCGTCGGAAAGCTGATCGAGAATTTCAAGACCGATGGTGCCCTGTCCCGCGATCACGTCCTCATCGTCAAAGGGGTGAATGAGGGTGGCACCGGTCTCATCGCAAAGCTGCAGCGCCTTGGCGTAGGCATCGTCGTAAGCACCGGGCACCAGGCAAGCCTCTGCGCCAAAGGCCTTGGTTGCCTCCACCTTGCTGATGGGGGCGCCGTCGGGCATACAGATCACGCTCTTGATGCCCATTTTTTTGGCCGCCAGGGCAACACCCTGAGCGTGGTTGCCTGCGCTACAGGCAATAATACCCTTGGATTTCTCCTCCGCGGAGAGCTGGCTGATCTTATAATACGCGCCTCGCACCTTAAAGCTGCCCGTTACCTGCAGGTTCTCGGTTTTGAGATACAGCTTGCAATCGGGGCACATATTTTGAGCGCGGATGAGATCGGTTTTTCTAGCCACGTCCTTAAGGGTGAAGGCGGCTTGATAGATCTTATCGAGAGTCAGCACCGTTATACCTCCACACGCCAATCGAAGGGATCGGCCAGCTTACCGGTCTGGATGCCGGTGATGGTATCATACAGCTTTTGGCTGACGGGACCGATGCCACCGTCGCCGATGGTCATGATCTCGTCCTTATAGCGGAGCTTGCCCACGGGAGAGATGACGGCGGCGGTACCCGTGCCGAAAACCTCCTCCAGCTTGCCGTTCTTCTGCGCCTCCAGCAGCTCGTCTACGGAAATGCGACGCTCCTCGCAGGGAATGCCCCAAGACTTCAGGAGGGTCAGCACAGAGTCACGAGTCACGCCGGGCAGAATACTGCCGTTGAGCATGGGGGTGACCACCTTGCCGTCGATCTTGAAGAAGATGTTCATGGCGCCTACCTCTTCGATATAGCGACGCTCTACGCCGTCCAGCCACAGCACCTGAGAAAAGCCGCCGTCGTGAGCCTTTACCTGTGCCGCAAGGCTTGCCACGTAGTTGCCGCCGGTCTTGGTGAAGCCAATGCCGCCCTTGACGGCGCGCACGTAGTCATCCTCGATCCAGATACCCACAGGGGCAAGGCCCTCGCTGTAGTAAGCACCGCTGGGAGAAAGAATGACCATGTAAAGATAGGTTTTGGAGGGTGCGACGCCAAGGAAAGCATCGGTGGCGATGATGAAGGGGCGGATGTACAGGGAGGTGCCGGGCTCGGTGGGGATCCAATCCTTATCCACCTCCACCACAGCCTTGACGCCCTCTACGAAAATATCCTCGGGCAACTCCGGAATGCAAAGACGCTTGTTGGACTGATTGGCACGGGCGGCATTTTTGAAGGGACGGAAGAGATAGGTCTCGCCGTTCTCACCGCGATAGGCCTTCATGCCCTCAAACATCTCCTGACCGTAGTGGAATACCACGCAGGCGGGAGAAAGAGAGATATCCTGGAAGGGTACAACACGGGGATCGTGCCAGCCCATTCCCTCGGTATAATTCATCATGAACATATGGTCGGTAAAGATCTTACCGAAGCCAAGGGGGCCCTGAGGCTTCTCCTTGGGCGTTGTCGTTTTGGTAACCTTGATATCCAGCATTTTTTCAAATCCTTTCCATGATCTTTTCTGTCATGGCGGTGCAGGTGAGCGGTTCCTTCGTGGGATCGGTCAGAATGTCCGCCGTGCGGTAGCCATCCTCAATCACGCCCGCAACGGCATTCTCGATGGCATCGGCCTCAACGGGCAGGTCAAGGGAATACCGCAGCATCATAGCGGCGGAAAGAATGGTGGCAATGGGGTTAGCCTTGTTCTGCCCCTCGATATCGGGAGCAGAGCCGTGAATGGGCTCGTAGAGGCCGCATTTGCCCGCGCCGAGGGAGGCGGAGGCGAGAAGACCGATAGAGCCGGTGATCTGCGAGGCCTCGTCGGAGAGAATATCACCGAACATATTGGAGGTCACCACCACGTCAAAGCGGGAGGGGTCGCGAATGAGCTGCATAGCGGCGTTGTCCACCAGCATATCCGAAACCTCCACGTCGGGGTACTCGGCGGCAATACGGTGTACCGTCTCTCGCCAGAGGCGAGAGGTTTCCAGCACGTTGGCCTTGTCGATGCTGACTACGTTACAACGACGCTTGCGGGCAGTCTCGAATGCCACGCGGGCAATGCGCTCCACCTCCATGACGCTGTAGGCCTCGGTATCGTAAGCCTCGGGGCCGTATTTACCCTCGCGGCGACCACGCTCACCAAAGTAGATGCCGCCAGTCAGCTCGCGGACGATGACCAGATCAAAGCCACGGTCGATGATATCGGGGCGCAGGGCGCAAGCGGATTTCAACGCGGGGAAAATACGGGCAGGGCGCAGATTGGTATAAAGACCAAGGGCGGCGCGCAGCCCAAGCAGAGCCTTTTCGGGACGGATGTTGCCGGGGAGCGTGTCCCACTTGGGGCCGCCTACGGCGCCCAGCAGCACGCTGTCACTATTCTTGCAGCCCTCTACGGTCTCCTCCGGCAGAGGCTTTCCGCAAGCATCGATGGCACAACCACCGGCAAGATACGAGGTGAAATGGAAGGTGTGGCCATACTTTTCGCCCACCTTTTCGAGAACACGAACGGCACTCTCCACGATTTCGGGGCCGATGCCGTCTCCCTTGACAAGTGCAATATTGAAGTTAATTTTGCTTCACCCTCCTGCTTTTTCACAAGGTAGGGCAACAGGCCGCCGTTTTCAATGATACGGTTGATGAAGGCGGGGAAGGGGGTGGCGTGGAAGACCTCGCCGGTGGTAACGTTGGTGATCACACCGCTTTCGGCATCCACGGTAACGGTGTCGCCCTTCTTGATACGGGCGGCAGCCTCGGGACATTCCAGAATCGGGAAGCCGATGTTGATGGCGTTGCGGTAGAAGATGCGGGCAAAGCTGGCGGCGATCACACAGGAAATGCCGCTGGCGCGGATAGCGATGGGCGCGTGCTCACGAGAGGAGCCGCAGCCGAAGTTCTCACCGCCCACCATAATATCGCCCGTCTCAACCTCCTTGACGAAGTTGACGTCAATATCCTCCATGCAGTGCTTGGCCAGCTCCTCGGCGGAGGGAGCGTTCAGATAACGGGCGGGGATGATCACGTCGGTATCTACGTTATCACCGTATTGAAAAGCTTTTCCTTGATACATCGTTATACCTCCTCAAGCTCGCAGGGGCAAGCGACCGCGCCCTTCACGGCGGAAGCGGCGGCAACGGCGGGAGAGGCGAGAATGACCTCACTCTTCACGTGACCCATACGACCTACGAAATTACGGTTGGTGGTGGCAACGGCGCGCTCGCCTGCGGCCATACAGCCCATATGTCCGCCAAGACAAGGACCGCAGGTGGGGGTGGAAAGTGCACAGCCGGCCTCAATGAAGATTTCGGCAAGCCCCTCCTTCACGCACTGCATATAGACCTCTTGGGTAGCGGGGATGACGATGCAACGCACGTTCTTTGCTACCTTCCGACCCTTCAGGATCTCGGCGGCGATCCGCATATCGGAAATGCGTCCGTTGGTGCAGGAGCCGATCACCACCTGGTCGATGGCAAGACCGCTGACCTCGTCCACCGTCTTGGTGTTGGAGGGCAGATGGGGCAGAGAAACCGTGGGCTTCAGGGTGTTCAGGTCAATGACGACCTCCTGCTCGTAAACCGCGTCGGCATCGGCCTCATAAATTTTGATCTCACGGGTAAAGCGTCCCTTTACGTAATCAAGGGTCTTGTCGTCCACGGGGAAAATGCCGTTTTTGGCACCGGCCTCAATGGCCATGTTGGCAATGGTGAAACGGTCGTCCATCGTCAGCTCCGCCACGCCCTCTCCCACGAATTCGAGGGACTTATACAGCGCGCCGTCCACACCAATGAGACCGATGAGGTGCAGGATCACATCCTTGCCGCTGACGTGGGGGCGAAATTTGCCCACAAGCGTCACCTTGATGGCGGAGGGAACCTTGAACCAGTTCTCGCCCGTTGCCATACCGGCGGCCATGTCGGTGGAGCCCACACCGGTGGAAAAGGCACCCAGGGCACCGTAGGTGCAGGTGTGAGAATCCGCGCCGATGATCATATCGCCGGGGCCCACAATGCCCTTTTCGGGCAGGAGTGCATGCTCGATGCCTACGTTACCCACGTCATAGAAGTGGGTGATATCAAAGCGCTTGGCGAAATTTCTCGCGGTGGCGCAAAGCTCTGCGGATTTGATATCCTTGCAGGGAGTGTAGTGGTCCAGCACGATGGCGATCTTGTCCTTGTCAAACACCCTTTGAAAGCCTGCCTTGTCGAACACGTCCACCGCCACGGGGGTGGTAACGTCGTTGCCGAGCACAATATCCAGCTTTGCTTCGATCAGATCTCCCGCCTTTACCTCGGTGAGCCCCGCGTGGGCGGCGAGAATCTTTTGTGTCATGGTCATGCCCATCTTTTAGTCCTCCTTTGCCTTTGCCATGGCAAATTGCATCTTATTGATGGCGTTGATGTAGGCGAGGATACTCGCCTCGATAATATCCGTGGAAAGTCCCTTGCCCGTAAAGGTGCGACCGCCTGCGGCCAGCCGCACGGTAACGTCGCCAAGGGTATCCTTGCCCTCCGAAATGGAGTTGATGGTGTAGGTCTTAAAGGTATGCGCCTCCGGGTTCACGATCTTGTCGATGGCCTTAAAGGAGGCATCGATGGGACCGTCACCGAGGCTGACCTCCTCAAACAACTCATCGCCCTTTTTGAGGCTGACGGTGCTGGTGGAGGTGGTGTAGTTACTGGTATGTACCACAAAGCGATCCAGGTGGTAGCCTTCCTCCTCGGACATCCCCTCCAGGGTGGTCTTATGGAGCACAATGGCCTCGATATCCTCATCGCTGATGGTCTTTTTCTTGTCGCAGAGGGTCTTGAATTCCTCAAAGCAGGCGATCAGATCCTCGGGAGAGAGGTGATAGCCAAGCTCGTTGAGGCGGCTTTCAAAGGCGTGCTTGCCGGAGTGCTTGCCCAGCACCAGATTGTTGGCCACGATACCCACCGACTCGGGAGTGAGGATCTCATAGGTCTTTTTGTTGGCGAGAACGCCGTGCTGGTGAATACCCGACTCGTGCAGGAACGCATTTTTGCCCACGATGGGCTTATTGAGAGGTGCGCTTTGACCAATGATGTTGTAAACGGCACGGCTGGCGCGATAAATACGGGTGGTCTCAATGCCGGTATGCAGATCGCCGAAGAGATCGGGACGGGTGTGCATGGCCATAACCACCTCCTCAAGGGCGGTGTTGCCGGCACGCTCGCCGAGGCCGTTGACGGTACATTCGATCTGACGGGCACCGCCCAGCACGCCTGCAAGAGAGTTTGCAACAGCCATACCCAGGTCGTTGTGGCAATGCACCGAGAACTCGGCTCTGCCGGCGTGATCGGTGTTCTTCACCATATATTCGATCAGCTCACGCATCTCATTGGGAGTGGTGTAGCCCACGGTATCGGGCAGGTTGATGACGGTGGCACCGTTGGCGATGGCCACGTTCACCACCTTGGCCAGGAACTCCCAATCACTGCGGGTAGCATCCTCGGCGGAAAATTCAATATTGGAGCAGTACTTTTTCGCATACGCCACCATTTCGGCGGTCTTGCAGAGCACCTGCTCCGGGGTCATACGGAGCTTGTACTCCATATGCAGGGGCGAGGTAGCAATAAACAGATGGATAGGGGGATCGGCAGCTACCTTCACGGCCTCCCACGCAGCGTCAATATCCTTGACGGTAGAACGGGCAAGAGACGCTACCGAGCAATCCTTGACGGTTTTGGCGATGGTACTCACCGACTCAAAATCACCGGGGGAGGAGATAGCAAAGCCCGCCTCGATGACGTCCACCTTCATTTTCTCCAGCTGACGGGCAACCTCGATCTTTTCCGAAAGATTCATGCTGCAGCCGGGGGACTGCTCACCGTCACGCAGGGTGGTATCAAATATTTTTACTCTGTCACTCATGTCAAAAGCTCCTGTCAGTTGAGAATGGCGCCCTTATCGGCAGAGGAGACCAGCTTGGCGTAGCGGGCGAGATATCCGGTCTTCACCTTGGGCTCGGGGCAGACCCAAGCGGCGCGGCGAGCGGCCAGCTCCTCGTCGGAGACCTTCAGCTCTACACGGCAGGCCTTAATGTCAATGGAAATGATATCGCCCTCCTGTACCAGTGCGATGTTGCCACCGGCAGCAGCCTCGGGGCTGACGTGACCAATGGCCGCGCCACGTGTGGCACCGGAGAAGCGACCGTCGGTGATGAGCGCGACGCTCTCACCAAGCCCCATGCCGCAAATGGCAGAGGTGGGGTTCAGCATTTCCCGCATACCGGGGCCGCCCTTCGGGCCCTCATAGCGGATCACCACCACGTCACCGGCCTTGATCTCACCGGCATAGATGGACTTGATGGCCTCCTCCTCGGAATCGAACACCCGGGTGGGGCCCTCGTGCTGCATCATTTCGGGGGCAACGGCAGACTGCTTCACCACACAGCCATCGGGGGCGAGATTGCCCTTCAGCACGGCGATGCCGCCGCTCTGGGAATAGGGATTCTCGATGGGGCGGATGATCTCGGGATCACGGTTCTGCACACTTTCCAGATTCTCGGCCAACGTCTTGCCGGTCACGGTCATCACCGAGGTGTGCAGCAGATTCTTTTTGCAAAGCTCCTTCATCACCGCCGAAACGCCGCCTGCACGGTCAAGATCCTCCATAAAGGTATCACCGGCCGGTGCCAGATGGCAGAGGTTGGGGGTGTTGGCGCTGATCTGATTGGACATATCCAGGCTGATCTCCACACCGGCCTCGTGGGCAATGGCGGGCAGGTGCAGCATGGTATTGGTGGAACAGCCCAGCGCCATATCCACGGTCTCCGCGTTGTGGAAGGCGGCCTCGGTCATGATATCGCGCGGACGGATGTTCTTGTGAATCAGCTCCATGATCTGCATACCGGCGTGCTTGGCAAGCCGGATACGGGCAGAAAAGGGTGCGGGCACGGTGCCGTTTCCGGCCAGCGCCATGCCGATGGCCTCGGTGAGGCAGTTCATGGAATTTGCGGTATACATACCGGAGCAGGAGCCGCAACTGGGGCAAGCGTTTTCGGTATAATCCGAAACACCCGCCTCGTCCAGCGTGCCTGCGTGGTAGGCACCCACCGCCTCAAACATATGAGAAAGGCAGGTACGTCTGCCATCCTGCAGACGTCCGGCCAGCATGGGGCCACCGGAGCAGAAAATCGTGGGGATATTGAGACGTGCCGCCGCCATCAGAAGGCCGGGCACGTTCTTATCGCAGTTGGGAATCATGACGAGGCCGTCAAACTGATGCGCCATCACCATAGCCTCGGTGGAGTCGGCGATCAGGTCGCGGGTCACCAGAGAATACTTCATGCCCACGTGACCCATGGCAATACCGTCGCAAACGGCAATGGCAGGGAACATAATGGGTGTGCCGCCTGCGGCGCGGACACCCGCCTTGACCGCCTCGGCGATCTTGTCCAGGTGCATATGGCCGGGCACGATCTCGTTGTGGGAGGAAACGATGCCGACAATGGGACGGGAAAGCTCCTCATCGGTGAGACCCAGGGCATACAAAAGGCTTCTGTTGGGCGTGCGCTCTACGCCCTTTTTGATTTGATCGGAAAACATATTCTTACCTCCGTGAGGGTGCAAATTTTCTTTGGATGGGGTACGTTGCCACGTGCCTCATCGAAAAAGAATTTACTTTTCCACGGCGGCGTTGCCGCCGTGGAAAAAATCGGTTTCTTACTTAGAAGCACTATCCAGGTCAGTATCGTTCTTCCACAGCATCTGCTCGCGCAGCTGCTTGCCCACGATCTCCATCTGGTGCTGTGCCAGACGCTCGCGCTTGCTATTGAAGAAGCAACGGCCGTTCTTGTTCTCGGCGATCCACTTGCCGGCAAAGGTGCCGTCCTGAATGTCATTGAGCACTGCCTTCATGTTGGCCTTGGTCTGCTCATAGGGCAATACACGGGGACCGGAAACGTACTCACCGAACTCGGCAGTATCGGAAATGGAATAGTTCATAGCGGCAACGCCACCCTTGTTGATCAGGTCGATGATCAGCTTCATCTCATGGATGCACTCAAAGTAAGCGTTCTCGGGCTTATAGCCGGCCTCAACCAGCGTCTCGAAGCCACAACGCATCAGGTCTACCACACCGCCGCAAAGCACAGCCTGCTCGCCGAAGAGGTCAGTCTCGGTCTCCTCGTTCATGGTGGTCTCAAGGATACCCGCACGGGCACCGCCGATACCTGCAATATAAGCAAGCGCAATGTCGTAAGCCTTACCGGTAGCATTCTGCTCTACGGCAACCAGACAAGGAACGCCCTTACCGGCTACGAACTGGGAGCGCACGGTGTGGCCGGGGCCCTTGGGGGCAGCCATGAACACGTCCACGCCTGCGGGGGGAACGATCTGCTTGTAGCGGATGTTGAAGCCGTGTGCGAAGGCCAGCGCCTTGCCCTCGGTCAGGTAAGGAGCGATGTCCTTCTTGTACATATCGCCCTGCGCCTCATCGTTGATGAGGATCATGATGATGTCAGCCTTCTGGGTGGCCTCTGCCACGGTATAAACGGCAAAGCCGTCCTTCTCGGCAACGGGCCAGGACTTGCCGCCCTTTCTGAGGCCGATGATCACGTCGCAGCCGGAATCGCGCAGGTTCAGCGCGTGAGCGTGACCCTGGGAGCCGTAGCCCACGATCGCAATGGTCTTACCTGTCAGCTTATTCAGGTCACAGTCCTTTTCATAATACATTTTTGCCATAATCAAATTCTCCTTTTTCTTTGGTTTCATCTTTTATCGTTTCTTGTCCTCTTTCAAGGGCAACAACTCCGGTTCTCACAAGCTCCAGAATTTCGTATTCACGCAGGAGCTTTTCCATTGCATCGGTCTTGGATTCGGCGCCGATCACCGAAAGGGTAATAGAGCCCACAGCCACGTCAATGATGCTGGCGCGGAAAATGTTGGCAATGCCGATGATCTCGTTGCGCACGGCGCTGTCGGGAGTGCGCACCTTGTAGAGCACCAGCTCACGGCGAATGGAGGTCTCAGGGGTGAGGAGCTTCACGGAATGGACGGGAAACAGCTTGCGCAGCTGGTTTGCAAGCAGTCGCACCTGATCCTCATCTGCCATGACCTCAATGGTAATACGGGAGGTTTCGGGGAACTCCGTGGCACCGACGGCCAGGGACTCGATATTGAAGCCCTTGCGGGAAAACAGGCGCGAGATCTGGGAAAGCACGCCAGACTCGTTATCCACGAGGATCGCCAGGGTCTGTCTTTTCAGTTCGTTCATACTGCATCTCCTTTCAGGAAAGCATAAAGTCGGTGATATGAGAGCCACCGCCTACCATGGGCCGCACCTTCTCATCCATATCAATGGCACAGTCGATCACGTAGCCGTGACCGCAAGCCATGGCCTCATGAATGGCCGCCTCCAGCTCCGCCACGTTGGTCACGTGGGCACCGCCGAGGCCGTAGGACTTGGCCAGCGCCACAAAGTCGGGGCCGCGGTGCTTGAGGGTGGTCTCGGAATACCGCTTGTCGTAAATGAGGGTCTGCCACTGGCGCACCATGCCGAGGGTGTTGTTGTTAAATACAAAGGTAATGATCGGCACGCCGTAATCCTGCACGGTGGCAAGCTCGTTGCAGTTCATGCGAAAGCTACCGTCGCCGGTGATGTGGATAACCGTCTTATCGGGATTGCCCATCTTGGCACCGATGGCGGCACCGAGACCGAAGCCCATGGTACCAAAGCCGCCGGAGGTGAGGAGCTGACCGGGATAATCAAAGCGGAAGTGCTGAATGGCCCACATCTGATGCTGACCCACGTCGGTTGCCACCACCGTATTCTGGGGCAGGAGCTTAGCGATGGAGGTCAGGATCTGCTTGGGCGTCAGGGTCTCGCCGCCCTCGTCGTACTCGGTCTCGGTCTTGAAGGAGAAGACGTATTTCTTCCACTCGCTGTGATCTGCCGGCTCTACCATTTCGTTCAGCATGGCAAGCACACGCTTGGCATCACCTACGATATGATGATCGGTCTTCACGTTTTTGTTGATCTCGGCACGGTCAATGTCGATCTGCACCACCTTGGCTTGCTTGGCAAAGGTCTTGGGGGCCAGCGCCACGCGATCCGAGAAGCGGCAGCCCACGGAGATCAGCAGGTCGCAAGCGTCGCAGGCCATATTGGAGGCCTGGGTGCCGTGCATGCCGATCATGCCCGTGGCAAGAGGATTTCTGCCGCAAATGCCGCCCGCACCCATCAGGGTAATGGCAACAGGGGAGTCGATCTTCTCGGCAAATTCCAAAAACTCCTTGTGAGCACGGCCACGCACCACGCCGCCGCCGCAGATCAGCAGGGGCTTTTCGGATTTCTTGATCATCTCCGCTAAGGTCTCGATATCCTTCACATTGACCTCGGGTGCTTTGAAATTCTGAGAGGAGCGACGCATCATGGAGCCAAGCTTGCCCTGGCTGTAATGCTGATCACGGGGCAAAGGCTCAAACTCGCACTTGGCACCGGTGGCATCCTTCAGAATATCGATGAATACAGGGCCGGGTCTGCCGCTTTTGGCGATGGCAAAGGCGGCTCTGACGGTATCGGCCAGCTTCGTCACGTCATCCACGATGTAGTTGCATTTGGTAATAGGCATGGTGATACCCGTAATATCCACCTCCTGGAAGGAATCCTTTCCAATGAGGCCGCGGGGCACGTTACAGGAAATGAACACCACGGGGGAAGAATCCATATGGGCGGTGGCGATACCGGTAGTCAGATTGGTGGCGCCGGGGCCGGAGGTGGCGAAGCATACGCCCACCTTGCCGGTGCTTCTGGCGTAGCCGTCAGCGGCGTGCGCCGCGCCCTGCTCGTGGGCGGTCAGCACGTGCTTGATCTTGTCGCTGTAGCGGTACAAAGCGTCGTAAACGTTGAGAATGGTGCCGCCGGGGTAGCCGAAGATGGTGTCCACCTCTTGCTCCAGCAAGCACTCCATCAGAATTTGCGCGCCGGTTAATTTCATTTTCATATCCTCCTTTACAGGGAATGAGCATTTTGGATTTCAAAAATAATAGCCTTACGGTCTGAAAGTGAGACCGTAAGGCTTGCAATCAACGAAAGACTATTCATCCGGCCGAGTGTGGTATGATAAAATACACGACACTTATACGGCGGGATGCTCCTCTGCTTTGCAAATCAAGGCGCAACTTTCAGCACTATCCTCATTCTCGCGTACGACTCGTACGATTAGAATTAGAATAGCGCTTAGAATGGCGACGATGATATTTGCACATGCAAAGGCCATTTTTCTGCACCTCTAAAAAAAGATTGTAAATAGTATAGCACACTCGGTTTTGCTTGTCAATACTTTTTCGCGATTTTTTTGCATAAAAATCACAAAAAGATCTGCGCTTTCCGCCCCCGCCGGCGGCGGAGGCATTGTTTTTTCATAAAAATGCGGCGCGGAATGGATAAAAATGCAAGTGCCGTTATACCATTAAGCCAACGCTTGCCACAATACTTCCACGTTCAGACATAATCCTCCTGCACGGAAAAATATATTTCGCTCAGTGCACCGCCGGCAAGGAAGCGCAAGTGCACACTGCGCGTGGCCGTGCCGACTTCCCCGCCCTGTGAAGTGAAAGGGGAGGTCTCGCTATAGATGAGAAGATAGCCGTCCTCGCGGCTTTTTTCGCCGTCCTTTGCCACCGTGATCACGCCTTTATGTAACTGCAACGATACGTGATCCTTTTGGTAAAGCGTCAAGGACTCCGTCTGCTCAAGCTTTTCAAAATCGGAAAGAATATCGGCATACCGCGCCTCATCGATGCCTATTTTGCAAAAAACATCGTTCAACGTGTCATCAAAATCAACACTGTAGGGCATCGTCAGACCGTTCATTACCACCCTTGCATAGAAAGAGTTGGTACGGTGAGATTCCTCCGACCCCAAAGCCCAGCGGCCATCGTTTTCATACCCGAAATACAAACCGTTATGATGATAACCGTAGGTAAAGCAGTTGGTGTTTTGGTCGAAGCCATCGCGATGAACACCTCCAATGGAAGCAGGGCCGGCATCCAATTCGGCTTGGATCTCCGCAGGATATTTGTATTTTCCCATTTGCTTAATAAAATCTCCCTGCCCGATACCTGGAGTCATATTTTCCGCATCCAAAACCGCGCTGAAGGCCGCAAGCGACACGCCGCCAATGCGGTCGATTTCAACCTGATCCCCTCCATCCTCCTCAACAGAAGGCTCGTCGCCGTTCTCCTCGGCAGAAGGCTCGTTTCCACCCTCGTTAGGAGGTTTCACCCCGCCCTCCTCGGCGAGTCCGCACCCTACGAGCGGCAGGGCGCATAGCAAAATAGCAAGCAACAGCGAAAAAATTCTTTTCATAGCGTCCTCCTTTCAAGCAAATTGCTTCATCTACACACAAATGCATCCTGTGTCCATGCCGTCGCAGGAAAGCCTGCCGCACACCCTTTTGCTCAGTAATTCTCCTGCACCGAAAAATAGATCTCATTCAGTGCACCGCCGGCAAGGAAGCGCAAGCGCACCTCGCGGATAACCGTTCCCGGCTCACCGTCGCCACGGACGATGGGAGAGGTCTCCCGGTAGGTGAGAGCGTAGCCATCCTTTTTATGAACGACGCCGTCGGCTTGAACTGTAACCACGTCTTTTTTCAACCATAGCGATACGTTCTCCTTTTGATAAAGCGCCAAGGTCTCCTCCGCCTTGATCTTTTCGAGATCGCCAAGAATGACGTTGCGCCGTCCCTCATCAATGCCGATTTTGGTCAAGGCATCCGTCATCGTGTCCGCAAAGCCGATGCCGTAGGGCATCGAAAGACCGATCATTTCCATCCTGGCATAGAAGGAATTGGTGTAGCAATATTTCGATACCAAATCCGGCTGCGGTCTGAACACATCGTTTTGAACCCCAAAATACGGGCCGGTGCTGTGGTAGCCGCATCCATCGTAACCGTCATAAAAAACACCGGAAAGGGAAACCGACTCGTCCCACTCGGCATATTTATACTCTCCCATTTGCTGAATGAAATCTCCCTGCCCGATGCCCGGCACCATATTCTCCTCATCCAGCACCTGCTTGAAGCCCACAAGAGATACGCCGCCAATCAGATCTATATCCGGCAGCTTTCCCTCATCCTTCGCGGCGGAGTTTTCTTTTCCATTTTCCACACCGGGCCGCTCCTCCCCGCCCTCCTCGGCGAGTCCGCACCCCACAAGCGGCAGGGCGCATAGCAAAATAGCAAGCAACAGCGAAAAAATTCTTTTCATAGCGTCCTCCTTACAATAATATCAAGATAAATGTGAATTCCGCTCGTTCCCTTTGGTGATTCTATACACAGAATACGGAAAATTGATGAACTGCATATGGGCATTTTGTTAATATTTTGCAAACAACCATTGCCAAAGTGTGACTTTTGAAAAATCCCGCCGCGCCCTTTGACAAATCGGCAAAAATGTGATATAATAGATTAGTTAAGGATATTTTGCAACGAGAAGGAGGCGAGGATATGGTCAAAATTTGCGCGGTAGAGCCCCGGAGTCTCGCGGAAAAGGCCGGCGTGCTGCCCGGCGACGTACTGATCGCCATCAACGGAAGCGAAATTGAGGACGTGCTGGATTACCGCTTTTATCTGGCCGAAAAAGCCGTCACCCTCACTCTCCGGCGGGGAGGGGCCACCCTTTCCCTCGCCATCCGCAAGGCGGAATACGACGATATCGGTCTCGATTTCGAAACACCCCTGATGGACAAAAAGCAGCGCTGCCAAAACAAATGCATCTTCTGCTTTATCGACCAGCTTCCGAAGGGTCTGCGTGAGACCCTCTATTTCAAGGACGACGACGCTCGCCTTTCCTTCCTCCACGGCAATTATATCACCCTCACCAACCTGCGGGACAAGGATATCGACCGCATCATCAAAATGCACATTTCCCCCGTCAACGTATCGGTGCACACCACCAATCCCACGCTGCGGTGCGACATGATGAAAAATCGCCGCGCCGGCGAGGTGCTCTCCTACCTCACCCGTCTGGCGGAGGCGGGCATCCGCCTTTGCGGACAGATCGTGCTCTGCCGCGGCGTCAACGACGGCGCGGAGCTTGACAGCACCATGACCGATCTCGCCGCGCACTCCCCTGCCCTCTCCAGCGTTTCCGTGGTGCCGGCGGGACTTACCCGCTATCGCGAGGGGCTTTATCCCCTCACCCCCTTCACCCCGGAGGAATGTCGTGCCGTCATCGCACAGGTCAACGCCGTGGGCGACCGCTTGGAGCAGGAAACCGGCAACCGCCTCTTTTGCTGCGCGGACGAGTTTTACCTCAAGGCGGGGCTTCCCTTGCCCGAGGAAAGCTACTACGGCGACTACGAGCAGATCGAAAACGGCGTGGGATTGCTTCGCTCCTTGATGGCGGAATTCGCCGCGGAGCTGGAATATCTGACCGATTATCTCCCCCAAAATCCTCCCACGCACCGCACGGTATCGATCGCCACCGGCAAAGCGGCCGCACCCACGCTCCGCCTGCTTTCCGAAATGCTCACCGCCCGCGTGTCGTGGCTTTCCGTGCAGGTATTTGAAATTGAAAACAACTTCTTCGGCCCCGAGATCACCGTGGCGGGGCTGCTGACGGGCAAGGATATGGCTGAGCAGCTACAGGGCAAGACCCTTGGTGACGCGCTGCTCATTTCCGAAAACACCCTGCGCGCCGAGCGGGATCTTTTCCTGTGCGGCATGACGCCACAGGAGCTTTCCACCCAACTTTCCGTCCCCCTCCAAACCGTGAAAAACGACGGTGCCGCTCTGCTGGCCGCCCTCCTTGGCGTGCCCGCTCCCTACTAACCACAGAATCGAGGTGCTTCCTATGTCAAAACCCATTGTGGCCATCGTGGGCCGCCCCAACGTGGGCAAAAGCACGTTTTTCAATAAGCTGATCGGTGAGCGCCGCTCCATTGTGGAGGACACCCCCGGCGTGACCCGAGACCGCATCTACGGCGAGTGTGAGTGGTGCGGCAAAAAGCTGACCCTTATCGACACCGGCGGCATTGAGCCGAAAACCAACGATGTGATCCTCTCCCAGATGAAATTCCAGGCAGAGCTGGCCATCGAGAGCGCCGACGTCATCATCTTCCTTTGCGATATCCGCACCGGCGTCACCGCCGCCGACCGCGACGTGGCCGTCATGCTGAAAAAAAGCGGCAAGCCCATCGTGCTTGCCATCAACAAGTGCGACCGCGTGGGTGCGCTGCCTTTTGAATTTTATGAGTTCTACGAGCTGGGACTGGATACCGACCCCATCGCCGTTTCCTCGGTCCACGGCAGCGGCACCGGCGACGTGCTGGACGCCGTGCTGGAGCTGCTCCCCGGCGAAGTGAATGACGAGGAGGAGGACGACAGCATCAAGGTGGCCGTCATCGGCAAGCCCAACGCGGGCAAGTCCTCTATCATCAACCGCTTTGTGGGCAGCCAGCGCGTCATCGTATCCGACATTGCCGGCACCACCCGCGATGCCGTTGACACCCAGATGGAAAACGAATACGGCAAGTTTACCTTCATCGACACCGCCGGCATCCGCCGCCAGTCCAAGGTGAACGACGCCATTGAGAAATACAGCGTGCTGCGCGCCCACATGGCGGTGGAGCGCGCCGACGTGTGCCTCATTATGATCGATGCCGCCGAGGGCGTCACCGAGCAGGACGAGCGCATTGCGGGCATTGCGCACGAGGCGGGCAAGGCCTGCATCATCCTGGTCAACAAATGGGACACAGTGGAAAAGGACAACAGCACCGTCAACGAATACACCAAACGGGTCTATGAAGCCCTTGGCTATATGCAGTACGCCCCCCTCCTTTTCGTCTCCGCCAAAACCGGTCAGCGCATCCCCAATATTTTCGAGCACATTCTATACGTTTACAATCAGTCTCGCATGCGCGTTTCCACCGGCATGCTCAACGACGTGCTGGGCGACGCCACCACCAAGGTGCAGCCCCCCTCTGACAAGGGTCGCCGCCTGAAGGTCTACTACATGACCCAGATCAAGGTCGCGCCCCCCACCTTCGTCATTTTCTGCAACAATGCGGAGCTGTTCCACTTCTCCTACCAGCGCTATATCGAAAACTGCCTGCGGGAGACCTTTGGCTTCCGGGGCACGCCCATTAAGCTGATCATCCGCCAGAAAGGCGAGGAGGTACCCGATGCGTGATGCCGAGAGAATCATAGACAAAACCAAAATTTACGTCAAGGCCGGTGACGGCGGCGACGGTGCCGTAGCCTTCCACCGCGAGAAATACGTTTCCAAGGGCGGCCCCTCCGGCGGCGACGGCGGCCACGGCGGTAACATCGTCTTCAAGGTCGATCCCGGTGCCACCACGCTGCTCTTTTTCCGCGACCACCGCAAATTCGTGGCCAAAAACGGCGGCAACGGCAGCGGCGAGAAATTCCACGGCGCCACCGCCGAGGACGTGGTGATCCTGGTGCCCGCAGGCACGCTGATCCGCGATGCAGAAACGGGCAAGATCATCAAGGATATGTCCGACGAAGAGCCCTTCATCTGCTGCCGCGGCGGACGCGGCGGCTGGGGCAACAAGCACTTTGCCACCCCCACCCGTCAAGTGCCCATGTTCGCCAAAAACGGCACCAAGGGCGAGGAGCGAGAACTGATATTGGAGCTGAAGATGCTGGCCGACGTGGGCCTTATCGGTATGCCCAGCGTGGGCAAATCCTCCATTCTTTCCCGCATCAGCTCGGCGCGCCCGAAGATCGCCGCCTACCACTTCACCACCCTTTCTCCCAATCTGGGTGTGGTGCGTACCGGCGGCGAGGCAGGGTTCGTTGCCGCCGATATTCCCGGCCTCATTGAGGGTGCGGCAGACGGCGCGGGCCTCGGTCACGCCTTCCTGCGGCATGTGGAGCGCTGTCGGCTGCTGCTGCACGTGGTGGATATCTCCGCCGCCGAGGGGCGCGACCCCAAGGAGGACATCCGTGCCATCAATCACGAGCTTGCCCGCTACAGCGAGCAGCTGGCCACCCGCCCCCAGATCATCGTAGCCAACAAATGCGACTCCATCGACGAGGAGCTGGTGGATATCCCCGCCTTCGAGGCCTTCGTGCGTGAAAACGGCTGGGAGCTGCTGTACGTTTCCGCCGTCACGGGCGAAAATCTCGATACCCTGGTGAAAACCGTGGCCGAGCGTCTCCGCGATCTGCCGCCCCTCACCGTATTTGAAAGCGAGGTGGCCGAGGAGGATATCGACCCCGCCGCCGTGCTGGAGACCACCGTACGCCGGGAGAACAACACCTTCTTTGTGGAGGGCAAGTGGCTCATCGACCTGATGGGGCGCACCAATTTCGACAATTACGAGTCCCTCACCTACTTCCAGCGGGCGCTGATCCGCCACGGCGTCATCAAGCTGCTGGAGGACAAGGGCTGCACCGACGGCCATACCGTCAACATTTACGATTTTGAATTTGAGTTTATTAAATAAGGAGGATTTATTATGAACATCTGGCACGATATGGACCCCGCGCAGATCACCCCCAACGATTTTTCCTGCGTCATTGAGATCTCCAAGGACAGCCAATGCAAGTACGAGCTGGACAAATACACCGGTCTCCTGCGCCTTGACCGCGTGCTGTACACCTCCACCCACTACCCTGCCAACTACGGCTTCATCCCCCGTACTTATGCCGATGACGGCGACCCTCTGGATGTGCTGGTGCTCTGCAACCGCCCCATTCAGCCTCTGACGCTGGTACGCGTGTACCCCATCGGCGTCATGCGTATGCTGGATGACGGCCACGTAGACGATAAGATCATTTGCATCCCCTTCTCCGATCCCACCTACAATCACATCCGCTCCATTGATGAAATGCCCCCTCACATTTTTGACGAGATCATGCACTTTTTCTCGGTTTACAAGCAGCTGGAAAACAAGCAGACCGCCGTCAAGACTCTGTTTGACCGCGAGGAGGCCGAGCGCATCATTGCCGAATGTATCGACGCCTATAACGAAAAGTTTGTTAAGGAGTAAGGAAAATTGAAAAAGGAAGGGAGCCCCTTTTGCAAAAGGGGCTCCCTTCCTCTTCTTTTTTCGCCTACGCGAAAAAAGAATTCACCAACCCTCACCAAAACCTTTGAACGATGCAGAATGCAGAATGCAGAATGTAGAATGCAGAATGAGGCGACGGCGCACAATGTGCGTTGCAACCTCATTCTGCATTCCCCTCTCCCCACTCTTGACAACATCCGCCAATTATGGTATAATACTCCCGGTACTACGGTACCCGCAGAGCACCATTGAATGGTGGCGGTTGCTTCCCCGATCACGAGGAAGTCAGATCTTTTGCCTTCCTCGCTGGAGGGAGGTGATAGAATGGAGTATGTTACTTGGAGCAATTTGATCCAAATTGCTATGCTTGTAGTTGCCATTATATCTTGTTTTATACAAAACAAAAAAAGATAACCGCCCTGCCTTCCCAAACATAGCGGTTATCTTTTAATTGCTGCAGAGGAAGCAACCGTCATCGGTGCCCTGCGTTATTATTATATCACGCATTGCATCATAATGTCAATACCTTTGCTGAAATTTTCTACCCCTTCACACGGAGAGGCTTTTTTATTTTCCCCGGCGGCGCACAGTGTCTCGCCATCTAACATAGCCTTCCCCTTGAGGGGAAGGTGTCACCGCAGGTGACGGATGAGGTGTATCCGCGACCCACCCCCGGCGGCGCACAAAACGATATCTCGCCGGTAGGGGAGGGGCTTGCTCCTCCCGCATCCACGACGCACACCCGCTACGCATAAAATTTTATTATGACCTGTAGGGGCGCTTCACGAAGCGCCCGCCACACGCCCCACCCCCGGCGGCGCACCCGTGGCGAAGCCAAAACACCCAAGACAAAAAAGAACCGCACGATGTGCGGTTCTTTTTATTGTCGCTTCGTTGGAAGGGTGTAAAAGCCTTAACAGGATTACATCTCGGCCATCTCATCAGTAAAGTTTCTGCCACTGATAACATCATCCAAATCCGAAGCTACCAAAATGTCCTCCGAGCGGAAATAGATCAGCTCCATGACAGGCGCTTCATAATTCATTTTCATCAAAAATATCCTCCTTTAAGAATTAAGGGGCTCGGGAACCCGCCGCGCTGCGCAGCAGCGCGGCAGGGGTATTGAATCGATCAACTAAGGCTCAGCCAATATAAGCCTTCAGAGCAGTGCGCTGATCAGCAGAGTACTGGGAGTGGTAGGTCCCTGCTTCCTTACCTTCAACCTCGCCTGCAGCGATAGTGATAGTGCGAATGTACTTTGCAGCCTTATCCGCATCCGTGTTACCCAACTCGGAATGCTCCGCATCGGTCAGCAGGTCAGCCAGAGCCTCGGTTGCAACGCTCTTCATGGAGCGGGCGTTGTTGGTAGAATCGTAATCGCCGTAGGTAGTCTCGTCGTTAACGGTAACGTAAGGAACAGCTGCGAAGCTGCGGTCGTAGTTGCCGGACTGGATATCTACGAGAGCCACGCTGAAGGACACAGTGCCGTCACCATTGTCGTGCAAGCTCTTCTGAGCCTCAGCCATGACGTAAGGAACAGCAATGCTCTTGGCAGCAGCCCAAGTGTCCAGAGCCTCCTTGGTGAAGGCGCCGGCAGCAGCCACGTAGTCAGCGGGAGCGATGATGATGCCGTAAACAGCACCCTCAACCTTGGTAGCGGAGCCGGTGAAGCGGATACCGGTCATCTCTGCAGTTGCGTCAACGCGAACGGATGCGCCGTTGTCGAGCTTCAGAGCCTCGTCGGTGGTATCACCAGCGTTGGACATCCAGAGCTTGTAGGAGTCGCCGCCATACTTCACAGAAGCGGAGCCGAAGTTAACGGTCTCGGTATCAGTCTTGTAAGCGGCACCGTTGTTGGCAAGCACGATCACGTTGGTAAGCGTGACGTTTGCAGTCTCGCCGGAGGCAAGGATCGCAGCAGTGCTGGTAGCGTTGTCGTTGATGAACATAACGCCGTTCAGAGTGACGTTAGCATTGGCACCAACGTAGAGCACAGCAGCGTCGGCAGTCTCACCGGTGAGGGTGTAACGGCCGCCCTTGAAGGTAACGGTGGAAGCGCTGGCACTTGCGGCATTGTCAACCATAAACACGTACTTAGCAGCGTTGTTCACAGTTACGTTCTCAACGGTAAAGTGCCACTCGTAGAGGATTGTGAACTGCACGCCGCAGGAGCCGCCGTTGGTGGTGAAGTTCTTCAGCTCGGTGGCTCTGGAAGCATCATAGCGTTTGCCGTGCATCGCACCGATGTAAAGAGGAGCCTTGTCGGTCATATCGGTGGTGAAGGTACCGCCGGTGATGATAACAGAGCTGTTGGAATAGAGGTAAGCAGCGTGACCGCCGTGGGCAGTAAAGGTACCGCCGGTGATGGTAACGTTCGCATTACCGTCGTTGTTGCAGATCAAGCTGTTGGCCTCGCCGTCACCCTGATATGCATCAAAGGTAGCTTCAAAGTCACCGCCGTTGATGGTCAGATCACCGGTACCGTTCATGAATACCAGAGACTTGTCGGCGCGGTGGTGAGTGTAAGAGCCGTTGCGGAAGGTACCGCCGTTGATGACGACTACGCCGCCGGCGTAGATGGTACCGTTGATGGTAGCACCGTCGTTGATTGTCAAATTACCGCTATTATTGATGGCACAGCCACCTGCGGAGGTAGCACTGGTACCGGCAGCTGCCAGTACACCAAAGTTAGTGTTGGTAACCACACACCCCTCTCCAAGGGTGAGGGTGGCACCTGCGGGAATGGTCAGGGTATGGCCGGAGGCAACGGTGAGGTTAAAGTTCTTAAAGGTAACGTTGGTGTGTGCGTAGAAGACGGGAGCGGGAACGACGTAGCCGTTGAAATCAATGGTGAAAACAACCTCGGTACTAAGGTCAAGCGGCCAGTCAACAGCACCGACAATGGTAACGGTGTCACCCGTCTTGAGGTTGGCCACAACCTCATCCCAGGTATACTTCACACCGCCGATCTCGAAATACGTCACCTTGGTGGTGGTGATCTCAGCAATGCCGTTGGTGTCAATCAACTCGTCATAAACAACGTCGACGAGCGTTACAACCGTGGTGCGGGTCTCTGCAATTTGGATAGTACCCTCAACCACTACATTGTTAGCAATAACATCGTGCGTGCCCCAAATATCCATAGCCACATAACCCTCGCAGGCCTCAACGGAGGAATCCTTAAGGTTAAGGGGACCGCTGGTTGCGTCGACCAGCATGATTGCGATGGCCTCGCCTTTCTGGGTCAGAGTAGCGTTCTGGATATTCAACTTACCGTTGTTCAGCATGAACAGGTAGCTGGGACCGTTGTTGATGAAGGTAGCGCCGTCAATGTTGACGGTAAGGTTACTGTCGGAAACACGCAGCAGGGGACGGTTACCGGTGTAGGTGTAGGTACCGCCGGTGATGGTCAGAACGCCGGCCTGGTTGTTCTGGAACATACCGCCCGTGCCAGTGCTGGCAGACAGGGTAGAGGTGGCGGTTACGGTGCAGTCGATCAGCGTCAGATTAACGTTCTTGTAAGCACAGAAGGTGTAGGTGCTGTTGTTCCAATTGATGTTGCAGCCATCAAACTTCCAAGCGTTGCCGGAGCTGGCAAAGTCAACAAAAACATACGATGCACCCGTCTTGCTCACAGAAGCAAGGGTCTCACCGGTACCGTACTCGAGGTTGCTGATATTACAACCAATAACATTAAAGGTACAGTTGGCAGATGTAATGTCGCTAGAGTAACCAATCAGCAAACCGGCGGTGCAGTAGTCGCTAATCGTATCTACAGTGCCGGTATACTGGGGGCGGTAGGTACAGTTCTCAATGGTGTAAGTACCACCGGTAACCGCTGCGGAAAAGCGCAGACCACGGAAGCTGTAGATTCTGGAGTTCTTGACGGTAACGTTCTTGGCATTGGCGCTGGCAATATAGATCGCGCCGCCGGAGCCGTTACCTGTCATGGTACAATCATCAATGACGATGGCACCAGAGCCGCTGATGCTAAAGCAGGTCTGAGACACCATGATCAGATTCTTGACAGTAACGTTGCCGGTACCGCCGATGGTGACCAAAGCACCGGACTCCATAGTCAGGTTCTCGATCTTTGCCGTGGCGGTGCCCTGGTACTTGATGTTCTTTGTCACGGTACCGCCGGTGATTTCCAAAGAAACGGGACCGTACATGTTGAAAGCGGAAGCAGCAGCGTCAACAGTACCGGCCGTCATCTTGATGGAAGCGGCAGTCGTTGCAGCGCCGCTAATGTAAATAGCGTCACTGCGGGAGACAAAAGTACCGCCGGAGATAGTCATATTGACGCTCGAGTCAAAGCGAGCCAAGTCACCGGATAAAACGGTGGTCTCGTTAGAGATGGTACCACCGGTGATCACAACGGTGGGAGCGACGCCGGTCTCGGCGTTCTGAGCGTCCTTAGAGGAGCCCAGTGCATAATTGAGGTAGCCGCTGGCGCCCAAGCTGGTGCCCTCGTTTACGGTCAGCTTGCCGGGTGCGCCAAACATCACGGTGATGTAACCTTGATCGGTCACAACCGTATTGAAGGTCACGTCAGCCGCACCGGTGAACACGAAGATACCGGTCTTGACGGCGGGAACTTCCTCCTCGCCCTCGGCAGGTGCCGTGTAAACAGGCACGGAAACGGTCACATTGTTGAACACAACGGTGCCGCCTACCAGGTTGAAGGCATAACTCTCTACTGTGCGTACAGCGGGAGAAGCATCTGCACTATTGCAAATGGGAGTCTCCAGCGCGGTACCCGCCGTAAAGGTGATGGTGTTGCCGTTACCGTTGATGGTAACGTCCTTGTCGATGATAATGCCCGCGTCAAGCGTGATATTATCCGTCAGGGTGATTTCGCCGCCAGCTGCGACTGCTGCCTTGAAG
>JAFTQT010000077.1 GCA_017462615.1 Clostridia bacterium | reverse complement strand
GAGGATATCATTCCCGGTGAGAACGATACCAACGTAAATCCCGATGATGACGACGCCGGAAATACAGGCGGGAGCGGAACCGCGGCTCTGCCCGGCAATAACGTGGGAAATCTTGCCTACAGCGCCGACATTCCGCTTTTGATGCAGGGAGGAAGCTTTAACGTAGCCAATAACCAGGGCAAGGTCACAGTGCTGAATTTTTGGGGTGCGTGGTGTCCCCCCTGCCGAAATGAAATGCCGGATTTTGACCGGATCGCTACGGAGTATGCCGAAGTGGTCACGGTTTTTGCGGTACATACCTATCCCACCGCTACCGATACCTACAATCCGGTTTCGTACGTCAATCAGTACTTTCCTGATTCCGCAATCGTGTTTGGCGTCGATGATGTCAACGGTTCCTTTTATGATCTCTATGGCGGAGATGGCTATTATCCTTTCACCGTTATTATTGATGCAGAGGGGATCATCGCCTATAGAAATTCCGGTGCTCTTTCTTATGAACAGCTGAAGGCTTTGATCAACGAGGCCTTGCAGTAAGAGCGCGGAGCGAATTTTGACAAAATGAGAAAGGAAGAAGCTTGGGCCATCGGTGACGACGCAAAAGTATTGTCGGGGGAAGAGTAGTCTCGGTAATATCATATAAGCGTCAAAATGAGAAGTCGGCGACGGGCAAGGGCTTCATGCTTGCTGACGAAGAAATGAGAAAAATGCAAAAGAAGATATGCCCCTCCTTGATGTGCTGCGATATTTTCCGCTTGCGGGAGCAGCTACGCATTTTCGAGGAGGAGAAAATTGAATATCTGCACGTGGATGTGATGGATGGGGAATTTGTGCCCAATTATACCCTTGGCACGGATTTTGTGCGGCAGATCAGAAGGGCCACTGATATCCCGCTGGATATTCATTTGATGATCCGGGAGCCGGAGCGCAAAATCTCCTTTTTCGAGCTGCGGGAGGGGGATCTTGTCAGCGTGCACGCGGAATCCACGGTCCATCTGCAGCGGGCATTGCAGCAAGTAAGGAACCAAGGCGCAAGGCCGCTGGTGGCGCTGAATCCCGCCACACCGCTCTCCGCCCTTGACTACGTGTTGGAGGATGTGGACGGCGTGCTGCTGATGACGGTGAATCCCGGCTACGCAGGACAAAAGCTGGTACCGCAGACCCTTGGAAAGATCACCGATTGCCGCCGTTTGTTGGATGGACGAGGCTATCCGGAAATGATGCTGGAGGTAGACGGCAACGTCAGCCTTGAGAACGCACTTTTGATGAAACAGGCAGGTGCCGATCTCTTTGTGGCCGGCTCCTCCTCCATTTTCAAAAACGATCTTAAGGAGGGCATCCGCGCAATGCGCCGTGTGCTCGCCTCATAAAAAAACAGACGCTATGGTGTTGCGCCTTAAGGCACAATGTCATAGCGTCTGCTTTTAATTGCCTCTCATTTTGTATTCCATGGGCGTCACACCCGTGATCTCCTTAAAAACGCGACCGAAGTGTGTGGTGCTTCCATAGCCTACGGCCTCGGCGGTGGCGGCAATGGTGATATCCCGACTGCGCAAAAGACGCTGCGCCTCCTTGATACGCACGCCGTTGACGTATTTGACGAAGGGCAGTCCCGTAATGCGCTTGAAGGCGTGGGAGAAATAGCCGGGGCTGACGAAAAAGTGCGCGGCCATATCATTCAGCGAAAGGGGCTCCGCGTAGTGGAGATTGATGTAGGCGACTGCCTCGGAGATGGTCTTGTGCACGGTGTCGGCATTGTATTGCTCATTGACGCCGGAGGTTGTGCTGCAGCGTCCGATCAACAAAAGGAGCTGGGTGACTGCTGTCTCTAAAAATTGCTCAAAGCCGGGCGCGCGCTCCTCATATTCCGTCAGCATGGTGGTCAGAAGCGCTTCCACAAAGCCCTGCTTTTGAAATTCTATGGGGAAGATCCGCTCCTCGCGGCGGAGCGCGTTGGCAATGCCTCCGCCGCTTTTGGCAATAAGGCCATCGATATACTCGCGGCTGAAATGCAGGAGAAAACGATCGTATCCCACGGGCGAGGATTTGCCTGTGCTGTGATTTTCATAGGGTGGGATCAGTACGAAATTTCCACGCGCCACGCGGTAGGTCTTGCCCGCGATGTAATAAAGTCGGTCGCCCTCGTAGAGATAGTAAAGCTCATAAACCTCGTGATAGTGGTGATGAGGGGCGGTTGGCGACTTTGGAGATTTATGGCGGTTTACGTAAATATTCAGATTTATCGGACTGAACAGCTCGATTTCCATTTTGGGCCAAGAGTACGGTTCAGACATTTCCTCACCTCCTTTTGCGATATTGTATCATATTTTAGGATATGATGCAAGGGAAGTAGAGCAAAAAAAGTTGAAAAACGGTCAAAAAAGCCAATATTGTTCTTGAAGTGCGCTATTTTTTGTGCTATGATGGTGATGAAATCAAACCAAAGGAGGCATTACGATGGCAACGAAAAAAAGATACGTACAGGTCGGCGTGGGTGGTCGCGCCCGCTTTTTCTACAATGCGGTGGGCGGCACCTACCACGAGACCTCGGAGATCGTGGCGTTCTGCGATATCAACCGCACCCGTCTTTTGTATGCGCAAAAGGTGATGATGGAGGAGCATGGCTACCCCGCGCTTCCTCTCTACGGCGCTGACGAGTTTGAAAAGATGATCGAGGAGCAGAAGCCCGACGTGGTGATCGTTACCTCCATTGACCGCACCCATCATAAGTATATTGTAAAGGCGCTGGAGATGGGCTGTGACGTCCTCAGCGAAAAGCCCATGACCACCACGGCAGAAAAATGCCAGGAGATCCTTGACGCGGTGAAGAGAACCGGCAAGCATTTGCGCGTTTCCTTCAACTACCGCTATGCGCCCCATAACACCAAGGTGAGAGAGCTGATCCGCGACGGCGTGATCGGTGACGTGAAGCAGGTACACTTCGAGTGGTTGCTTTCTACCAGCCACGGCGCAGACTATTTCCGTCGTTGGCACCGCGACAAGCGCAACAGCGGCGGCCTTCTGGTACACAAATCCACTCACCATTTCGATCTGGTGAACTTCTGGCTGGATACCAAGCCGAAGCAGGTATTTGCCTATGGTGATCTTGCCTTCTACGGTCGGGAGAACGCCGAGAATCGCGGTATTACCAAGTTCTACTATCGTGCTCACGGCAGCGAGAACGCCAAGGACGATCCTTTCGCGCTGCATATGGAGGGCAAAAAGGGCATGGAGGCGCTTTATCTGAACGCCGAGGGCGACGACGGATATCTCCGCGACCAGAGCGTGTTTGGTGACGGTATCTCCATCGAGGACACCATGAACGTGCTGGTGAAATATGCAAATGGTGCCCAGATGTCCTACTCACTGAACGCCTATTCTCCCCGTGAGGGCTTCCGTGTGACTTTTACCGGTACCAAGGGTCGCATGGAGGTGGACGTTTCTGAAACCATCTACGTCAATGCCGGCGGCGACGCTGCCAAGGAGGGTGCCGCGAAGGAAAAATCCATTACGGTGTTCCCGCAGTTTGCCGTTCCGTATCAGGTGGAGATCCCCGAGGCCGAGGGCGGCCACGGCGGCGGCGACCCCATCCTGCTCAACGACCTGTTCGGCGTGCCCGAATACGACGAGTTCCACCGCGCCGCCTCCCACGTGGACGGTGCCATGTCCATCCTTACCGGCATCGCAGCCAACAAATCCATTGCCACAGGCCTGCCCGTGAATATCAAGGATCTGGTGGAGTTTTAATTGCTCGCTTCAAAACAGATCGCGCCACCAATGTGCGATGCTATTAATGGATAAGTGTAAATAAATGATTTACCCCGACAGATTTCTTAATGGAGATCTGTCGGGGTTGCTTATTTCTTGGGTAATTTAATTTGTGTGATTGTTTTTCCATTTTTTGATTTGATTGATATTTGAAGAACTTAAGCACCAGATGATATATTTCTTGTTGTCAACTGTTTTTATCGTTACCTTATTTGAAAAACCGCCTCTGCCGTGTACCAATGTTGAACGTATAGCTTCTATGTGATTTTTGTATATTGCGCAACTGCCGGCCCATATAAGCCAATCATCAGAAAGATATAGCGTTGTTTCTAAATGAGCGGCATTATTGTCATTAAATTGTACGCCATATTGCCGCTCCTGCTTTTTGATCATTTTTTTGAAGCGTATCGTATATAAAGAGGCTATTGCGACACATGCGGCCGCAAACACGAAGGGCAAAAATGCAACCAAGGTATCCTCCGGAATGACATCGCATATGAGTGATACAATAAACAAAGGGAGAAACGCAATGGTAGCACAGAACAAAGCCAACAGGCAGTTGCGCTTGTTGTAAATATGAATATATTTGTTTATCACAAAAGCTCCTTTCTTGTTAGGCAAGAGTGACAAGTGCCGAAGGCGCCAGAAAGCAAGGCTTGGGGTAGGTTCGAATATCTCCCTCTTTATTCTTCGGCATATAACTCGTCGTAATACCAGCGGATAGGATTCTCGTAAATGTATTTTAAATGCTCCTTGTAATCCTTGCGGTTACGAATGATGTGGTCGTTGGAACGGTATTGCCAAATATTTGTGCCATATTCTTTGTTACAAAATCGTTTGAATGTTGACACGAACCGCGCAGGTATCGAATTCTGCACTGTAGGGACCGGCGTCCCCGACGGTCCATTTTCGTTACCTTTTATCCATAGCATAATGTGAATGTGATTGGGCATAATCACATAGTTTTCAACCGACAAGTCAGCGTAAAAATCACTTAATTGATTGATATATTTATCTGCGATTTGCCCGAATTTCGTCAGCTCAATTTTTTGACCGTCGAGGACGCCGGTCCCTACAATCCGAGAGAGGATGCACCGTCTTTCTTTCGTACATATCGTCAGAAAAACGACCTGATTCCGATTGTAATCTGCATTCTTTAAGCGAGTGGTTTTGCGATTCTTCAATTCATCCATAAATATTGCTCACACCATTATAAAACGGTTCCTCCATAATGACAGCGGGGAAACGTGCCTTATTCGTAATCCGCAAGAAATCTTTCCCGGAAGGCGTCGGTGGCGGGGAGCCCCGCGTCGTAAAGGGCCTCAACGGCGCCGCCGTAGATGGGGGGCACGTCGGAGAAGATGAAGGTGACGTCGGCAGGGGAGAGCGCCTGTACGGCGCGCGCGTATTCCGGGAAATTCCGGAAGATGCCGCCGTTGAGCACCAGCGTAAAGGGGCCGCCGATGCGCCGATAAGCCGACCATACCACGTTGGCAAGATCCGCTGCGCAGGTATTGAAGATGCCCCGGGCCACCAGGTCGCCTCGGCGACGCGCTTCAAAGACATTGTGGGCAAAGGAGGCAACGTAAGGCCGTCCCTTCTCGTAGATCTCCACCAGATTGCACCACATTTCGGTGCCTGCCTGGGCGTCCAAAAGCTCGGTGAGCAGGGTCCTTTCGCCGCTGCCGTCGTGAGCGCGCAGCACGGCTTGAATGGCATAGCGGCCAAGGGTGAAGCCACTGCCGCAGCTGTCAATGAGGTGTCCGCCACCGCCGAGATGGGTCTGATAGTCTCCGTATCGCAGATACAGTGCCGAGCCCGTGCCACAGACCATGCTGGCACCGTCGGCGTGCCCCAGCTTGCCGGAAATGAGGCAGTAGCCATCACCCTCCACGCGTACATGACGGGCGCAGAAATTTTTCTTGAAAAAGGCGTTGAACTGCTCGGTGTAATATTGCATCGATGCGACGGCGGCGTAAAGCGCCTCCACCGGGCCGTCGGCGTGGGCAAAGAGCTCATCCAAGGTCGCCTTGCAGTTTTGAAGCGTCCCCTCGGCGCCGATCTCGAAGGGCGTGCCCGCCGGGTCAACCACCCGGGCAACGATCTCGCCCGTCTCACGGAAGAGCACCGCCTCTGCCTTGGTGCCGCCAACATCCAGCGCGGCGAAATATCTGTTTGACATATAAAGCCTCTTTTCTTACATATTGTTTATATTGTACTATAAAGGAGCGCCTTTGTCAATTCCCGACGGCGCTTTCCTTTCGTTTTCTCTTCCAAACGACGGGAAGCGTGCGAAAGCAAGGAAATATCGTAGCCCCTTTTCTATAAAGGTTTTGGGGGAGGGGTGAATTCTTTTTCCGCTAAGGCGGAAAAAGAAGAGGGCGAGGGGGACTTTTGCAAAAGTCCCTCTCGCCCTCCTCGCACAGCGCCTCTCACTCCTGCCGCCAGGCCTTGGCGCGCTCCACGGCACGGTGCCATTGGTGAAGAAGTGCGTCCCTTTGATCGAGAGACATTTTTGGCTCAAAGCGCTTACATTCCCGTTTGAGGTCGCGGGCGGTCTCCGGCGTTGCCTCGCCAAGCGTCACGGCAGCGGCAAGGGCGGAGCCGAGAGCAGTTGCCTCCCGGAAGGAGGGAATCTCCAGGGGCACGCCCAGCATATCTGCCTGAAACTGCATCAAAAACCGATCTCCGGCGGCACCGCCGTCACAGCGCATTGCTTGTATGGAAACGCCTGCGTCCCGCTCCATGGCGGTGGCGAGGTCGGCCACCTGATAGGCGATGGACTCCGACGTGGCGCGCACGATATGGGCGCGGGTAGTGCCGCCGTTGAGACCGATCATCATGCCGGAGGCATAAGGATCCCAATGGGGAGCGGCAAGGCCGGTAAAGGCGGGCACGAAATAGACGCCGCCGTTATCCTTCACGGAAAGAGCCAGAGGGCCGCTTTCCTTGGCGGAGGTGATGATCTTAAGGCCATCCCGCAGCCATTGCGTGGCGGAGCCTGCGGTGTAAACGCCGCCGTCCAGGGCATAACTGCGCACACCGTTCCTTTGCCACGCTACGGTGGTGAGCAGCCCATTTTCCGAGCGAATGGGCGCGTCGCCCGTGTGCATCAGCATAAAGCAGCCCGTGCCGTAGGTGGTTTTGAGCATACCCTTTTTCACGCACCCTTGACCAAGCAGCGCCGCCTGCTGATCATTTAAGAGCGCGGTAATGGGCGCCTTGATGCCAAGGAAGGCAGCGGGATCAGTCAGGCCGAAGGGGCGCATGCTGTCGCCAACCTCGGGGAGGATGGTGGGGTCAATGCCGCAGATGTCGCATAGCTCCTTATCCCAAGCGCCTGCTTCGATGTTGTACAGCAGAGTGCGGGAGGCGGTGGAGGCATCGGTTTTGTGAGCGCGGCGGCCGGTCATGTTCCAGAGGATCCACGCATCCATATTGCCAGCGAGGAGCTTGCCCTCCTTTTGCAGACGGCGGGCGTCCGGAACGTGCCGCAGCAGCCACTCCAGCTTGGTGGCGGAAAAGTAGCTGTCGGGGGTGAGGGAGGTTTTTTGACGGAAGAGCTCACCGTGCCTGGCGGCCAGCTCCTCGGCTCTTGCGGCGGTGCGCCTGTCCTGCCAGACGATGGCGGGATACACGGATTTGCCCGTGGTCTTGTCCCACAGCATGGCGCTTTCACCCTCGTGATCAATGCCGATGGCTATGATATCACCGGCGGCAGCGCCCGCACTGCGCATGGCCTCGGCCGTGGCGTCGCAAACGGCGTCGTAAAGCTGAATAGGGTCGTGCTCCGAGTGGCCGGGGGCAGGGTAATATTGAGAAATCTCCCGATAGCCCTTGGCTACGGGCGAAAATTGACGGTCAAAGAGCAGGGCGGTGACACCCGTGGTACCTTGGTCAATGGCCAAATAATATTTTGACATGGCGTTAGTCCTTTCCGTTTATTCTGGCAAGTAGAACGGGCAGCTCCGAGAGGCGATCGATAGCGTAGGGGGGCGGTGTGATCTCTTGTGGCCACTCCTTCAGGTAGCGCATCCAAACGGGAAGCATACCTACGCTTCGCGCACCGCAAATATCGCTGACGGGATTGTCACCCACAAAGGCGATCTCGTGCGGCATGAGTCCCATTGCGCCCGACATCGCCAAAAACGCTCGCGGATGAGGCTTGGGGTGCGGAAGCTCCTCGCCCACGCGAATGATCTCAAAATAAGGATGGATCTCCGGCACAGTATTCAGCTTATCCCATTGGTATTTCACGTAACCGTTGGTCAGCATGCCGATGCGAAAGCCTTGCGCCTTAAGCGTTTCAAGGGTGGGAACGGTATCGTCAAAGAGACGGATGTTTTTGGGAAATGCCCCTCTTGAAAATTGCTCCGTGTAGATTTCGTAGGGCAAAGGCTCTCCCTTGTAGATATCGTATTCGGCAAGCAAAGCGGCGGATTTTTTCCATGCGCCACAGTAAACGCCTTCGCGGTCGGCGCGGCATAAATAGGCGGCCATCTCTTTCCTTGTGATACCGTTCCGCAGATAGTCGGCGGCAATGGTCATGAAGGGTTCAGCACACGCGGCAAGAGATGCGTCTCTGTCATAAAGTGTGTGGTCAAAATCAAATAAAACGGCTTTAATCATTATTGTCTTCCTCCCCCGATTTACGTTTGACACCGGAGAGAGGATTGTGTGCCATAGCCTCCTCCATGCTGGTGCTGCTGACGTGGGTGTAAATTTGCGTGGTGTTCAGCTGCTCATGGCCGAGAATGTCCTTCAGCACCCGCACGTCCACCGCGCCGGATTGATACATCAGGGTGGCGGCGGTGTGGCGCAGCTTATGTACCGAAAGATGCCGGTCGCCAAGCCCTGCCATGTCCAGATATTTATAAACCATCCATTGCACGGTCTTGACGCTGATGCGCTTGTTCTGCCCACTCAAAAACAGGGCCTTGCTGGTATCGGTGCGGCCGTTCTTTTCCACGAAGCGCAGGGGAAGGTATTCCGACAGCGCGGTGCGGCAGGCCTCGTTGAGATAGATGATGCGCTCCTTTGCACCCTTGCCCGTGACGCGCAGCGAGGTGAGATCACGGCTGACGTCGGTAAGGTCAATGCCGCAAAGCTCCGATACACGCATGCCGCAGTTAAGAAAGAGCGTGACGATGGCGTAATCCCGCACCACCGTGCGGGAGGCGCGATCCTTCTTGATGGTGTCCAGAAGCAAAAGCGACTCATCCAGCGTCAAAAACTTCGGTAGGGTCTGCTTTCTTTTGGGGGACTCGATATCCGCTGCGGGGTTGGTCTTTAATTGCTTTGTTTTGGTGACGAGGTATCGGTAAAACATCCGGATAGATACCAGCTTTCTTGCCTTTGCCGCCCATAGGTTTTTGCGCACAGAGCCCGAATACTGCAAAAAGGCGTAGATCTCCGTGGTGCGGATGGAACCGATGAAGGCAAGATCCAGCCCCCGGATATCAATGGAAAGGAACTCCTCGGATTCGGGGTCGATGCCATCACGGGTGGCGACGATGTAGCGCAGAAAGGTGCGCAGATCCAATAAATATTCGGATACGGTTTTGACCGAGCAGTTTTGAATGCCCACCTTGTAGGAGGCAAATTCCTGCACGGCCTCTGGCATTTCGTGCAGCGGAACGGCGAATTGGTTGCTCATACTCACTCCTTAATGAATAATTTGTGAATGGATTGTGTCATTTTTTGATAAAATGTAAACATTTCAAATAACTGTTGCAAAGTGGAGAAAGATGCTTTATAATAAGAGTAAAGTTATTGAAAGGTCGGGTTTTGTGTGAAAAAGTTTTTTAAGGAATATTCCTACAGTATTTTCAGATTGTTTTTGAATCAGTTTGCCATTGCGCTGTTTGGCATTGCGTTGGCGTTCGCCTGCGGCAGAGCTGAAAATATGACGCTGCGGCTGTGGACCAGCATTTTTGCGGTGCTGTTTTATCTCTTCCTGCTCTACGCCTCCATGTGGGAGGTGGGTGCCAAGGATGGCATCCGCGCAAGAGCAAGAGGTGAAAAGTATTGCCTGTGGCGGGGCTTTGTGATGAGCCTTTGTGCCAATGGGTTGAATATTCTTCTGGCGCTCTGTATTCTGCCCGGTGCCTTTGTGGGCGGTGCGGTGAAGGGGTTCAGCTCCGCTTGCCAGCTGATTGCGCTGCTTCTTGAGGGGATGTATCTTGGCCTTTTGGCAACACCCGTGATGGGCGCACCCCTCAATACCTATCCGTGGATGTATTTCGTTATCGTGCTGCCTGCCGTTTTGGTAACGGGTGGCGCCTATATCCTCGGCCTCCACGATTGGCATGCTACTAATATTTTAATACCAAAGAACAAAGATGTCAAGAACAACGGACGCCCCGAACGCAAAAAAAATAAATAATCGGGGAAAAATTTGCAAAAAACGGGGCGCCCGGAGCGTTCCGCAAAAAAAGAGCCGGCGCTGCCGGCTCTTTTTTGTTAAAACACAGGCTGAAATACGAAATACATCAGCACGATGGAGAGGGAAGAGGACAGTGCGCCGAGGAGAAACTCCCGGGGCGTGTGGCGCTTCAGATAGATGGAGGCCCAGAAGGAGAGGGCGGTGAGCAGCACCGCAGGGATCACGGCGGGCCAGCCCATAAAAAAGCAGATCATCACCGCAGGGCCTACCAGGCTGCAGGCGTGACCGCTGGCGCGCCAGGGGGTGAGCAGGTTGATGAGGGTGAGAATGATCACGGAGCAAAGGTACACCGCGTCGATATAGGCAAGATTCGGCACCGCATTTCGCAGGAGGCTCACGGCCAATGCGGCAGTATAGCCCACCAGAGAAAGGATAAAGGCCAGCTTGCGCTTCATTTTCTGGCCGCCGGGGCGGAAGGCGGGCACGATGCTCTGCAGCGGATAGGCCAGCACCGGCAAAACGGCAAGGAAGCAGAGGGAAAACAGCAGATCGGGTACGTTGGTCAGTACGTCATCCCGAAAGAAAAAGAGAAACAGTAAAAACAGGGATACCATAACGGGCGGCACGGTCACGCCGCGTACGATCTTTGCAAAGGTTTTCATTTTCGCCTCCACTTTAAGCATTTTTGAAAAATATTAAATGTAGTTTTGAAAACCACATTTCGCGATGTGAATAGAATAGCACAAGATATCGGATAATTTGTGTACAAATTGTTAACAATTTGTGAATATGTGAGGCCGCCGCCTCGCAGGGGGGATTTGACATTTTGGGAGAGGTGTGATACAATAAAGATGTGCAAACTTTATGGTCGGAGGTGCTTTCCGTTGATGTCGAGCTTGATAAATATAAAATGTACGATTGAAAAGATGTATCATGAGCATGAGTGGATCAGCTTATCGATAGATTTATCTCATGTGATTGAGGAAGGAATATCTGCAATCGACGCGTTACTTGAACAAAAAATTTCACGCTTTGATTTGATAGATTCTGCGAGCGGGTGCTGCATCACGGTTTCGGTGGGCGACGCGGCATGGAATTGCGCCAATAATGATTTTTTTCTTGCCTTTTCGGAAGGGCAGCTTCGCGTGCTTCGGCATTTGATGCTGGATGTGTTTTCCAAGAAGGGCTTCGACGGTTACCACGGTGATTTTGAGCTTGTAAATGAAGGGCGAGAGTTAGATATGTGCTTTTTGTTACAGCACGGAGTGACCCAATATAATAAAGATTAAATTTTCTTTTGTCAACGTTAAGGAAAGGGGATTTTGATGGAGATCTTCGATATCACCCAAGAACTGTTCGGCTGCGCGGTATATCCGGGTGATCCCGCGCCGCGACGGGAGGTGCTGTTGCAGACCGCAAAGGGCGACGTTTGCAATCTGACGGCGCTGTCCATGTGCGCCCACAATGGTACCCATTTGGACGCACCCTACCATTTTATCGAAAACGGCGCGCGGATCGATGAAGTTCCGCTTTCCACCACCGTAGGCCCTGCCTTCGTGGCCGCCTTTGAGGGCGAAATATCTGCCCGGGCGGCAGAGGATATCCTTGCCCGTGCCCGCGCGGCAGGGGCAGGGGAGCGCTTGCTCATCAAGGGAGCTGCCGTTGTCACCGAGTCGGCAGCCGAGGTCTTTTGTGCGGGCGGTGTGCTGCTGATCGGTAACGAATCCCAGACCGTGGGACCCGAGAAAACGCCTGCGGCGGTGCATCGCATTTTGCTTGGTGCCGGTGTGGTGCTGCTGGAGGGCGTGCGGCTTTCGGCGGTGCCGGAGGGCGCGTATTTCCTCTTTGCTGCGCCGCTCCTGCTGGGCGGTGCCGACGGTGCGCCCTGCCGTGCTCTGCTGATACGGGAGAGGTAAGTGGCAAAATTGCGTCTTTGGCAAGTCGGAAAAGCATATATATTGTTTCCCATGCAGAAAGGTATTTTCACATGAAGATTCAAATTTTACATTTGCTGGAGGGGGCGCAGCAGGCACGCGGCGTGGCTGTGATCATCGATGTGTTCCGCGCCTTTTCAGTAGAGGCTTATTTGTTTGCGCGGGGCGTGGAAAAAATCATCCCCACGGCAGAGCTGGAGCTGGCTTATCAGTACAAAAGGAAGGATCCCGCCGTGCTGCTGGTTGGAGAGCGAGGCGGTGCGATGTGCCCGGGCTTTGATTTCGGCAACTCTCCCTCACAGGTGGAGCATGCCGATCTGACGGGTAAAACCGTGATCCATACCACCAGCGCGGGCACCCAGGGGCTCTTCGGTGCCCGAAGCGCCGCGGTGGTTTTGGGGGCCTCTCTGGTCAATGCCGCCGCCACGGCCGATTACATCAAAAGTATGGATCCTACAGAGGTTTCTTTGGTATGCATGGGCCTTGCCGGCAGAAGGCACACCGAGGAGGATACCCTGTGTGCCGCCTATATCAAAAGCCTCCTGGAGGGGCACCCTTTGCCGCTGGAGGCGGAGATCGAGAGGCTCAAGATTACCTCCGGCGCAAAATTCTTTGACCCGCAAAACAACATTTTTCCCGAGGCGGATTTCCATCTGTGCACCAAGGCGGATATTTTTCCCTTCGCCCTTCGCCTCGTGGAGGATGCTGACGGCATCCGCTGCATGCAAAAGGTGCTGTCGTGTGATGCCTGATAAATCAAGATATCAAAGGGAGCATACAAAATGAAGGAAATCTTAACGCTGCAGGCCGTCCTTTCCGATCTTGATAGGGTGGCAACTCACCGCGCCTACAACCGCGCCCCTAACTTTTTTGGGTGCGCCGTTAGCCTTGCGCTGCTGGCTGTTATCGTCTGTTTGTTTTTTGAGAGCCTGATGCCGCTTTTTCTGTTTTTGCCGGGCGTGGCTTGCTTTACCGTTCTGTTCGTGCGCGAGGTACGATGCAACCGCGCCGCCAAGGCCGCCCTCAAGGGGGCGCTGAAACGAGAAAACATTTCCATATCCGTTGAGGAGTTCAGCCATATGAGCGAGGAAACCATCGTGGAGCCACATGGCAATGGAAGGCATGCACATATGACAAAGGAGGTTCGGTTCTGCTACTTCACCTCCGGCGGCAGCTGGCGTGTACCCACGGGCGATAGACTCTACAGTTGGAGTAAAACCCACAATCTCAGCATTCGGGGGCTTGAAAATATCTCTCTGCAGGGCGATGCGTTTTTCTACGTTTCGCTGCAGGGCTATCCCGATATCTGCTACGCCTATCCCTGCAAGTTTTTTGCTCTTGACGAGGTGTTACGGGCTTCGCATCCCCAAAGCACCATCGAATAAAAAGCCAAATACAAGGGGCTGCGTCACGAAAGTGACGCAGCCCCTTGCTATGATGTTTAAGCTTTGCTCATATTACAGCTTCGCTGTGGCGTTCCATTTCTTAATGACCCATTTGTCACCCGTGCAGACCAGCACGGACACGCCGCAGTTATCCATTGCACCAATGGGATGGCGGCCAACCAGATGCCGCGTAGCCGCGCTGATGGCGCCGCCGTGGCTGACAATGCCAATGACCTTGCCCTCGTCTGTTGCAAGAATTTTGTCGAGGAAATCTCCCATGCGTTTGTCCAGCATATCGAGATTCTCACCGCCGAAGGGCACGAAATTGCCTATCGCGCGGTTTTGCGTGAACACCTCGCCCCAGAGCGCGGCGCATTGGGAAGGAGTTTTTAGCACCGCCTCGCCCACGTTCATTTCGCAGATCTCATCGCTGTATTCGGGGGTGTAGTCGGGCAAAGCCAGCGCAGCCGTATCCATAGCGCGCCCCAGCGTGCTGCAATATACCTTGTCAAATTTCACGTCGGAAAAAAGCGGCGCAGTAGCAGCGGCCTGGGCACGTCCCTTTTCGGTCAGGGGCACGTCGCATTGACCGCCGAAAAAGCCCCCCACGTTGCTTTCCGCCTCGCCGTGGCGCAAAAAATAAATGATCTTGTCCATGTCCGTCACCTCCGGAGGAATATTGCCCTTATTTTACCATTTTCGGGGAGCGGTGTCAATAAGCGTTCGATTTTTTATATACTGCATCGTCATTTTTGGAAAATTCCTTGCTTTTGCGGAGAAAAATCTTATAGCTCTGCTTTACTTTTTTTCTGAATTGTGTTATACTAAATTATGTATGCTTTTTCGTCGAAAGAAGGAGGGGAAACGGTATGAGCGATGGGAAATTTCATCTGAAAAGCGCCTTTCGGCCCACGGGCGATCAGCCGGAGGCCATCAAAGCGCTGACGGCGGGGCTGGATGCCGGCATGCGCTATCAGACGCTGCTGGGCGTCACGGGCTCGGGTAAGACCTTTACCATGGCCAACGTGATTGCAAACGTCAACCGCCCCACGCTGATCTTAGAGCCGAATAAGACCCTGGCTGCGCAGCTTTGCTCCGAGATGCGGGAGTTTTTCCCCGATGCTGCAGTGGAGTTTTTCGTTTCCTACTACGATTACTATCAGCCCGAGGCCTACATCCCCGGGCGGGATATGTATATTGAGAAGGATGCCTCTATCAACGACGATATTGACCGCCTGCGCCACAGCGCCACCTCCGCTTTGCTGGAACGGCGTGACGTGATCATCGTGGCCAGCGTTTCCTGTATCTATTCTCTCGGTGATCCGGTGGAGTACAGCAACTTGGTGATCTCCCTGCGCCCTGGGATGGAGATGAGCAGAGATGAGCTGACGCGGCGGCTGGTGTCCATCCAATACGAGCGTAACGATCTGAATTTCACCCGTAACAAGTTCCGCGTGCGGGGGGATACGGTGGATATTTTTCCCGCAGGGCTCGGTGAGACCGCGGTGCTGGTGGAGTTTTTCGGTGACGAGATCGACCGCGTGACGGAGTTCCGCGCGGTCACGGGCGAGATCATCCGTGATCTTCATTATTTCGGTGTATTCCCGGCCACCCACTACGCGGTCTCAGAGGACAAGCGAGATGCGGCCCTTGCCGAGATCGGCGCGGAAATGCTGGAGCGCGTGGCCTTTTTTGAGAGCGAAAATAAGCTTATTGAGGCGCAGCGCATTGCGGAGCGCACCAAGTACGATATTGAAATGCTCCGCGAGGTGGGGTATTGCTCCGGTGTGGAGAACTACTCCCGCATTCTGTCGGGGCGCCCTGCCGGCTCCACGCCCTATACGCTGTTGGATTATTTCCCCAAGGACTACTTGCTGATCGTGGATGAATCCCACGTCATGCTGCCCCAGGTACGGGGCATGAGCGGTGGTGACACCGCACGCAAGAAAAATCTGGTGGATTTCGGATTCCGTCTCCCATCCGCCTATGATAACCGCCCCTTATATTTTCACGAGTTTGAGGAGCGCATCGGCCAGGCGATCCTGGTCAGCGCCACCCCCGCAGATTTTGAAAAGCAAAATTCCTCCCAGGTGGTGGAGCAGATCATCCGTCCCACGGGACTGCTTGACCCGGAGATCGACGTGCGCCCCATCAAGGGTCAGGTGGACGATCTGATGGGCGAAATTCGGCAACGCGTCGCTCGGAACGAGCGCGTGCTGGTGACCACGCTGACCAAGCAAATGGCGGAGGATCTTACCTCCTATTTTGAAGAGAACGACATCCGTGTGCGGTATATCCACCATAACGTAGAGACCATAGAGCGCATGGAAATTATCCGCGATCTGCGCCTTGGCAAATTCGACGTGCTGGTGGGCATCAACCTGCTGCGCGAGGGTCTTGACCTGCCGGAGGTATCGTTGGTAGCGATCCTTGATGCGGATAAGGAAGGCTTTCTGCGTACCGAAACTTCCCTCATTCAGACCATTGGTCGCGCTGCCCGAAACGCCGGGGGCAAGGTCATTATGTATGCCGATAGCGTCACGGGTGCCATGGACAAGGCCATTTCCGAAACCCGCCGTCGCCGTGCCATCCAGGATGCCTACAATAAAGCCAACGGCATCACGCCCACCACCATCAAGAAGGACGTACACGACATCATTGATATCGGCAAGGCCACCGAGGACGTGAAGAAAAAGAAGGACGGCAAGCGGCTTGACAGAAACGAGAAAGCAAAGCTGATCGAAACCCTGACCGCCGAAATGAAGGATGCGGCCAAGCGGCTGGAATTCGAGCAGGCGGCCTTCCTGCGAGATAAGATCAGAGAGCTGCAAATAGAAAAGTGAGTGTAATATGCCAAGTGAATTGAAGCTGAAGGGCGTTCGCGTCCACAATCTGAAAAATATTGATATCACCATCCCCAGAGACAAGCTGGTGGTGCTGACGGGGCTTTCCGGCTCCGGCAAATCCTCCCTTGCCTTTGATACCATTTACGCGGAGGGACATCGGCGCTTCGTGGAGTCGCTTTCCTCCTATGCGCGCATGTTCCTCGGTCAGCTGGATAAGCCCGATATCGACAGCATTGAGGGGCTTTCTCCCGCCATTTCCATTGACCAGAAGACCACCTCCAAAAACCCCCGGTCCACGGTAGGCACGGTGACGGAGATCTACGACTATCTTCGTCTCCTGTACGCCCGCATCGGCGTGCCTCATTGCCCGGTGTGCGGCAAGGAAATTCGCCAGCAATCCAAGGATCAGATCGTGGATCGCATTCTTGCCATGCCGGAGGGCACCCGCTTTTTGGTGCTTGCCCCTGTTGTGCGTGCCAAAAAGGGTATGCACGAAAAGGTTTTTGCCGATGCACGCAAAAGCGGCTACGTGCGCGTGCGCGTGGATGGCAATATGTACGAGCTTTCCGAGGAGCTGAAGCTGGACAAAAACATCAAGCACACCATCGAGGTGGTGGTGGACCGCCTGGTGCTGCGGGGCGATATCCGCGCAAGACTGGGGGATTCTGTGGAAACCGCCCTCTCCCTTGCCGACGGCAATCTGTTGATCGCGCCTGTGGCAAGGGAAGGGGAGACGGCACCGGAGGAGCTTGCCTTTTCCCAGAATTACGCCTGCGAGGAGCACGGTATTTCCTTTGGTGAGCTGGAGCCCAGAATGTTCTCCTTCAACAATCCCCAGGGCGCTTGCCCTCATTGCGCCGGCCTTGGCGAGATGCGTCGTATTGCGGTGTATAAGCTGATCCCGGATGATTCGCTTTCGCTTTCCAAGGGTGCCATTGCCGTCAACGGCTTCAAGAGTCTGACTGCCGACGACGGCTGGAACGGCCCGCTGTTTGCTGCCGTGGGTGAAAAGCACGGCTTTACCATGGATATGCCGGTGAAGGATTTTACCAAGGAGCAGATGAAGATACTTTATTACGGCACCGGCGATGAAAAATATCATATCGTGCGCTATTTTGGCGGCGAGGCACACGAGCAGATCGTGCCCTTTGAGGGCTTGGTGCCGATCATTGAAAAGCGGATGAATATGAACGTCATCGGGAAGTATTACGACGAGTTCATTGAGGATGCCCCTTGCCCGGAATGTGGCGGCAAGCGGCTTTCCAAGACCGTGCTGGCCGTCACCGTTGGCGGTAAAAATAATGACGATTTCTGTAATCTTTCCGTGCGGGAGGCGTTGGATTTTGTCAACGGGCTTACCCTCACTCCCACGGAGGAGACCATCGCCAAGGAGATCCTTAAGGAGGTGCGCGCCCGTCTTGGGTTCCTCATCAGCGTGGGCCTTGATTATCTGACCCTTGCCAGCAGCGCCGGAACCCTTTCAGGCGGTGAGGCTCAGCGCATCCGTTTAGCGACCCAGATCGGCTCTTCTCTGATGGGCGTGCTGTATATTCTGGACGAGCCCAGTATTGGCTTACACCAGCGGGATAATATCAAGCTGATCCGCACGCTGCAGCGTCTGCGGGATCTTGGCAACAGCGTGCTGGTGGTGGAGCACGACGAGGAGACCATGGAGGCTGCGGATTTCATTGTGGACATCGGCCCCGGCGCCGGTGTACACGGCGGCGAGGTGGTGGCGGCAGGCACGCCCCAGGAGATCATGGCAAACGAAAAATCGTTGACGGGCGCTTATCTTTCCGGCAAACTGCGCATTCCTGTGCCCACCCAGCGCCGCTCCGGCAACGGACATTTCCTGCGTGTAAAGGGCGCGCGGCAGAATAATCTAAAGGGCATCAACGTGGATATCCCCCTTGGTACGCTGACCGCCGTAACCGGCGTTTCCGGCTCCGGCAAGTCCTCGCTTGTCAACGGCATATTGTACCCCTATCTTGCCCGCAAGCTGAATCGTGCCGCTACCTTTGCGGGGCCTCACGACAGTGTAGAGGGCATTGAGCATTTGGACAAGGTCATCGACATTGACCAGAGCCCCATCGGTCGCACGCCCCGTTCCAATCCCGCTACCTATACCGGACTCTTTAACGAGATCCGCGATCTTTTTGCCAAAACGCCGGAGGCAAGAGCACGCGGTTATACGGGCGGACGCTTTTCCTTCAACGTGAAGGGCGGACGCTGCGAGGCCTGTGAGGGTGACGGCGTGAAGAAGATCGAAATGCACTTTCTACCCGACGTATACGTGACCTGCGACGTTTGCCGCGGCAAGCGCTACAACCGTGATACGCTGGACGTGCATTATAAGGGGAAAACCATTGCCGACGTGCTGGAGATGACGGTGGAGGAGGGACTTGCCTTCTTTGACGGCATCCCCTCCATCAAGCGCAAGCTGCAGACGATGTACGACGTGGGGCTTGGCTACATTGCCATTGGTCAGTCCTCCACGACGCTGTCGGGCGGCGAGGCGCAGCGCATCAAGCTGGCAACTGAGCTTTCCAAGCGCAGCACAGGCAAGACCATTTATATCCTGGACGAGCCTACCACGGGTCTGCACAGCGCGGACGTAGCCAAGCTGATCCTGATGCTACAGCGCTTGGTGGATGCAGGCAATACCGTGCTTGTCATCGAGCACAATCTCGACGTGATCAAGACTGCCGATCACATCATTGATCTTGGCCCCGAGGGGGGCGACGGCGGTGGCACCGTGGTTGCCACGGGCACGCCGGAAGAGGTGGCGGAGGTGCCCGGCTCCTATACCGGCGAATACCTGAAAAAATGGCTTTGGAGGAACGGCTGATGGAATTTGTGGCAACCTGTCTTTTTGGCCTTGAAAAGCAGCTGGGGGAGGAGATCGACGCCCTTGGCTGCCAGCGTCTCCATACGATGGATGGCCGCGTTACCTTTAGGGGAGAGGCTGCGGATATTGCCCGTGCCAACGTCCGGTTGCGTCTGGCAGAGCGTGTCTATATTAAATTAGGTAGCTTTCCTGCCCGCAGCTTCACGGAGCTGTTTGACGGCGTGCGCGCTTTGCCCCTTGAGGACTTTATTGGCCCAGACGATGCTTTCCCTGTGAAGGGGCACGCTATCAAGAGCACGCTGTTTTCGGTACCCGACTGTCAGAGCATCGTAAAAAAGGCCGCAGTGGAGCGCCTTTCTGCCGCCTATGGCATCAAGTGGTTTGCCGAGGAGGGCGCCAAGTACCAAATTGAGTTCTTTATCTTCAAGGACGAGGCCACGTTGATGATCGACACCAGCGGCGTGGCACTACATAAGCGCGGCTATCGCCCTGCCGCCGGTGCCGCACCTCTGCGAGAAACCTTGGGTGCAGCCTTGGCCTTGACCACCCGTCCCCGCGCCGATACACTTCTGTGGGATCCCTTCTGTGGCTCCGGCACCATCGTCATCGAGGCGGCTATGATCCTACGGAATATGGCTCCCGGCCTCGGACGGCAGTTTGCGGCCATGGAGTTTGATTGTCTTGACCATCGGATGTGGCAGACTGCCGTCGAGGAGGCAAGGGCGATGGAGAAAAGGGAAGAGCCCGTGGAGCTTTGGGGCTCTGATATTGACGAGAAGGTTTTGCAGTACGCAAGAGAAAACGCGGAGCGCGCGGGCGTTTCCGATTGTATTCGCTTCTTCCGCGCGGATGCCCGCCGCATCGAGAAGCCCGATCGTCGCGGCACGCTGATCTGCAATCCGCCCTACGGTGAGCGCATGATGGAGCTGCGAGAGGTGGAGGCCTTGTACCGTGAGATCGGCCGCACCTTTGCCCGCTTTGTTCCGTGGCAGGTTTACGTGCTGACCTCTCACCCACAGCTCGAGCGGTTTTACGGCCGTCGAGCAGATAAGAAGAAGCGACTTTATAACGGGATGATCCCCTGCGATCTTTACCAGTTCTTTCGACCCGCAGGAAAATGACAATAAGGCGCCGTTTTTGCAAAGCGGCGCCCTTTTGCTTGCAAAAATATGGTGTTTTTATCTTTTTTACGAACTTTTTTGATATTTTTTTGAAAAAATTCAAAAAAACACTTGCATTTTGAAAAGAAATGTGATACAATAAGGCAAAAGTGTTAAAAAAATAACAAACACGATGCAACAAAGGAGATTATCATGCTATCATTTCTCTTTGATTATGCCGAGCCCAGCGTACTTGTACTCTGCGGTCTCAGCATTGTACTCGCTTGCCTGTTGATCTGGGGCATCAAGCGTGTCCGTGTGGAAAACGACCGGATGAACGAGATCGCCTCCTACATCAAGAACGGTGCCATGGCATATCTGTATCGCCAGTACCGCACCCTGGCACTTTTCCTTGTTGTAATGTTTTGCGCCCTGGCCTTTTTGCCCGGCCTCGGCTTTGATCTTGCCGGCGCGTTCCTTTTTGGCGCGGCGCTCTCCGTGTTGGCCGGCTATCTTGGCATGCGCACGGCCGTGATCTCCAATGTGCGTACGGCAGCAGAGGCACGAAAGGGCATCTCCGCCGCCTTCCGCGTGGCCTTTTCCGGCGGTGCCGTTATGGGCATTTTCGTGGTTGGTCTGGGTGCCTTCGGCATTGCACTGCTTTCGCTGATTACGGATAATACCAATGTGCTGACCGGCTTCTCCCTCGGTGCCAGCTCCATCGCGCTGTTCTGCCGTGTGGGCGGCGGTATCTATACCAAGGCTGCCGACGTGGGTGCTGACCTGGTTGGCAAGGTAGAGGCGGGCATTCCCGAGGATGACCCCAAGAACCCTGCCGTCATTGCCGATAACGTAGGCGATAACGTGGGTGACGTGGCCGGTATGGGCGCCGACCTCTTCGAGAGCTACGTGGGCTGCATCGTGGCAGCAATGCTTCTGGTGGGCGTGACCCCTGATATGGGTGTCAGCCGCGCGCATATCCTGCTGCTGGTGGCCGGCGGTCTGTTTGCCTCTCTTGTGGGCATCGTGTTGGTTCGCCTTCTGAAGGTGAAAAATGCCGCTCTTGGTCTGAATATCGGTACTTATACCTCCTCCGCGCTGCTGGTGGTCTTCGCACTGCTGCTGTTCTTCAAGGATATCAAGATCTTCTTCGGTGTGCTGTCCGGCATCATCGCGGGCGTGCTGATCGGTAAGATCACCGAGATCTACACCTCCTCCTCCTACAAGACCGTAAAGGAAATTGCCAAGTCCGGTGAGACCGGCTATGCTACCAACATCCTTTCCGGCTATGCCGCAGGCATGAAGAGCACGGCGCTGCCACTGCTGGTGATCGTGCTGGCTATTATCGTTTCCTATCGCGTGGCCGGCGGCATTGGTGTGGTGCTGGCTGCTCTTGGTATGCTGGCGACTGTGGGTATGGTCATTTCTGTGGATGCATACGGCCCCATTGCGGATAACGCAGGCGGCATTGCCCAAATGAGCGGGCTGGATGCCTCCGTGCGCGAGATCACCGATAATCTGGATAGCGTGGGCAACACCACCGCTGCCATCGGCAAGGGCTTTTCTATCGGCTCTGCCGCCCTCACCTCCCTGGCACTGATCGCCTCCTACGGCTCTGCCGTAGACCTGGGCACCAAGGTGGATCTTTTGGACGCTAACTTCCTTGGCGGTCTGCTGGTTGGCGGTATGCTTTCCTTCCTCTTCTCGGCACTCACCATCAACTCCGTTTCTCGCGCGGCCAACGATATGATCAACGAGGTGCGCCGTCAGTTCCGGGAGCACAAGGGCATTATGGAGGGCACCGAGACGCCCGATTACGAAAAGTGTGTGGATATCAGCACCAAGGCTGCCATCCGCGAAATGATCCTCCCCGGCGTGATTGCCATTGCCGCACCGCTGCTGGTGGGCGTGCTGCTGGGTAAGATCGCGCTGGCCGGCCTTCTGATCGGCGCCACGCTGACCGGTATCCTGCTTGCCATTTCTATGTCCAACTCCGGTGGCGCTTGGGATAACGCCAAGAAGTACATCGAAGAGGGCAACCACGGCGGCAAGGGCAGTGAGGCCCACAAGGCGGCTGTTATGGGTGATACCGTCGGCGACCCCCTCAAGGATACCGCCGGCCCCTCCCTCAATATTCTCATCAAGCTGATGAGCATTGTGGCTGTGGTATTTGCCCCCCTGTTTATGTAATAATTTTGAAGATCGACGGGCGTGCCCGTCGATCTTTTTTTCTGTTGACACGGCAAGAAATGCATGATATAATAAAAAAGAAGAAACCAAAGGAGGATATACCGTGAGTGCGAATATGATGATCAAGGTAGAGCTTTTAAAAACGGAGCTGAAGGCTGCGGATGCGCTCATCCAAACAGCTGAGGAGGCAGAGGGAAAATATAAGGATGTGAAAAGGGAGCTCGGTCACGCAAAAAGCGAATCCAAAAAGCTAAAAAACCCCTTCTATAAGCCCTTTTGGCTCATGCACGCAGATTTTTTTGAGAGTGTAAACGAAACGGCAATGACCTGTGTTTTCAGCATTCTCTTTTTCGGTGTCGGTATGGCGATCTACTTTTTTATGGGTATTTGCTATCTTTTGAATTTAATTTCCTTCCTCGTATACCTGGCTCTTTCGCCCATCGTTTTGCCCCTCCGCGTACGGATATCCAAAAATCAAGTAAAAAAGCTGGAGCGCGAGACGAAAAAGCTGGAGAAGGAAGCCGCCAAATTTGATCTCAGCGCGGCAAGGGCGGCAAAAAAGGAGCTACTTGACCGTATGCAAAAGGAGCAGCCTGAGGTGATGAAGGCATTTGAACGGGATCGGCAGGAGCAAGCGGAAAGGGCGCGAAAGCGGATCGAGCGCAATACCTCCGCCGACAGCACCTCAAGCGGCAGCCGTGTTTCGGATAGCGTACGGCAGACCGATTATTACAAAAAGCAGTACGAAAAGTATTATAATATGTATATGGGCATCACGCCGCAGAAGCCCGCAAGCAGCGCCTATGACGAGCTTCTTGCAGATTGGGCACACGCCAAAGACAGCGGCATTTTCGACGATACCAACTGGTAAACAGCTATCGTTTCTCACATCGACGGATAAAATCCGTCGGTGTGTTTTTTGTAAGACGAAAACCCCGCCATAGTGGCGGGGTTCAAAAAAGGCTAAGCCGATGAACAGAAAGCAGATAAAAGATAAGCGTAGAATGTGTTTGTGAGAAAGGCTCCCTCCGAGAGGGAGCTGGCACGGCATGCCGTGACTGAGGGAGAGTGCGGGACTGAGGAAAAGCAGCTGTGATATGGCGAGATATCAATTTTAGTACACGCGGGCTCCTTCCACCGCAAGCGGTCCCCCTTCCTCCCGGAGGAAGGCTTGTGTAGCAACCCGTTTACGGGTAGCAAGTAACAGTTGCATAGCTGGCAGGCCAATCTTAAGCGCACTTGTG
>JAFTQT010000076.1 GCA_017462615.1 Clostridia bacterium | reverse complement strand
GGACACGAGATCACCTCCTAACTCCGATCCTTACACTGACTTTTCAGCTTTTTGAGAATAGAGGATTTTTCAATATTGGTCTTGGAGGCGTTGAAGTAAATATCAAAGCGATACATACCCTCACCGAGCTCCTCCACGCCGCAGATCTGCAGCTCGTGAAAAATCTCTAATATGTATTTCAGGCATACGTAGTTGATGGGCGTAGGCGCGTTGACATTCACAAGGGAAAGCAGCGTTTCCTCGCCAAAAATCTCCCGCCCCATGCGGAATTCCCGCCGCAGCAGCATATAGACGTGGGCAAACTGATCCCTGTCGGGTACGTAGCCCTCCGCCTGCAAAAAGGCGGCTCCGCCGCGAACGGCGGCATATTTTTCCCTGCCCTCCCGCAGACGATCCGCGAAAAGATGCGAAGGCTTATAATCCTGCACGATCAGCTGCACGCTGCGCTGATTCTGGAATTCATTGATATCTATGGTGCAAAGCAGGTCGATCCGATCTCCCTCCCGGAACCGGAAGGCCGAGCGGGTGGTGGAAAAGCAAAGCGCGTAAAGGGCACGCCCCCCATCGGTAACGGAAAGCTTCAGGTGCTTGCCGCCGCCAAGCTCGGTGATGCGCTCAATGAGCAGATCCCGCAGCACGAACTGTGGCACCGGATTGGAAACGCCGAAGGGCTCCAGCAGAGAAAGCTCCTCCGCCAACTGCAGCGTCACAGCCGACAAGGGGATCTCGGCATCCACGTCAAGGCTGATGCTGGCAGAGCCATCCGGCAGGGCTGCAGCTGCGTAGGCATTGATGCGAGCGCGGAAAGCGTCAATGCGATCCCGTCGGATGGTCAGACCCGCTGCCAGCTCGTGACCGCCGAATTTTTCAAGCAAGTCCTCACTATCGGTCAGCGCCTCCACCAGATTCATACCCTTGACGCTGCGGCCAGAGCCCTTGCCAAGGTCACCGGGTGCCGCAAAGCCGTGGGCAGCGCCGTCAAAGGAAATCAGGATAGAGGGGCGGCCGTAGCGCTCCGTCACACGGGAGGCCACGATACCGATAATGCCCTGGCGCCAGCCATCGTCCTCCAGCACCAGCACGTGTGTGCTTTCAAGGTCGAACTCCTTCTCGATGCGCTGATAGGCCTCCTCCGCAATGCGGTTCTCCTCCACCTGGCGCTGGCGGTTGATCTCACACAGCTCCACCGCAAGGGCAGAGGCCATGGTGGGGGTCTTAGCCAGCAGCAGGTCTACCGCCCGGGAGGCCTCGCTCATCCGTCCCGCCGCATTCAGACGGGGCGCAAGGCCAAAGCCGATAAAGGAGGCTGTGATCTTTTTCTTTTTCGCGGGTCTGCCCTCGCTGCCGCGATTTCCGGCAGAGGCCTCAGCAATGAGAGCGGCAAGGCCGGGGCGCTTGGTGGCGGCGATCTCTGCAAGACCTAGCTTGACGATCAGGCGGTTTTCGTCGGTAATGGGCATGACGTCCGCCACGGTGCCGATGGCCACCAGATCCGCATAGGAGCGGGAAACGCGGCGCACGCCGTCGATCTCCCCTTCCCCCGCCTCCATGCAAAGGGTGCTTTCGTAGGCGGCCACCAGCTTGAACACCACACCCACGCCCGCCAGCTCCTTGAAGGGATACGCGCAATCCGGCCGATGGGGGTTGACCACCGCCACCGCCTCCGGCAGGGGCAAGCGACACTCATGGTGATCGGTAATGACCATATCGATACCCAGAGAGCGGGCGTATGCCGCCTCCTCGTTGGCGGTGATGCCCGTATCCACGGTGATGATGCAATCCACACCCAGCTCTGCAAAGCGGTCAATGGCGTGAACCGTCAGACCGTAGCCCTCACCGTGGCGACTGGGAATGTAATAGGACACGTCAGCGCCCTTTTCGGTCAAATAAAGATACAGCAGGCTCACGGAGGTAACGCCGTCCACGTCGTAATCGCCGTAAATGACGATGCGCTGATGCTCCTCCACGGCGCGTCGAATACGCGCCACCGCCTTCTCCATATCCCGCAGGAGAAAGGGGCTGTGCAGGAGCGTATCCTCACAGGAGAGAAAGCGCCGCACCTCCTCGGGCGTGCGATAGCCGCGACGGAAAAGCAGCTCCGCTGTAATTTCGGAAAGGTGCGTTTCAGCGGCCAGCGCCGCGATCAGCCTCCCCTCCGTCCGGTCGGGGCGGCAGAGCGCCCATATTTTTTCTTTTCCCGTTCGTTCCATACAAAATCCTTTCCGACGACGCCTCGTCTGCCGACGCCGCCGTTCCGTTATCAAGCCTGTTTTTCCACAGGTGCAAAGCGCGCCATCAAGGACAGCGCAACCCGCAGCCCATCAAGAGCCGCGCTGGCAATACCGCCGGCGTATCCGGCGCCCTCCCCTGCAGGATAGAGGCGGTCATGCCCCGGCACGGTAAGCGCCGCGCCGCGCAGAATACGCAGAGGGGAGGAGGTGCGCGTCTCCACACCGGTCAGCACCGCATCCTCCGCAGCGTAGCCGGGGAGCCTGCGGTCAAAGGACAAAAGCCCTGCCGCCAACGCATCCGTCACGAAGGGTGGCAGCACCGCCTTGAGATCCGTCACCCGCACCCGGCCGCCGCCATAGGTAGGCGCGATCCTTGAGGGTGCGGTGCCGCGGTAACCGTTCAAAAAATCGCCAACGGTTTCCACGGGAGCGCTGTAATCGCCGCCTCCGGCACGGAAGGCGGCCCGCTCCAGCTGCCGCTGGAAGGCAACGGCATCCGTAATCGTGCCGCCCACGTCCTCGGGCAGCACCGTCACCGCTACGGCGGCGTTGGAATTTTTGCCGTCGCGGGCGTGGTAGCTCATGCCGTTGACCACCACGCCTCCCTCCTCGGAGGCGGCGGTCACCACCTCGCCGCCGGGACACATGCAAAAGGTGTATACCCCCCGGGGGCCTGTGGTATCGGAAAGCGTATATTCACCGGGACCGAGGGCTGGATGCCCGGCCTGGTCGCCGTAAAGCGCCCGGTCGATATCCTCACGCAGGTGCTCAATGCGCACGCCTACGGAAAAGGGCTTGGGCTCCATGGGGAGATTTTTCTCCATCAGCATGGCAAAGGTATCCCGCGCGCTATGGCCAATGGCCAGTATCACGGCAGAGGCGCCGACATCACCGGCACTCGTGTGTGCCACAATTCCGTCGGTGCGCTCGTCAAGCGACAGGAGACAGGTGCGATACAGCACCCGACCGCCCAGCGCCTCAATGCGGGAAAGCACTCCGCTCACCACGCGACGCAGAATATCCGTACCCACGTGGGGCTTGGCCTTCACAAGGATCTCCTCCGGCGCGCCAAAATCCACCAGACGCCGCAACACGTAATTGCAAAGCGGATCATTTACGCGGGTCACCAGCTTGCCGTCAGAAAACGTGCCGGCACCGCCCGCGCCAAACTGAATATTCGACTCGGTATCCAGCACCCCCAGCTCCCGGAAGCGGGCTACGGCGGCGGTGCGGGCGGCTACGTCGTCCCCGCGGTCAATAATGACGGGGCAGTAGCCCTCCTCCGCCAGCAAAAGCGCCGCAAAGAGCCCCGCCGGGCCCATGCCCACCACAAGAGGGGGGGCTACGGCAAATTCGCTGCCGTGGACGACCTCCGGCGCAGCCTCAAGAAAGGGGCGGATGCCGTTTTTCTGCAGCTGCTGCGCGTTGAGGGGAAGAGGCTCTCTTG
>JAFTQT010000075.1 GCA_017462615.1 Clostridia bacterium | reverse complement strand
TCTCGTAGGCCTTGATCACCTCGAATTCGTGGGGCGAGGTCTTGTTTTCCAGCGCCGTTTTGAAGATGTTTTCCAGCTTGTTGCCACCGGCGGCCACGATATAGGAAGCGAAGTCCAAATATTTTTGCTCGCCGGTGAGGTTGTTGAGCCGCACCATGGGCTCCAGCACTGAGGAAGAGTTTTGCCCGTGCCAGAAGCTGGAGGTCTCGGTGATGGGCTTTTTGCCCTCCTCCTCGCCAACGGTTGCAAGGATCACGTCGGCCTCGCCCTTGATACAGGCGATCACCTCTTTTTTCAGCGCCTCGTCGGGGCAGATCTCGTAAAAATACTGGAGCCCCAGCATGATGTATTTCCGCGACCACATATCCCAGCCCCGCAGCTCACGCTCCCGGGCATAGGAGGAAATGCGGCCGCCCTGCTCGGCGGCGGCGATCATATCCCGCACCGTTTCGGTCATGGTGCGCAGCAGCAGCGGATTTTGGGTGTAGCGATAGGTGATGGCGGCGCCCCGCATCATCTTGCCCCAATACTCGCCCCGCCAGCCCGCGTCGTCGGTATCGGGCTTGGGCAGCTCGGTGAAGACGCGGACGAATTTTTGCCACAGGGGCTTTTGTAAAAGCTGAATATCCTCAATAAAGCGCACGGTCTGATCCAGATATCCACGGTAAGAAAAGCTGCCCGCCGGGGCGGCGAAAAGCCTGTCCGTCCCCCCACGGGGCGCGGCCTGAGGGTCGGCTGCCAATAAGGATGCGATATATTTGTTCTCCATGATTTGCTCCTTTCGAGGGAAAAAGCCCTCCGTTGTTGGCTTTATCATACCACACGGGAGGGCTTTTTGCAATGTGCGTTTTTTACTTTTTTGTGGGTTTATTTTACACGGTGCCGGGCGCGGTACTCCGTGGGCGTGGCACCCACCTCCTTGGAAAAGGCGTGGTAAAAGGCACTGCGGTCCGTATAGCCCACCTGCTTCATAATGGCATCTACAGACTCCTCCGTAATGGAAAGCAGCCGCATGGCACGCTCGATCCTGGTTTTACGCACGTACTCCGACAGCGACGTGCCAAAGCGCTGCTTGAAGACGCGGCTGAAATAGGAGGGATTGTAAAAGCTCTTTTCCGCCAGAGCGGAAAGACTCAGCTCGCCGTCGGGATTTTGCTCAATGTACTCCCGCAGCCCCTGCCAGATGTTTTCGGAAAGCGCGGGCTCCCATGCCCGCTCGGTCTGGCGGAGCATTTTGGTAAAAAGGATGTTCAGATAGCTTTCCATCACCCGCGCCGCGTGAGGCAGCGCCTCACCATACTCCCGCAGCATGGCCGTGAGGATAAATTCCACCTCTCGCCGCTCCTCGCCGCCAAAGGAGATCACGCCGCCGCTTTTCTCCCGACGCAGCTCGTCAAAGGCGGAAAGCAGCAGCAGCGCCGGGGCGTTTTCGGGGGTCAGAACCGCATCGGACAGCACCTCGGGCCGGAAGCAGATATTGACGTAGGAAAAATGCCCCTTGGAGGAAAAGGCATGGTGCCCGCCGCGCGGGATAAAGATCATATCCCCTCGCTCTACCGCAAGCACCGCGTCGTCTACCTGCTCCGTGGCGTGTCCCGCCAGAATATAGACCACCTCAATGAACTCGTGGGCGTGCAGCCCCTCGGCATTCTCCTGGGTTCTTTGAAAAATGCCGATGGTGTGACCATCGGCAATATATTGCTCCGCTTTATAGATCTTCATTGCCGCTCTTCCATATTTCTGCGCCCCTCCAGGGCGCGGGAAAGGGTGATCTCATCCGCATACTCCAGGGCGCCGCCGTAGGGAATGCCGTGGGCAAGGCGGGTGACCTGAACGCCAAGGGGCGCCAGCAGCCGGCCGATATACATGGCCGTGGCCTCGCCCTCGGTGGTGGCACCGGTGGCCACGATGACCTCCTTCACGGTGCCGTCCGCAAGGCGCGCCAAAAGCTCCCTGAGGCAAATGCCGTCGGGAGTGACGCCGTTCATGGGGGAAATGAGACCGTGGAGCACGTGATACACGCCCCGGAAGGTGCGCACCCGCTCAAAGGCCATGACGGCTCTGGGATCCTCCACCACGCAAAGGGTGGTGTGATCCCGTCCGGGGTCGGCGCAAACGGGGCAGATCTCTTTGTCGGTCAGATTCTGACAAACGGGGCAGCGGTGGATCCTCGCCCGCGCCTCGGTAATGGCGTTCACAAGGGTCTCCACGTCGTCGGCGCTGTCGTTCAGCAGGGAGAGCGCCAGGCGCTCCGCGGACTTGCGGCCAATGCCGGGCATTCTCGCGAACTGCTCGGCCAGCACGTCCAGGGCTTCGATGCCGGACATATCAGAAGAGTCCCGGCATGCCGGGCATACCAAGGGCACCCGTCACCTTGGACATTTCCGCATTGTTGGTGTCCTCCACCCGCTTGATGGCCTCGTTGACGGCAGCCACCAGGATGTCGGAAAGGGTCTCAATGTCGTCGGGATCCACGATCTCGGGCTGAATATCCAGGGCAAGGATCTGCTTTTGGCCGTTGATCTTCACGGTGACGGCACCGCCGCCGGCGGAAACCTCGTATTCGCGGCCCTCCAGCTCCTCCTGCAGTGCGGCCATTTCCTCCTGCATCTTCTGTGCCTGCTGCAGCATGGCGTTCATGCTCTGACCGCCACCTCTTTGATAGTTCGCTTTCATATTGCTTCTCCTTTTCGGTATGTGTTTCTATATGCCGCGCCGGCTCAATTCTCTGCCGCCGCGATAATATCGTCCAGAACGGTATCGTTTTCGTCGGCCTCCACGGCTGCGATCTCGATCTGCAGATCCCGATCGGCAACCTCCCGCTTCAGCTCGGCGGAAAGCGCCCGACGCAGCATATCCCGATCCAGCATCATCTCCGCAAAGCCGTTGGTAAGGCGCAGGATCACGTGGCCCTCTCCGTCAAGAAAGGCCCTGGCCTCCGAAAGGAACGAGGCCTGCATGGCGTCCTCCCGCTGGATGCGCTCCACGCAGTTCACAAAGCCCCGCATCCGGGTAAGCGTCTTGCCCTTGGCAGCCGGGGCGGGAGCGGCAGGCGCCTGTGCAGTCGCTTGGGCGGCCTTGGAAGCGGTGGGAGCGGGTGCCGTCGGTGCTGCCTGCGCCGTGGCGGGCGTGGGGGTGGGCGCAGGTGCCGCCGTGGGCTTTTCCCGCACCGTTTGGGGGGATTTTGGCGGAACAGTCATAGCGCCACCGCCGGAAACGGCATCCTCCAGCCGCTCCACGCGGGAAAGCAGACTCTCCGCCGAGGTATCAAGGGCCGGGTCGCACATCCGCAAAAGCGTCAGCTCGGCCACCATCCGCTTGACGGCGTTGGCTCGCTGCATGGCAAAGAGCGCGTCCTCCAGCAGTCGGGAATGAGCCAGCAGCGTCCCCTTGCCGAAGGTGCCGGCAAGAGCGGTCAGCTCCTCCAGCTCCGCGTCGGTCAGGTCAAGATACCGGGCGGCGGCGCCGGTGGTTTTGATGACCAGAAGGTCACGGTAAACAGAGATCAGATCCTGCCAGAAAACGGCAAGATCGCGGGAGGCGTTCACCGCCTCGTCTATGATGGAAAAGATCGCGTCGTAATCGGCAGCGACCACCGCGCGCACCACGCGCAGCATGCCCTCCCGGCCCTCGGAGCCCAGCATCTCGTTGACGGTGGCAAGGTCAACCGTTCTGCCGCCGCCGGCGCAAAGCTCCAGAAGACTGATGGCGTCGCGCATACCGCCCTGGGCCGTGCGCGCGATACGGTCGGCCGCCTCGGGGGCAAGCACGATGCCCTCCTCCCTTGCAATATAGAAGATGCGTGCCGCAAGCACAGGGGCGGCAATGCGACGGAAATCAAAGCGCTGACAGCGGGAAACGATGGTGGCCGGCAGCTTTTGCAGCTCCGTGGTGGCCAGAATAAAGATCACGTGGGCAGGCGGCTCCTCCAGCGTTTTCAGCAACGCGTTAAAGGCGCCGATGGAAAGCATATGCACCTCGTCCACAATGTACACGCGGTATTTGAGGGCGGAGGGGGTGTAGACCACCTCGTCCCGGATATCACGGATCACGTCCACGCCGTTGTTGGAGGCGGCGTCCATTTCCAGCACGTCGGTGGCGCTGCCGTTGTCAATGGAAAGGCAGGCGGCGCATTTGCCGCAGGGGCTGCCGCTCGCGGGAGCCTCGCAGTTCACGGCCTTGGCCAGGATCTTGGCGCAAGTGGTCTTACCCGTGCCTCTGGAGCCGCAAAACAGATATGCGTGGCTGGGTGTGCCGTTGGTAATACCGTACCGAAGCACCGAGGTGATATGCTCCTGCCCACAAACGTCGTCAAAGGTGCGGGGGCGCCATTTCCGATAAAGTGCCTGATGCATACACGTTTCCTCCGATACAAAAAATCAAGCTGCAAAATAAGACCATACACCTTAAGATCGAACTTCACCTTTGCGCGGAAATCGCGCCCTCTGCTCAGAGCAGGCACCCTCGCGGCACATCGGGGAAACCGTTTAATGCTGCTTGGTTCCCCACCTGACATGGTTCGCGGCGCCCGATTGCGCAAGACCCACTCGTCATCACAAAGGAACACGCTCCGGACCGCATCGCCTCGGTCCTCAAAAAAGGGATCTACCCCTGCGTATAGCGGATTTCAGGTGCAGGGACCCGCTACTCCCCCGGCTGGTATGGCCTTATTTCACAGCTTGCCGTAATATTATAACAGATTATTGCCCATTTTGCAAGAGGCAAACCGAATTTTTTGCAGTTTCTTTTTGTCAAAGGGATTTTTCACTGAAAAAATCCCCGAAAGCCCGTCCACGGCGCTTTTCTATCCCGCCTTGTACTGCACACGGAAAAGATTGGTGCCGGAAAGACGGGCGACGATCTCGGTGACGCGGCCGTTGCCATCCAAGGTAAATTGCAGCGTGATCCGACCCCTTTCGGCGCGGATGCTGCCGGCGCCGCTGTGGGTCACCTCGTAGTCGTGCGCCTCCAGGGCGCTGTGGACCGCCCGGGCGTTGTCGCCCACTCGCACGCCAAGGAGGTGGTATGCCTCGCTGCCCGCCACAAGGCGCACACCAACCACACGTGTGCTGCCGAGCACCGTGTCCGGAAAATGCGCAACGGTGATAAAACTCACACCGTCAGAGGACATATACTGTTCCCCGCCCATCATATCCGGCACCGACTCATAGTCGGAGAGATCCTCCACGGCCTTACCCAGCGGCGCGGGTGTGGCGGAATGACGGTTGAGATCCGAAAGCTCCACCGTGCCGCGCCAATGCAGCATCAGCAGCGTCACGATCAGACAAAGCACCAGGAGCAGCGCACAGATCAACACCGTTTTTTTATGAAGCTTACGTGCAGAAGTCATACCCACCTCCCATAGCCGCAGGGCTTGATATTTTCATTATACAGGAAAGGGGCGCTCTTGTCAAGTATATCGCCGCTCACACCTGCAGCCGCAGCACCGGCGTCCGTCCACCCTCCAGCAGCGGCGGCACGTGACAGGGGCGAAAGCTGCCCCGCCCCTCAATGTGGGTGATCAGCCGCAGCTCCGCCGCGGGCAGATCGCGGTATTCCACCCGCGCCAGCACCTGCCCCGCCGCAAGAGGTGCTCCCGGCTCCACCAAGGGGTCAAGGCCCACCTCGTCGGGCGCCAGACTCCCGCCGTCCTGCCGCCGCAGCGTCAGCGTCAGCCGCACGCCCCCCGTCGCGTACAGCAAAAAGCCGTGAGGCTGCTGCTCCGCCAGCACGCCCTCAACAGGCGCGTAAAGCGTGCTGCCAAGGGGGCGCTGCGCCAGCTGCAGCCCCTCCGATTCCTTCCATATCCCATCAGACGGTATGAGCTTTCCATCCATTGCCGCCAAAACGCGCATTTTTTCACCCCACAAGTATTTTTCCTATTTTTCCTCTAAAATCAAAATTTATGCCTCCTTTCGCCGCAGCATGCCAAAAAACGGATCGTTTTTTGCAGACAAAACAGCAAATGATCCCATCCCCACAGAGAAAGCTGTTGCTGAATTGTCCTTTTTCTGCTATAATTCAAGACTTTTGCATATTGCTTTTTCCACAGACTTGTACTATAATGTTACCACCGAAATTCAGAAAATACAATGCACGAGGTTTTTATGTCCTACCTTTATTTGATCCTATCGGTTTTTTTCCTTGCCTCCGGCAGCATCTTCGGTGGCTTTTATAACCGCAAAAACGAGGAGCGCCGCGGCACCGCGCCCCTTTACAATCTGATCCTGATGTGCAGCGTGCTGCTGGGCTGGGGGATCCTGTTCCTCACCGCGCCCTCCTTTGACGTGGGCGTGCTGCCCTACGCCATCGGCTTTGGTGCCGCCTACACCCTCTGCCAGCTGGGTCTGATCAACGCCCTGCGCACCGGCCCCGTGGCGCTGACCTCCCTTTTGCTGCAGCTCTCCCTCATCGGCGTCACCGCCTGGGGCTTTTTCTTCTGGGATGCGCCCTTCACCGTGACCGTGGGCATTGGACTTCTTTTGGTGGCCATTTCCCTGTGGCTTTGCCTGTATCCCGGCAAACGGAGCGAGAAAACCGGGGAGCGCATCTCTCTGAAATGGCTGATCTTTGCCATGATGGCCTTTGTGGGAAATGCCGGCTGCTCCATCATCCAGCGTACCCAGCAGATGAAATATGAGGGGCAGCACGGCAATCTGCTGATGCTGATCGCCATTGCCTGCGGCACCGCTTTTGCCCTTGTGCAATACCTGCGCTCCGACCGCACCGACACCCGCGTGATCCTGAAGAGCTCCGCGCTGTTCCCCGTGGGAGCCGGCGTGTGCAATATGCTACTGAATCTTTTCATGATCCTGCTGGCCACCTCCCCCATCTCCCCCAATCTGATCTATCCCGTCATCGCCGTGGGCGGCCTTGCCGTCACCAGCCTGTTTTCGCTGCTGGCCTTTAAGGAAAGGCTCCGCTGGTGGCAGTGGGTGGGCATTGCCGTGGGCGCCGCCGCCGTGGCGCTGCTGTCGCTTTGAGTGACTGTTTTTGCGCTCACCCGTAAAATCCCCCCAAACGGGGTGGGAAACTACAAAATACCGCATATGTTGATAAGCAAAGGCCAAGGTCTGATGATCAGATCTTGGCCTTTTTAGGATATAAAGATTGTTATTCTATCACGATGTTGCGGCAATACGCATCGGTCTCCAGCACGTAATCGTCGGGGGAGGTGAGCTTTTTGCCGTTTCTGTAGACGTTGCGGATCACGATATCCGAGGTGTTGTACTCCTCGCTGTGGCTCTTGAAGGAGAAGCAGATCCGCTGGCGGCCGGAAATATAGATATCCTCATAAAGAATATGATGATTGCGGCCACGGCGCGTGCCTCCCGCGGAATACTCATGGTGATAGACCACGGCAGCGGCCAGGATCGGCGGCACGTAGTCGGGATCGGTGGGCGCGTAGGGCGCGTCGTCCGCCCGCTGGATCAGCGGCTGGGGGATCACGTCGTCCAGCTCCACACGAATATTGCGGAAGGTCACGTGATGCACGTTGGCATAGTCCACATTCTGACACTCCAGCACCGGGTGCATCACGTGGATGATGTCGCAATCCTCAAAGAGAATATCCCCGATCTCCTCGGCGCGGGTCTCGGCACCGATCTCCAGGCACCTGCCCCAGTCGTTCCAGATGACACAATCCCGCACGTGCACGTGGCGGAAATTCTCGTAGCAGCCGCCCTTGTAGTGCATGGCCTCCTGCACCGCCGCCTCCACGTCGCCCTCATAGTAGCAATCGAAGCCCTTGACGCAGATGGAGTCGTCAAAGGTGCGGATGAAGCAGTGCTCGATCAGCACGTCCTCGCAGTTGTGCATATCGATGCCGTCGGAATTGAAGCGCCAGCAGCCGATGATCTTCACGTTGCGGATCTGCAGCCCTTGGCAGGCCACGGGGCGGATATTATACAGTAGCGAATCGCGGATGGTGATGCCGTCGATCTCCACGTTGCGGCAATACTCCAGCTGCACCGTGTGCAGGCGGATGGCGTTATTGACAGCCGAATGATTCCCCTCTGCCCGGGCTTCAAAGAGGATGGTTTCCTTGTTGTGGCTGTTGTCGAGGATGCCACGGCCCAGAATACGGATGTTCTCCACGTCAAAGGCCTTGATGCAGGCATAAACCACCGCGCCCTCGGCCAGATACAGGGTCTGGTTGCTTTTGAGCTCGATCATGCCCACCTCGTGGACACCGGGGCCGAAATACAGCACGTTTTCGTCGCCTTTTTCGATACCGTACCCGGGGATATCGTCGGCAAACACGTGCAGCGCGTGATTGCGACCGTAGGGCTCGACCGTAAAATAACGGGGCTTGTCCAGATGCACGAGAATACTGCCCGCAGGTGTGATCTCGTGGCGGATAGCGGCGCTTTCAGGTCTGATTTTCACACCGTTACAGGGCTTTTTCGGAAAGATCTCCAGCGTAACGGGCTCATCCATGGCAAAAGAGAGGAAGGAAACCACCTCGGACTGCTCGATCTCTCTCTGATGGCCGGGCCAGCGGCGATTATACGGAATGGCGGACACCCGTGCGGCATCCAGCACCACCTCTTGTCCGTTCAGCTTGACGGTATAATCCTCGCAAATCAGCTCGCCGGGTTGAACCGGATATAGCATAATGCTCATCTTAATTCTCCTTCCATACCGTTTGTATGACATCTATCAGGCGATCGGCGATCCTCTCCATGCCAAGATCTCCCGGATGAATGCTGACGCCGCGATGCTCAAAAAGTCCCTTGGCCATCGTGCGCTCGTCCGCCTCCAGATCGGAAATGCGGCAGAAGGCATAGCCGCGATCTGCTGCCAGCTCACAGAGCATCCTGTCACGCGCATCGTTGCGCCAGAAGCTGTCCGTTACCACCACGTCAGCGCCTACGGGAACGAGGAAATCCAGCATCTCCTCAAAATAGGCACGGCAGCCGGGGGCGGAATCCTTGGGCATATTCTCACCGATACGTAAGATGACGAGATCGGGGCAAAACGCCCGCGCCTCCTCAAATTGCTCCATCAGCAGGTGCCCGCCGTCGGGGTAGGTACATTCCCACTCCGCCAGCTGTGCAATGCCGTAATCCAGCGTGCCGTAGCGCGCCGTCAGCGCGGCCATCAGGCGGTGCACGTAGTCCTTATCCTCGGACGATGCGGCCATGCCCCAGTCGCCCGACCAGCCGATCTGCGGCCGGGGGGCGTGCCAGGTGATGGAATTGCCGATGAACAGCACCCGGCGCTTGCCGCCCTGCGGGAACAGCCGCACGGGAGAGAGGCGCTCCAGCTGATCCCCTGCGGGGACGTTGTTTTGTAGCTCGTTTTTGGAAACCGTATTTTCTGCGTTCATACAGTCACCTCCTTATGTCCTTTTCAGTATAACAAGCCCCCTGCGCATTGTCAATACGGGGTGAAAAAAAGGTCTGAAACTGCATAACGCAGGGCTATTTTATACTATAGAGAGAGGCGCGATGCCAAAGCATCGCGCCTCTTGCTTTGCGGTCGCTTCCATTGTCCAAATCAGCCCAGCCCCTCACCAAAATAGGCGGCAGCATAGGCCTTGTGGGTCACTACGATGGGAATATCGCTGCGGAAGCGGATACCAAAGACCGCATCGGGGGCGAGATCCCGAGGCAGACGGTCGGCGTCGATGAGATCCGCCGCGCACCGCGCTTGCCGCAAGCATTTGGCGGTGAGCACCACGCGCTGGCGCTCGATCACCTGCGTCTTGCTCTCAAAATACACGTCCACCTCCACCGTGGCGGGCACGTAGGTGGTGTTCAGCAGCGTGAAGGCAAAGGCATCGGGGGCGCTGGCGGGAATATCCGAAAAGATCCAGGTGCAGGCGCCCGCGGCGGCCCGTCCGCGACGGTAATTGCGTTCTCGCTCCGCCGCACCGTAGGCGGTGGGGGTGTAGGGCAGCTCCAGCGTGCGCTGATGGCTCCCCGCCAGATACTCCTTCACGCCCGGGTGGCACATCAGATGCGCGGTGCTCTCGCGGAAGGTGCAAAAGCTGGTGTAGGCGTGGTAATCCGCCACGGGAAGCAGGCAGACCTCCGGGGCGATCAGCTCGAAAATGGCGATCTGCTCCTCTACGTTTTCCATCCTGCTGAAGCTGAAGCCGTGGTGGGGGAACTGCAGGATATCGGCCTTCAGGCCGCTGCCGTACCGCTTGCCCATTCCGGAAATATGCAGGGGCGCATCCGTGGTCAGCAAAAGCGTTTGGCCGGCCAGCTCCATGCGGATCACCTGGGAGGTGGCGTTGATATCCTGGCAGCAATGAATGGTATCGTCCATGGTGGCCATGAGCTGGCAGGTGGCGTCACCGATCTGATACCGCTGCCCCGTGTGGGTGGCAAAAACCGGCAGGTCGTGGGCAGCAATGGTTTGCCACATCTGCGGGACCTTGGCGATGGCGGAGAGATCCTCATCGACTCCCTCCTTGGCGTTAAGGGCGGGATAGTGGGCAAGGTCGTCCGCCTCGGGGAACAGGAGCAGCATTTTTTCCACCTTCACGAGATGCCCATACTGCTCCATAAAGCCCATGAAGCAATGGAAATGATCGGAATGAGGATGGGTGAGGAACCAAGCGGCGATGACGGGCGTATCCCCCTGTGCGCCCGCCGTCAGCGTGCGCAGGAGCGCGTCTCGGTTGAACTGATCGTTTCTGCCGCCATCCACGACGATAAAGCGACCATCCGGAAGGCGAACGACGTCCAGAAGGCCGAAATCCGACAGCTTCACCTGGGTGAATTGGGGCGTTTTTCTCGCACCGTCGGGGGACTTATCCGCAAAGCTGAAATAAGCGGTGTCACTCTCCTCCACGATGGAAAGCTCCTTTGTCCCTTCGTAATAATTGAGGAAATACCCGGTGCCGTTTTGGCAATAAGCCGCAAAACGGTGCAGGTTTTCCGTGTATTCCTGCTTTTTTTCGGCACCGCTTTCCAAAAGCAGCCTGCCGTAAGCGTCAAGGGCCTCCGGCGCGACGTCGGGGAGCAGCGTCACCACGGCGCTATTGTTTTCGCGGTGTTGAAAAAATTTCTCTTCGCCAAAGGCGGGAATGGAAACAGACATACGGAGACCTCCGGAGAATTTTTCTTCATTATAGCACACGGGGACTGCAAATACAAGATTTTGCGAAAAAATTTGCAAATCGCCTTGACATTTCCGCTTTTTGTGCTACACTTAACGTAAGCCCAACGCGGCGCATTTTTACAGAAAAAAGGAGTATTTGCATATGGTGATCCCGACCCCCGGCTCAATGAAGGACGTGCTTTACAATTACGACGTATATCCCAAGGTGGTGCTGGCCAACACCACCAACACCATCACCGTGCAGCCCCTCGGCTGGCACGTGGCCTTTGCGGCAGAAAAGACCTACAAGGTGGGCGTTTTCAAGCTCCGTGACTCCAATCCCGGCACCTATCCCGACATTCCCCGCCCCGCTGCCATGGCCATGACCCCCGACGCTGACGGATGCCTGCGCTTCCCCGTCACCCCCGACGGTGAGGGCGAGTATCTCATCCAAATTTTTGACAGCCCCGACGACCCCAAGGCAAAGCCCATTGCGTCGCTTTCCTTCTACTCCCTCGCGGAGGATATGAAGGGGCGTATTCCGCTGCGGGGCGATCTGCATATGCACACCCGCCGCTCCGACGGCCGCGAGGCCCCCGCCGTGGTTTGTGCCAATTACCGCGGACACGGGTACGATTTCTTCTCCATCACCGACCATCGCCGCTACTATCCGTCTCTGGAAGCCATTGAGGCATGGGAGGGTCTTACCGACTTCAATATCGTGGAGGGCGAGGAGGTTCACCTGCCCCTCAACGACGTGCACTACATCAACTTCGGCGGCTCTTACAGCGTAAACGCCTTGGTGACGGCCTACAACGATGAAAAGGCCGGCAAGGATCTGGCCTGGCGCAGCAAAAACGGCAAGGCTCCCGACCCCATGACCGAGGAGGAATTCATCGCCATGATCAAGGAGCGGGCCAAGAGCGTGGACCTGCCCTACGAATCCGAGCGCCTGAGCTACGCGGTGATGGAATGGATCTACGAGCACGTGCAGCAGGGCGGCGGCCTGGGCGTTTTCCCACACCCTTATTGGCTCAATCCCCGTATGCAGCTGCCGGAGGACTACATTGAATTCATCTACCGCAACAAGCCCTTTGACGCCTTTGAGGTGCTGGGCGGCGAGAATTACTACGCCCACAACGGTTACCAGACCCAGTTCTACTACGATATGAAGGCCAAGGGCGTGGAGCATCCCGTGGTAGGCAGCACCGACAGCCACTGCTCTACCGAGAACAACCGCAACGGTCTCATCTGCTCCACCATCGTCTTTGCCAAGGAGAACACCCGTGACGGCATCATCGAGGCCATCAAAAACAGCTACTCCGTGGCCGTGGACTCCATCAGCCCCGAGTACCGCATGGTAGGCGACTTCCGATGGGTCAAATACGGCAGCTTCCTCCAGGAGAACTACTTCCCGCTCCACGACCGCGCCTGCAAGGCTGAGGGCTACTACATGAACCGTCATCTTGCCGGCGACAAGCGTGCCACCGAGATCCTCAAGGCCATGAAGGGTCAGATCCCCGAAATGCAGAAGAAATATTTCGCCGTTTGATCACTCTATCTATCAAAAAGCCCCGAAACGCGTACCGTTTCGGGGCTTTTGGGCATTTCTGCGGCAGACTGCCGGCGATCTTGCATAAAAAGCAACCGGCAGTTGCGCAATTTCCAACCAAAATGGGTAGAAATCCGACGGGTTTCTTGCTATAATAAGGACGTAACCACACCACAAGGAGGTCTTTTATGAAGATTGGAGAAAGAATTTACGAGCAGCGCACAGCCAAGGGGCTTTCCCAGGAGCAGCTGGCGGAGCTGCTGGAGGTTTCCCGCCAATCGGTATCCAAATGGGAGACCGACGGCGCCGTGCCGGAGTTGGATAAGCTTTTACGCATGTGCGATATTTTTGAGATCACCCTGGATCAGCTCACCGGGCGAGAGGGGCGCTCCCCTGTGCCCGCGCCGGATACGCCGCAAAAAGCCGCCTCCATCACCGCCCTCACGCCTGTCAAAGTGCTCGGCATCGTTTTGATCGGCGTTGCGCTGCTGGGTGGCGTGTTGGCGCCGCCGCTGCTGGTCATGTATCCGGGAAACCGGTACGTGCTGCGCCCCCTGCTGCTGGCCATCCTGGCCTGTGGAGTCATTTGTCTCTGCCTCAAGCAGCACGTTGGCTATTGGTGCACCTGGTCGGCGCTCTTTCCCCTCTGCTTTCTGACACCGCATATTGCGGCGCTGCCCGTTTTGAGCGTGATCGGCGGGCTGCAGCTGCTGTGCTTCGCCGCCGTTGTCCTCTGGGCTGCCAAGCGCTTTCCGCCGCTCCCCGTACGGGTCACCGGCAAATGGGTCGCCTTGCTGATCTCCCTTTGCCTCCTTTGCCTTTCGGGGTGGGCAGCAGCTCTCTTCCTTGTTCCATATTTCGTGCTGTATTATCTCCTTTTGAATGGTCTGCTCTACGCCGCGTTGGTGGTGCTGCTGACCTACGTTGCCCGCTGCATTAAAACGCTGCGGACCGGCGCCGACGCCTGAAGCCACCAAAAAGCCCCGAAACGGTACCGTTTCGGGGCTTCTGATTTTATGGAATGTTAGCCGTAAGAGAGTCGAACACATAAGGTTATAAGCGGCATATTTTCCCATATTCATCGCCAAAATTATCTTAAATATGTTACCCGACGGTCGCGTCAGTCCAGGTTGATCCAGCTATGTAATTTCCAGGTCGCGCCGCTGTATTCAAATACGGCAACCGTGCAATTCCTGCAGCAGATACGTTGGCTTGGCAGCTTCATGTCAAGCACGAATTGCAGCGCGCGCCGCAGCCAGCCCGCGTGAGCAAAAATGGCCACGTTTTCATGACCGCTTTCCTCCAATCCGCGCAGAAAATCGGCCACGCGCCCCTCAAACGCCTCCGCACTCTCGCCCTCGAATTGCACGTATCCGCGCAGGGCAACGTCCCGGCGCTGCTCGTCCGTCAGCACGTTCAGCGGCTTGCCCGCAATGCTGCCCACGTTGATCTCCCGCAGCAGAGGGCTCGTCTCGTAGGTGCACCCCGGGATGGCGATCTCCGCCGTGCCTTTGGCTCTCATAAGGTCGCTGGCGTAGATCTTGTCAAATTGCTTGCCTGCCAGTATTGCTCCCGCTCTTCGGGCGTCCTCCCTGCCCTTTTCCGTCAGCGCCACGTCCATCCACCCCGTCCATTGGCCGGCGCGGTTGGTTTCGCGTTCTCCGTGGCGTATGATCCAAACCTTCATTTTACGCCTCCCTCGCGTATCCCTTGTAAAGATGGGTGACGTTGATATCCTCCGGCATATCCAGCCCATGGGAGCCGCCGCCGTCGATCTCGTGACAGCCGTGATCCATAGCAAAGCCCACCAGGGTGTTGGGATGCTTCCAATGGGTCTTGATCAGATGGGATATGACCGCGAAAACGTGGTCATTCAAGCGCAGCTCCGCCAAGGCTTTTGCGCTCTCGGGGCCGTTTTTGTGCATCACCGAATCGTAGTTTCCGTTGTAGATCACGATAAAATCGTGTTCGTCTCGCAAAATGACCTCCATAGCCTTGGCGTTGACAGCCTCAATGCTGCCTTCGTTAAAGTGGTAATAGTCCATTTGCCGCTCCAGATAAATTTTGCTGAGGCTGCATTTTCCATACGTGATCAGCGCCACCCGCTTGCCCGCGGCGATCAGACGGTCAAAGAGCGTGTCAATGGTGATCACAGGCTTTTCATATTTCTGAATACCGTGCACCGCGGGCTGCGCGCCGGTGTACATGGTGCCAAAGCAGACCGGCGTCACCGACGGCATCACCGTGGACAGATAGATCTCCTTGTCGGTATGCTTTTTGACGTTGGCAAGGTATTCGGGGTATTTCTGATAGATCCATTGCGCGATAGCGTCCGGATTGTACATGAGCACCCGATCCGCCTTTTGGCCGTCAAAGATCTTGTCGATATAGTTGGCAAGCTCTGCGTTTTTGGCAGCCGCATGTGCGGGCGGCTCAATACCCATGGCATACGCCAGCGCGGCGCAAACGGTATCCAACGAATCGGCATTGCATTTCGATTCCTTTGTCTCCTCCTCACAGACGATCTTGTCGATGGATACGCCCAAAATCTCCTTCAGGCGAATGAGATTTTCCACCGTGGGGAAGGTCTGATTGGTCTCCCACAGGCTGATCGTCTGGCGGCTCACAAACATTTTTTCAGCAAGCTCTTCTTGCGAAAGTCCCTTTTCTTTTCTCAATTTCAAAATATTCTCACCGGTCATTTTTGTTACCCTCCTCTGGCTTTATGGTGCTTTCCTTAATTGTAGCATAATTTTTGCCACAAGTAAAGCATAGGGCTCTTGCTTTTTGTCAAGCGCTGCTTGACAAAATTCCCCATTGGACACCCGAGCCCGGCACATCAGAAAAAGGAGCCGGGCACAAGGCTGTGACCCGACTCCTTTTGCATATATCTTACTGCTCGTTCTTGTAGATTTCCTTGAAGTACTTGTAGGTATCCACCTTCAGCTCGCCGCAGGCAGCCTCATCACAAGCAATGATGCCGTCCTTGTGCATCTGCAGCGCGCTGATGGTCCAGGCATGGCTGACGCCGCCCTCTACGCAGTGACGCAGGGCGCGAGCCTTGTTGTGGCCGCTGATGACCAGCAGTACCTGCTTGGAATCGCAAACGGTACCAACACCAACGGAAAGCGCGGTCTTGGGAACCTTGTTCACGTCGTTGTCAAAGAAACGGGAGTTGACGATCAGGGTATCCTCAGTCAGGGCGCGAACGCCGGTTCTGGAAGCGAGGGAAGTGAAGGGCTCGTTGAAGGCGATGTGGCCGTCAACGCCGCTGCCGCCCAGGAACAGATCAATGCCGCCGTAGGACGCGATCTTGTCCTCGTAGCGCTGGCACTCTGCCTCCAGATTCTCTGCCATACCGTCCAGAATGTTGATATTCTCGGCGGGAATGTCAATGTGGTTGAAGAAATTGTCGTGCATGAAGTACCAGTAGCTCTGGTCGTGATCCTTGGGCAGGCCAACGTACTCGTCCATGTTGAAGGTCACCACGTTCTTGAAGGAGACCTTGCCCTCCTTATTCATCTTGATGAGGTTCTTGTACACGCCGATGGGGGAGGAGCCGGTGGGCAGACCCAGCACGAAGGGGCGGGCCTCCTTGTGGGCGTTGATGGCGTTGGCAATATGCTGCGCAGCCCATGCGCTCATGGCGTCATAGTTGTCTTTGATGATCAGTTTCATAGTTTTTCTCCTTTGCAGAATAGTATAAGATCTAACACCTTGATTATATCACTTTTGCGGCGGTTTGTAAAGGTGTTCCGAGCGTTTTTTTGGAGAACTTCAAAGGAAGTTTGCGCAAAACAAGACTTTTATCGCCACGTTTTTCACCGCGCCGCGGAATTTTGAGCCCGCTGCCGCAGGTGGGGAACGCAAAGCTCAGTTGCTCGTATCAAGCGCTATGCGCTTGATAGCCAACATGAGCGAAAGGTGCATGGAATAGGACAATTTTAGATTTTGTTGGTCTCATAGTACAAAAATGCAACTCTTGAATTTAGTGAAATATTCGGCGTTGCCGAATGTGAAATAATTTTCTTGCGAAAATTGTGAAATATCTCACTTCGTTCGATGTGAAATGAAATTCGCCTCTTCACATTTGCGAAGCAAATATTTCACAGCGTAGCTATTTCACATGGCAAAGCCATATTTCACTCGCCGCAGGCGAATTTCGTTGAAAAAAGCACTTGCCGAAGCAAGTGCTTTTTTCTGGGTTTGAAGGTCAAAATGACAACCCTTCTATTTTATTTTGACGCCTGCCACTCAATGAGCATCACGGTATTATTTCCGATGGTATTTGCGTTTGGTGCCCACGAAAGCAGATGTCTGTCATCAATGATCGATATATGCGCATGCGCAAGATCCACCCCCTCAAGCGTCAGCGACTGAACCGAGCCCGTAAGATTGGATACCATCAGCGCGTGATATTTTCCGTCAGACGCCGCGACAGCATACAAATCCTCCGTGTCCACAGTAAGCTCCACCTGATTTCCAAGACGGTAAAGAGTATTGAACGCTACCATGGAATAATAACCGTGAATGGGCTTATGTGTTTTGATATCGAACAGAGGGCAATAAGGAGCGGTATTGGTTCTCATATCGTAAATACAGCAAAGATCTGTGTGACCGTGCTGCAAAGCGATCATCATTGCCGCT